>NZ_AP025027.1 GCF_019977735.1 Calothrix sp. PCC 7716 | reverse complement strand
CATACTCCAAAATTAAACCACAATCGCGCACGGAGTATCGTCCCGTAATGTTTGCTTATATCGGTCAATATTTTATGGGTTTGGTTCCGAGATTAAATAAAAATCAATCTGCAACTGCTGCAACCAAATCTGAACCTGTCGATAGTTCCAAAGCTGAGGATGAAAAGTTAAAAGTAGTTCGGGATATAATCTCTGACTGCTGGACTAAGGACGATGACGAATTGTCGAGTAATGCTCAAAAACTGATAACCTGGATACGACGTAAACACAAAGAAGGTAAAACAACGTTTACTGTAGAAATGTGTCGCGCTTCAGGTTGTATTCCCAATGCTAAATCTCCTGAAATAAAGCAGCTATTAAATGAGTTAATTCAAGCAAATATTATGGTGCTTAAAGACGGGGGTGTGTACGAGTTAAGATAAATTTGTTTGTACATACATCCAGGTTCGGGGACTAGCTAAAATACCAGATTTCAGGTGCCTGAAACAATTTACCTTGATTACCCCGAAAAAGCCACGATGCTTGTACAGTAAACCCCGAAGCTACCCAAAAGCGTTCATTACTTCGGGGTTATATATAGGCATTTCGGGGTGCTTTCGAGGCAAATTAAGGGAACTCACCCCGAAGTAACCACGATGGTTATATGGCAGTTATCACAGCGATTTAAGCCGAAAAACAATTTTTATTAGAAAATCACCCTACGAACATCAAATTAATATTAGAAAAAACATGAACCCTATTCAGCGAGTTTACCAAGGCTTCTCGAATTGGTTAGAGCGAGTAAATCAAGAATATGAGTGGGACAAGCCAATCCGTAATCTAGCCAAGCACACCATTAATATTAGAGAAATCATACCCGGCTGGGATGACGATTACCCAGAGCCAATGTTTACTGATAATTGGGAACTGAGCAGTGAAATTGGTTTAAACCAAGATGATGATTTTGAGGTTGATATCGAAGCTGAATCAGAATTTATTGGATTCAATGAAGACGAAACACAGTATCTAAATTTGGTTGGTGACTGCTTTGATTGTAAATACTTCCACGGAACTCAATACGGTGATGTAGATTTAATTTGCGGAATCCACCCCTATGGCAATACCAATTGTTCGGATTTTGAACCTAAATTATTGACAGATTCGGTTGAGGAGCTTGAACCAGAAGAAGAACCTATTTGGTTGACGGAAGAAGAGGAATTGCGCGGAGAATATAAGCACTATTACGAGTTTGTAAAGGACGCTGAGTGGGTGAGTGATGACTTAGAGCATTATCTAGGTAAATATGAAGATTGATGTTTATTACTAGCAACAAACAGAAACATTAACAACATTTAAGAAACATTTTAAAGCCTTACTCCCATTGTAAAATGAGGTAAGGCTATTTTCTTAGAGTTATGAAATAAACTTAAAAGGACAATTGTAGTTAGAGGCTATGAATACAAATCAAGGAGCAGAAGAATTTAATAAGCTGTTTATAATCTTAGATAAAATCAAGGGTGCGAAAAACCGCACAGAGAGGGGGAAGGTTAAGACAGCTTTCACCCAAAACTACAAGCGATTGGTAAGGAAATATGGACTAAAAGAAGCGCGTAAATTCTGTTTCAACGCCCTTGGCTTGTACTTACTTGAAACTCCTGACAATGAGCATTTAAAGTTCCTGGTTCAACGAATTGAATTTAAGTCAGGATACTATTTTCAGTGGGAGAATGCTACTTATGGGTGGTATTCCGAGTCTCAAATAATGGCAGAGAAGCTACCTTTTTTTAGGACTCCAGGGTTGCTAAACGTTAGTTTCAGCGTCTTGTACAGGGACAAGGAACTATGGAATCAGAGAGGGTTTTACGAGTCCGAAACCTTCCCCTACGATAACATTATTAATGGAGATGGTATTCCTTGCCTTTTGGTATTTAAAAATAAGAAAGAATACGGCTTTTGGAAGGCGTATAAGTGGTGGGAAGGGTGTAAAGATTGGTACTACAAAAAACATCCTGAGTGGTTTGACGATGAGAATTGGGAGGAAACATAGGAAACATTTAAGCAACATCGTTTAGTACCTAAAACCGTGGTAAGGTTCAAGTAATTGAGTTGGGTAATACATTATGAAACAAACTCAAAAGTACTCACAAGCAACCCAAATTCTAACCTATCCCCACACCAATCAAGAGCAACTTTACCAAGAGCTAAATCGGCTTGGTTGGTACTGGAATGCTAAAAAGAAAAAGTGGGAACGTGATGATACGCCTGCACAAGAAGCAAGTAAATTAATAAAGATTAGAATAATGGCTTCGGTTCAGAAAGTTGAACAAGCCGCAGAAATATTTATTGAGAATGCCGAGGACGCTGGGTTAAAACTCCTAGAAAAATCAGAACTGTACCCGTGCCGACCACCAAATCAAAATGATGCCCGGATTTATCTTACTTTTGAAGATGTAGAACAATAGCTTATTTTTGTACTTGCTATCAACTAGAATTAGGTGATAGCAACTAATATTATCAAGTTTATTTAATCAACATTTATTAGACTTGTCCTCGCCCATCGTTCGATAAACTCTGAACTTGAGAATCCTTGAGCCTTCGCAGCGGTGGAAATTAAATCAATCGCGGTTTCGGTTAGAGTGATATTAAAATTTCGCTTCTTCTCATCGTAGATAAGAGAAACACCCCGGCGCCGAGCTTTACCCTCAAGATACCCTTTCGGCATTTTGTGCCTGTCCGTGCTTTTCACCTTCGCTGGCATATAATTTTAATTTAAAAATGAATTACAAACACAATTGTAATGCCAAAGAACCATGTTTTATAAGGCTCCTGTCTATACGCTTGGACTTAAATTGAGGTCTGAGGGATAAAAACAGAGTTATTTTAGAAATCGATAAATATTTAAAAACCTGTAATTACTACTGGATATAAGTTTAGTTTATGCGCGTGTTATGCGCTTGACATCAGGGTAATTTGGTTATATTACTATTTTCTTTGTCCTTATATTACCTTTTAGAATTAAATGCTTTATTTATAAGAATTGTGGACTTTTAATGGTTCTGTTAAAGTTTAAACTTACATCCGTATAGTTTAAACTTTAGGCAAATTTGTTATATAATCAAAATAATCAAGTATTCGTTTTACTTATACTTGGTTTATGCGCTTAAACCCAAATACAAAGAGAAGATTTTGAGGCTTATATAACTTATGAAGTCTGTAACAATTTTTGATGCTTATTCCGCGTACTCAGCAGTTCCTGAACACAAAAACAACATACCAATGCTGATTAGTACTATTGGAAGGTATTTAATTGAGTCTTGGGGTGGTCAAGCACCTAAAGGTAGTCGTGCTACACCTCGTGAACGTATTGCAACTGAAGAGTTTTTGAAAACTTTGTCAGTTACTTTATTAATTAATTCATTAGAGGTTTTAGAAAAAGCTTTTAAAACCAAAGGAATAGAAAAAGTAAATAGCAAAAGTTACAAATCAGCTTATAAATCTTTTCTTAATTGGGTAGAAGAACAAGGGTTTTATTCATGTCAGAATTTAAAAGTAGATAATATTTCGCCTAAAAAAAACTTTGATTTATTTAAAAGACAATCAAAGGGTAATGGAACAAAGAAAAAAAAGAACCATCATGGAATAAAACCGAAAAATCCTTATTCCTTAATGGCTAAGTATAGTATTGGTGCTAGTCGTGAAGAGCTAATTTATCCAAATGATTATGTGAATAGCGACTTAGCTAAAGAATTAAAGATGTTTGAACAGTTTAGGAGCGAAACTTGTAATTGTGCGCCAAGAACTATATCTTTAAACCTAGCCAAAATTTACCAAATCTTGGGTTGGTTACATAGATATAAAGGTTTATCACTAGAGAAGTTAAGCTTAAAATCTATTATATACTTTACCAAACTAAATATTTCAAAAAAAGATTGTATCGTAAATGGAGAATACGATTATTTTCAGTATATGCAAAAAAAAGCTATGCTTCGTCAGGATGCTTTAGATTTAGCGAATGAAAACATGGTTCTTATTCAGGAATATCTTGATTTTGTAGGAGGGCATCCAAGGACTAAATTATTAATCGTTACTATTTATATTGCGTTATCTAAATTTATATTCAGAAACGAAGCAGGTACTGATGATTATATCGATAGCAATGACATACCTATAATTAAAAAACTTAAGCAGCTATCTAAGACACTTAGTCAAAAAGCTGAAAAAACTCCTCCTACCATTGCTCATACGGATAAAAGCATCTCTTGGCAAGAAGCAATTGAGGTTTTAGAGATTTGTAGACTAAGGTCTGACACAATTTATGGAAAATATAGACAGCGGAGAGGTAAACTTGCTATTGTTAATGATTTACAAGCATTTTTATCTTTAGCTTTTATGCTTCTAATTCCAACGGACAGATCAAGAACATATTATGAATTAGAAATAGGTAGAACCTTTGTTTTTGGTGTTCTTCAAGGTAATAGGTTTATACCATCTGATAAAATTAAAGATAATACAGAATCCAAATGGTATATTCATTTAATGCCAACGGATTATAAAACTGGTAAATCTCATGGCGAGTATTGGGGAATAATGCCAAATGTAGAATTTTCAGATGGGAAAAGACTTTATGAGTATATTTATAGATGGGTCAGCGATGGAAGAGAGCATCTTCAAAAATGTAACCATAATTTTTTCTTTAGAAAAACAATTAAGTATGAAAGATTAAATGGAGTAGATTGGGGAAGCAGAATAAAATATATTTTTATTGATACAACTGGGGTTCCTGTCACACCCAAAGAACTTAGAAAGATGTTTGTTACTTATCTCAATAATGAAGGTGCTAGCAATTCCGTTTTAAAAGGTGCGGCTAAGGCAATGCACCATTCAACAAGAATGCAGGAACAGATTTACAACTCCCAAACAATTTTAGAAGCAATAGCCCCAGTCTACGAGTTTAACGAGCGAATGCACAAACAAGCATTTGGTGAAGATAGCAGCTATGGCGATTAGTTCAATAACTTGAATAAAGCTTAATTGGGTAGGTAGTGAAAACAGCTACTTACCCGTTTTTATTTCTTAGAACTGTTCCGTGTTTGTGATATTTTCAGAATTGAAAATCAAGTGATAGCACCCGAAGCATTGCGCTATCAATGCTATCACTCGATATCGAAATTAAAACTCTTAATGCTATTGTACGATAGCAATCGATATCAATGTCTGAAAATACCCAAAAAACCCCAGCCAGTCGTATGGTTCGGGTAAGTAGCCCGTTGATTCCTTATGTTCAAAAATTATCCGACTTGCACCGACAAGGACACACCGAGGCAATAATAAATGGACTTGAAACCCTGATATCAGGTATTGAAAATAATGCTGCTATCAGTCAACTTGATAGCGACCTGATAGCATCTATTCTCCGGCGCCTTGAAGCACTCGAAGCTGCATCTAGTTCCGCAAAACAGCCTGAATCCGAACCAACACAGGCGCCTTCCAAGCAATCAAAATCCAAACCAAAACAGCCGCCGGAGCAGTCGCGTAAATCCGGGAAGCTGCAACCAGAACCGCGTGCGGAACCGAGTGTAGAAGCGCGTGTAGAAAAGACGATTCCACGGCTACCTCGCTTATTCTGTCCCAAGTGCAATTCAACGGATTTAAAACGTTGGGGGCACAATCAGGATAAAACCAAACAGAAGTACAAGTGTGCCAACTGCGGGAAACAATTTTTCAAATAATAATTTTTGTTAAGCACTTTGACTCAAAATCTAACTCCGCGCATGTGGCTTGCGAGGTAGTGGCTCCTATCCTCCCCACTCTGACTGAGTTTGAACCATTGTTACACCCGTTACTTGCTTTTTATTTCTTACTTCCGGGTTTCTGGCACAGTACATAACGTTTTTGTAAATTTTTATTACAATTTTCTGATTATGGTCTTGGTGCAAAGCAATACACAATTACTACACTTCGCTCTAACGACTCAGTGTAAATTTTTATTACTTTTTCAGTTAGGAGTTTAGCACGGGGTAGGAGCATCATTGTAACAAAAAACTGGGTTAAGCTTAAAAGTCTTAATATATGGATTTGATTGGAGGTTGTATTACCTTACTCCTGAAATCGCCAATCAACCTCTTAACGACAAATCAAGGGTTACAGTGCTTGATGAATTCTGTAGCATTAATGTAGCACGTCTTAACTCGGTTTTCTATTTTGATGCGACCAGAGAGTTTAGTAAAGGGTGAAATAAAATTTAGTATTTTTACTTAAAGAATAATATTATATAAAAATTTTTTCTGGCTAAAAATACTGATGTGAGAACTAAAGAAAAAAGTTATGAAATAGTAAATGATTCCTACAACTTTTTTATGCAATTTATAATACTTTTCATTTTAGCAATAGTGGTTATTTTCTTAATACCTGCGCCTCCTTTATGGCTTGTCATAATATTTCTTATAATTAAAAATATTCAAGGTGCAAATAAATAAATTGTAGAAAAGACTTAACTCGTCCTTATTTATTGCCTGCACTATAGTATTGATAGGAGATAACGCTAGCGTCCAATAATAAACGCGCCAACAAAGGATATTGTTAAATATAAAATTCTTCCCTACGAAAGTTTTATATTTTAATTATTAACCATTGTTAGGACTAACCAATTTTCCCCTTGAACATCCTTGAAGCAGCTTTCAGCTTCCGCGTGGCAGATTTTATCACCATGTCGGCTACTTTTCTCCTAACAAGGTGTAGGGTTTTTATTCCTGGTTTCTGATTATGTTGTAGGTGCCACTTGGAACAACGGTTTGTTGCACCACGCCCCCGTGCCGCATTTTAGTATTATAATTTTTCAATTTTTTACAATAGTAACTCAGCAGCGAGGATTTAAAGCTTCAACTTCTGAAAATTATTCAAACCTAAATTCCCAACCACGGCGCCACATCATAAACACTGACGCTGATTATCTCTTTACCGCTTACAGGGTGGACTTTCCAGGTGCGTTTAGTAGTGCCAAACTCCATCAATTCACATTTTTCACCTCGGTACTCACCAAACGAATTGCAACCTGGGCGCCACACCAACGATGCAGCTGACTTAATAATCTTTACTTGCTCTGGATTGCATTGAGCAATTAGGGAACGCAATTCGTCAGTATCAGCATATTGCAAAATCAGCTTGCCTAGTTCTGATTTACTATTCCACGCAGTGAAGACTTGTTGATTAAAGCTTAAATCTGTCTGAGTATCAGCACTACCAAGGGTTTCAGGGTTTTTTATGCCTGTGGAACCATTATTATTTTGTGCCTTGGTGCTGACTTGAACGCTATTTGATGCCGTCACCGTGTCGGATTGGTGCTGACTTGCAACCCTTGCGGATGCTGATGTTGAGCCATTTTGCTGACTGGTTCCCGTTTCGGTTGTCCCCTTAGAAGCCTCGCTGCTACCATTGGTTGATGCTGTTTCTGATATAGGGTCAACTAACTTGCCAGCATTTTCCTGAGTATCAGCACTACCAATGGTTTCAGCCGTCACCTTGTCCGACATCGAGTCAGCATCAGCCGACATCAAGTCGTCACCAAATAGCAGAGGAGAGTTATCACCTGGTTGTCGAATACGAATATGTGTGATGTAACGCCCTGTTTTGGTTCTAACCTTTGCTGCATCAATATTTAATTGAGTTTTGAGCAAGTTAAGCAAATTTGAACTAAAGCGCTGCACGCTCATGCCATCACCCTGTCTATTAGCAGATGCCCACTCGGCGTAGTTCGCAAACAAACAATATTCAACATTCCCGCGTGCATCGCCTATTTGGGTTTTAGTTTGAGGGTCATAACATAAGTTTTGATTAGCCCAGTTTGCAAGCGGATTTGTGTCAAGTAAAACTTCAACACTGAAGCTGCCCAAGGATAGAACACGTTTTGATGTGTTGCGGAAAAAATCAGCAACTTGGTCTGTCGGCATTGAAAGAACCCAGTGCAGTAATCCAGGTAAATAAGCTTTAAATTCTTCCATCAGATTACGGCGTAGGTGTGGAGGAATAACACGTTCAAAACTCATTGACAATCGGCGCCGTGCAAGTCCGTTTGTATAATCACTACTTTGCATTGGTTCGTTAGCAGCAACCCAAACAACACCAGGGAATATAAAACTACCTGTCTGTTGCACGCGCTTTTTCTCAATTCTTAATTCATCTTCACCCGTTAGCGCTTTGAGCGTGGAAACCTCTTTTGTAAACCTCTCACTATCAGTAATAAAAATTGCTTTTTTACCGTAGAACATCGCGGTTTCAAATTGATTACTCTCAAGCTGTTTGAGCGTTGTAACCGCGTAATTCTCCTTTCCTAATAGTGCTTGAATTAATCGAAGTGTTGTTCCCTTCCCTGTACTTCCAGCACCTAATAATTCCATGTATCGCTGATACTCACCACCCCGCTCTGTAAGTGTTGCATTCATTGCCGCACGCAAAACTTCAACCCAGTCAGCACGATTACCACAAGTTTCTAAAAGCCATTGTTTTATTGGTTCGCAACCAATTTCTCTATCAGACCATTTAAAAGGTAAGCGCGATAAAAATCTGTAACCTGGTTCGTGTTGCTTAACTTCTAACGTATTAACGTCGATGACACAATCTTCAAGGCAGATGAGATTTTTACAAACCTCCCATTCATTGACGCGCAATTTAGCTTTTAGAAGTGTCAAACAAGCTTGGACAAAGTTACAGGAATAATCGTAGTTAATCGCGTCTAATTGGGTGGTCACAATATCCATTGCTTCCTCATTTGGAATTGCCCCCCAAATACCAGCACGTTTTTTTGATTCGTACCAATACCAAGATTGTGTTTGAACATTCCAAGCCATTCGCGCACGGTGGTCTGAAGCAAATTGATTTACAAATGTCTTTTGAGTAATCGGGTTTTCATCATTATTGTTGTTCTTAAATTGACGTTCCCAGGTTTCTAAGTCAACAACCTTACCTAAAACTTCGCGCTTGAATTTATCGGCGCCGTTTTTCTGAATGTAATCGTCCATGCCCTTACCTTCTTCTACGCTCCACAGTCCCGTACCTATATATATAGGTACTTTGAATTTAGCTAACTGTACAGCTAGTTTGTGCTGGGCTACATTTACATTGTTGTTTGTTGCGGCATCTGCATCAAAAACAATTATGAATCCAAAACCCTTACGTGCTAATAATTCCAAGGTGTCTACCAAGTACCGCTTCCCTTGGAGGTCAAGTTTGACAGAAGTCAGACCCTGCTCGACACCTGCTAACGCAATACATGGAATGTCGTTGGAGCAAGCACAAATTGCTTTAAACATCCCTTCTGTTACCAACAAACAAGGATGCCCGTTGATCTGCCAAGCTAATTCTTGAAGTGCTACATAATCCGTCCAATACTGCTTATTAGTAGGATGTTTAGGAAGCATTGCATCGTACTCTTCCCCGGTTGCGGTTCGGTATTTAGGCGCCTTTTTATCGCCTTCATTTTTCCACGGTTTGTTCGGGCGGAATTGTCCGAAACCGTTGGTGCCTTCTAACCAAATGCCCTCGGACTTTGCGCTGTAACCGAGTCGCTCACTTGCTTCCCGCGTGTTCATCGAGCGCACATTCATCACTATCCATTCAGGATTTAAGCCTCGTCTAACCACGCACTCATTATAGTGTTTGTCGTTCAGCCTGGAAGTTTCTGCTTTTTTTGTTTCGGATTCGTTGTATGCTTTATTCTCCAATAATGTTGCAGGTAATTGGGAGTTTACTAATTGTTGTGTATTAGTAATTTGTACGGCTTGCATAATTTTCTCCAAAATTTGATGTTTGGAGATTACAAATACACTTTGAACAAAGAACAACAATAAAAAGCTTCGGATGCCAATGAGCGTGGCAGTAGTAAAGAATCAAAATTTGATATTAACGGAATCAACCGTATACAAACAACAGTTGTATAGCCTCAATCTTTAAAACGCACACTGAAAGCAAGAGTGCTATGATTGAAGTAAGTTTTTAATAATTATTGTTGTGGGGTCTCTTTGTTCCTCCCAGTCAGCAATCTGGGGCGTGCATTTGTAACCTCTTTTTTTTTGCGTAAGTTTGTTGTTAATAAGTATCGCGTAATTTGTAAAACCTGTACAGGCTACACGTTTCTTAGGTGGGTGTGACCTAAGTAGTCTCTTTGTTTTTAGTTTTAGACTGATTCTCCTCTTGATGCTTGGTAACTGCGTCTTTAACAATCCGCTCCACAAGGTTGCTAAGGGTTCTACCTTCCTTGGCTGCCCAAATTCTTAAATATTCTTTGTCCTCCGGCTCGCACGTAAAATTTATTTTTTCACTTCTCATGTCTTCTGAAAGCATATCCTTACCTCTCACAGTATCTCCTAACTTTAGCAATTCAACATCTCAATACATCTTAACTTATCTCAACTTCTCATGTTGAGAAGTCACATGCTATCCTTATATTGTTGTCAAAAGTTCCAAAAACGGATACTAAGTACCCAATAAATCCCAACCGTGGACGCAAAGAGGAATACGAACACATATGACCACAACGCGGATAGTGCTGCCGCAAAAGCACAAACCGTTCGCAGAGGAGTTGCTAGCAGTTACGGGTATTGATTCACTCTCAAATCTGTTTGTAGTATTTCTTACTCGTTACGGAAACCACCTAAAAACAAGTTGGAATATCACACAATCGGCAGCAGCACAGCATTTCCCGACACCACCAGCAACCTACCAGGTGCCGGAATATTCAGTAGTTCCAAGCCAAATTAATTACCAAAAACAAGACTCGGTTCAAGTTGTTGACTTGGTTCAACAACCTGAATTCCAAGAAGTTGAATCAGAGATTGACCCGGTGATAGCAAGGTTGACACCGCTTTTAGACAGATTTTAAGCAGCCGCTCTCCTCCGCCAAGATTAAAGCGACTGCTTGTCAAAGTACACGAAATTACAAAGACACAAGGATTTTACACCATGACAGAATTTAATCTCGATGCCCTGCACCAAGCATACGAAACAGGGATTTTAAATAGAAAAGATTTTGGTACGGATGAGGAATGGGCTTTAGCGATGGATATTTTTAATAGCCAAACAAGCGAAGAATTAGAAATACCTGAACCGCCTCATGCCAACCCAAATAATTGGGGACTGTCACCACTTCGGGATGCAGCGTTAAGGCGCCAAATGGCATTAGACCCTGATTGGGATGCAAAGCAATTAAGTGCAGAACTAGACCCAGAAGTTGACGAAATGATTAGTAGATTTAATAATCGTCATTCTCTAGTCAATACAGAAGGTGAGAATGAAGAAGTACCAGTTATCGGTGATGAAAATACTCGTTATTTTGGACACTTTCAAGCCGATTATGAGGACTTTGATTGGGACAACAACTACACAGAAACTGGTTTTCCTGATGGTCAATTTTTAGCTAATGGTTTAGATATTCCGGCTAGTGCATTTTTAGCAGAGTGTTGGCGTGACCATAACACAGATGGCGCCTACGACTATATAGAAATGATTGCTGATGATGAATTACGTAATAGAATCAGCCGCGTCTATGATTTGTGTGATAGTTCAGAATTAGTTAACCGCTCTACAGTCGAATTTGTTTGGGAGCAAGAAACTTTAAATGATGTTTGTGACGATTTCTACGGTTTACACAGTTAATTGAAGGAGCAAAATTATGTCGGGTAAAAAGGTCAAGAATCACATAGCAGGTGTGGCTGCTGGAAACCTAAATGCATTTGAAACTCTGTTTGGTGTTGATGCAAATGCAATAGGTGAAGGTAGATTAAGTCCCGAAGCATTGGCAGTATTAAAAGATTTACAATCTGACGCTAATTGGTGGGCTAAAAATGGTGATAAATTACGTAAGCAGCTAGAAATTCTTGTTGTTGGAACAACCGAGAAAACGGTAACTTTAGGGATGCTAGCCCAAGCTGTGAATAAGTTTGGTAAACCAATTATTAATGCCAAATACCAAGCGGCACTGGCACAGAAACAATTCGGTAACTACCTCGAAGAAAAGAAACTTCAAGCAGGCGCCCAGTTTGGACAGGAACAAGCAAGACACGCCACCCAAATTATGTTTCAAGGAGCCGAAAATAATCTGCAATCTCAAATATTTAGAGCCAATGTCCAGATGCGGTATAACCAACTGAAATTAAAAGCTGAAAGTGCAAATCAACAATTTCAAGAAAGACACACTGATTTACGAGCTTCAGCCGCAATGCAACTAGGCAGTAATTCTCCGTTCCTTGCTCGACCTAGTAATGTTTCAATGCCTGTTGGCGTTAATCCCATAACAAGTATTAGAACTAGTAATGTTCCTGTAAATGGTTTACCTCCCAGTACTACTAATGCAATAGCTAGCAGTGCAAGCGGTCAATTTAATATATTTTCTGCAATTGGCAGAGGAGTAAATAAGGTTCGTAGCTGGTTTGGAGTTTAGGAAGTTGGGTAGGTAATTCCTACCCTTTCACAGGGATACTTTATGAGTTTTTTAGAAGAATTAGAGCAAATTACTAACGCCTATCAAACTGAAGAACCAGGCGCCTTAGTTCAGGAAGAAACCAAAAGCGATACTGAGATTCAAAATCCTGAAACATCTGAGACTTGGTTTACAACGGCGGCAGAAAGCCAGGATTATAAAGCCTTAAACCAGGAAATTGAAAACGATAGAACCACCTCAAAAATTTATATTGCAGTTGGTTCTGGAATATCAGCATTAGGCGCCAATGCTTGTTTGGGGAATGCAGTTTTAGAAACCACCTACAACCCTGTTGGTTACATGACTTTTTCTGGTGTAATCGCGGTTGCAATAATCAGCGGTGGTTTAAGTGGTTCGCGAATTAATGGTAAAACTTTTTATTCATCACCCTGGTTGCTAAGTTCGGTTGGTGCAGGACTTGGTGTAGTTGGTGGCGCCTATGCTGCAAGTCGTCCTTATTTCCAAGATAAAGAATTTGCTTATAAGGCGGCTGATTCAATACGAGAAGAAATTAAACAAGTCGAAGTTAAGCCACAAAAAAAGAGTGAGATTAATTTATTTGATTTTGCAGCCGTGGTTGTAGTTTTTTTAGTTGTAATGGCAGCCTTGATGAACGCTGCTAAAAAGTAATCTAGGAGTAAAATTGTATGACACGAATCAAGGGTATTCACGGTGACGAACGTTACAAACTTCGCCCAGATGTAACCGTTAATGTTTACGAAATAAATCTTTTTGAGGAATGCGAGTGGATAGAATCTTATCAAGTTTCAGACCTTGATGACGATTGGTTAAATTATTACAACGAAGAACAAGATGGTGAATTTGAATGGTCAGACTTTGGATTAGAGCCATGTGATGAATGCGGCGACCCAATCAAAATGATAGACGCTTACACCGACGAATATATTAACCAAATTAAACTATAAGCGAACCTGAATAAAATGCAAACACCTAACACTCAAGCATTAAAATCCACAGTTCGTAGCGTTCCATTTAAGCTCTTAGTTCTGAGTTGTGCAGCTGCTGCAATTGGTTCTTTAGCAATGAACTACACAGATAGCCGCGCCACTGTTGGGTATACACAAATATGTTTCAAACCCACTGACCCAAAAATACTAGAACGAGCTAAAAAGAAAGGAATACAGTATTGTACTGCTGATAAAAGACACTGGATTAGTGACCCTATTTTAAGCGATTGGGAGAGAACTGAATCAGAATTTTATAACAAATTAACTCGGTTAAAAACTCTTCCTGCACAAACACAATCAAAATGGATTTATGGCGCCGTTGCTGTAATTGGAGGTTTAAGCGTTGCTGGATTGGGTGCAGCGAGATTGAATCTAATAAATAGATTGGTGCCAGGTTACAGGAAAGAAGTACAAGCACAATGGCATCGTGACGCGGTTCGGAATGGGGTGCAGATGGCAAGCGATGTAATTGATGGTAGAAAAGCTGTTTTAAATAAACAGTATCGAAGCGAAATTGACTTGGCTCGTGACCAAAGTGCTTACCTTACACCCGAAGAAATTAATGCTCAAATTCAAGAAGCTGAATTAATGCAGGCACAGCAACAAGCCTATTTACAGGGGCAACAAGAAGCACAAAATGTTCAGGTGTCACAGGCACAATTACCAGGACAATCAATTAATGATGTTACAAATCCCGGTGATAAAGTTAAACAATCTAAACAAAGTCAAAGTTTAGAATTGGGTAATGCAGCAGAAGAAGTTTTAAACTGTATCGCACGCGCAGATAATTCCACAGTTTTGGTTGGCGACCCAGGAACCGGAAAGTCAACCATCACCAACGATTATATAAGCCGTGTTCGAGCAATTTATCCGGATGCTAATTTTAGAGTTTTGGCTGTTAAAAATGACTCGTTCTCTGGTCTAAATGCTGAGGGGAAAGTTACTCGATTTATTGGCGACGATGCGATTGAAACCGCGAACAGTTTCTTTACATCGTTAAAAGTTGAGTACAATCGTCGGTTAGCTTTACCGGAAAGTGAACGGGATAAACTCACACCATTGGTTGTGATTCTTGATGATTGGTTATCGATTGCAGGTGCCTTAACCAAGGCGTTAAAAGATAAATTACTAACCATCGACTATGGTCAAGTTCTGTTTGACATTCTGATTATTGGGCGGGAGTACAATATGAAATTCTTTGCTAATCTCCACTCCTTAAACTTGGCTGCAATCGGAATTGAGCAACTAGATTCAAATACTCGCGCTTGTCTCAACATGCTGTTACTTGGTAATCGCTACCAAAAAGACGGTAGAGAAGTTGATGCTTACAAAGTTATCGAGCAAGCTTTATCTGGTAATCAGGTTGTTCCAAACCAAAAAGATAAAGACAAACTAAGAGAGG
>NZ_AP025026.1 GCF_019977735.1 Calothrix sp. PCC 7716 | reverse complement strand
GTGCTAGTTATATTTGGACACAATTGCGGCTAGGCTGCTAAGAACTGTTTTCACTTTTTCGTGAATCTTCCCAAAAGCATCTACGTTTTTCAAAAATGAATCTTTAACATTTTCGTCGGATAGATTAGCACTGAGTACCACATTCCTATCACAGTAATTTCTCATATTTTGTATTAGCGATTGTTGGACTTGAAGCAATTCGCGTGATTGTCGTGCAATTGTGTTTGGGAAAGTACCGAAGTTATTGTGATGTATTATTAACCTAATTTTATTGTTTATTGATTGGGCAGCAGCACAAGCATCTCCAAGCTTCACCCGCATATCCGCTAACATAGTGGATGCATCTGCTGTTGCTTTGTTGTTGTCGCGGTGTGTTGAAACTGTGTTAATTATTTTCCGGGCAAGTTTATCTACATCTATGGTTGTTGTCATATTTTTTAGCAAGTATTTATGTATTATTGTACAATTTGTTTTGGAAGCATGGAATTAATAAATGTTATGCTTGTCTTATGATTGTCGCCCTAGTGTCTTTAAATGCCATCCAAAAATCTGACTGAAAAACAAATACGAGCTGCAATTCTATTGGGTCAAGGTCGATTACAGGTTGAGGTTGCAAAGGAGCTAGGCGTTAATGTAAAAACTCTTCAGCGATGGAGTAAAGACCCAGAGTTCCAAAAAGTAAAGAACAATGTAGGGGCTTCGGTGACGGAAGCGACGATTCAAGAGGCGGCACAGGAGACGGTCAAAGCGACAACAGAAGCAATAATAAAATCTACAACGACATTTTCTTTCACTGACAGAGTTGGGTTGATTGATGAAGAATATCGCTTATTGCAATTAGTTACAGAAGTCTGTGAAAGAAAATTAATTGAGGACAGCGACCTACGCGCGGGACATTTGTTGATAAAGTTAAGTGAGCGTAAATGTCGCTTGCTAGGACTAGATTTTCCTCGCAGCGATTTAAGCGATGCTTTGATGGTTCTTGCATCGCTACGAGGTTCTGTAGACGAAAAAGCCTTGAATACGATTATTGATGCTTCTAGACAATTGCTGTTAAATCAATAATTTGTGTCAGTAAAAATCAAGCATCTTCAGAAATAGACCATTTCCCTTCACCGTCACGAGATACATGTAATCCATACTTTCGCAGTGTTGCAATAGCGCAATTAAACTCGCTGAAGATGCCCAAATAATCAGCAATGAGTCCCAGTGCTTTTGCTTTGTCGTGCAACTCAAGAGTAAATCCTTTGGCTGTTGTATTTAATTTTTTAATTGCAGTCCATTTTTCCGGGGCTATGTCCTGCTTACTCCTTAGCCTAAAAGTTCCAGGTACTAAAAAATCATCAATTGTTGCAAATGCGATAATTTCTAATTCAGCTAAAGTTTTTTGTGACAGTTCATCATTATCCATAAAGTTGTTACGCTACTTGAAGTAAATTAATCGGCATTTCACACTCTATTTTGGCGCCAAAACATTGCTTTACCCAAACAATACCGTCTTGAAGTAAGTTTAATATTTTGTAACTGCGGAAATGTTCGGAGCCAAAACCAATTTCTTTCACGCTGGCTTGAGAGTCGATAGCTTGTTGTATCACGTCGTATGCATTATTCTGCTGTTGGGACTGGCGCCAGAACTCATACAAATTATTCAAGTATTCTTGTTCCCGCGCGTTTAGTAATTCCCATCCAAGGTTAATTTCTTCTTGGCTTAAAGTACAATCGCTCCAATTGCGAAGCGCGCGGAGTTGGCTTGCTGCTATTTCCGCAGGCGTTAATGTTGCATCTGAATCGTACTGAGTTTGTTTTAGCTGGCTTTCAAGCATTCTCTTATTAAGTTCGGCTTGATGTTTCTGTTCCCATTCCTGCTGTTGGCGTAATGCTTCCTCTGCTTTATCTGCCGATTCTTTGAGACTTATATCTTTAGCAAGGGCGATTGTATTTTCAACTCTACGAGCAAAACAATTATCAATATCTGGTAGAAAACTTTCAAATTTTTCAGGTGCCACTACTTTGTAGTAGCGAGTGTTGCCACTTTTACTTACTTGTACTGTTTCAAGTCCAAAATAATCAAGAAATTTATTAATAGTATCTTTGACATATTTAAGATTTTTGGGAGAGCCGTCAGCATTAAGTGTTCGTTTTGGCTTGGAGATGCCGATTAATTCAAACCAAGACAGTTTATCATAGTATTCGTTGACTATAGATAATACCCACTCATCCGTAGTAGAAAACACATCAGCATTAATAAGTTTGTCTATGCCTAATTGTTTAAGTGCTTCAATTTTAGTACTAGTTGACTTCCAGGCATCTTGAGCAGTAAAGCCTTTTTCAAAATTAAACTTTTTCTCCATTTTAAAAACGGCATTTGCTAGTTCAGTATTTTCAAGCTGCATCAGGCGCCAATGGGCATCAAGAAACTTGGTATCGTCTACATCAAATGAATAGAAAAAATCAGCGCTCCAACTGCTAGTCTCCTCAATGCCTGGTAATTTATGTTTAATACGAGCTTTACGAACTTTACATTTATCATCATAATTAATATCCTTTTTAGATAATTCCTGTGCTTTTTCCCAATCAATATCTTGAGACTTAAAAACTTTTTCAGCCTCACGCTTTTTCACATTTTCCTTGGCTGTTTGGCATTCATCATACAGATTCTCATCAGCACTTTCTACTAAGTCAATAATGCGATGCCCAGCTTGCGCCAAGGCAGTTTTAAGCATCAATTTCAAATTTAAATGCTCATATTTTAGCTGTTTACTGTCCTTGAGTGACTCAATAAACCAAGGGTCACCTGAAAAATGATTACCCATATCAGTAAACATATTAGCTACAAATTCACTGTTTACTAATTCGCCGTCAACTTCCATTGATTTAGCCATTAACATTTCAATCCGTTGGTTAATTACTTCTTTAACTGAGGAAATAGCATAAGGGCAAGGGTTAGATGTCATGTTAACAAACTCAGGACATGCAACATAAATTGGTACTTTAGTATCGCGCAACCTTGCCGACAATTGGGTTAGTGTATTGACTGATACTGTACCACGAATATCAAAACAAACTGCATCAAAATAATCATAAGCATCGATACTCAAACCACTTTCGCCACTGGGAGAGAGAGAAAGAGAATCAAGTTTCTGAGTTAAAATAAATTGTTTCGGTGCCGATTGAAGTTCCTTTGATAATTCATCGTGACTAGTTTTGCCGTCTAACCTATAATGCTTGTGCCCATGTTCGGTAAGAATTTCGTCAGCAACCTCACAACTACGTTGACTATCAGAAAGCCATAATATTTTATTAGCTGATTTGGCTTTTTCTATCAAGCCAGATGGTAAATATTTTGAGCTAGCAGTATAATCCTTTTTCTCGCTAGCAGTCTCCAAAAAGTAAAATGTTCTAGGGTTAGTCGGGTAATGACTATCTAATACTTTAATTCGTTTATTTGGGAATAGTTGATGGATAAAATCTACTTCTCTATCGCTTAGGTTAGCATCCATCATGATAGAAAATTGTGAATTTTGAATGGTGTTAACATCCCATTCAATAGCTTGCTTTTGTCGTCCTTTAAGTGTTCCACCTCCTTTTAAATGTCCTAATACTGAGCAGATTTCATCATGGATTAAATAATAGTTTGGATTGCGATTAATAATAGCATTAAATTTAGGATAACTGTCAGCACATCCGAACCATAGCTTAATGCTTTCGTCATCAGCAAAGTTAACATAATAGCCGTCCATTACTTCAGCCATATCTTTAATGTGCTGGGCAGAAAGACCCATTTCATTAGCTCTATTGACGGTATTATTACCAAGAGTATTGCGGTAGCCTACCAGCACAGAAACCGTATCTATTGGCTTAAGAAATTCAATCAAAGCTTGAGTTTTACCACCTCCCAAAGCTTTTCTAACTAGTAAAATATCGCATTCGTCTTGGATGCCTTGAGGAATTGTCAACCACTTCTCATGTTGGACAATATCAGCGGTTAGTTTAACTCTAGATTTTGCCCATTCTTGATAAGGTTTATTAGCAAATCCCTTGCTAACATTTAATACTTCCTTGTACTTCTTAAAGAAGGATTCAAGCTTAAGTGTACGAACTATTGATAAATCCTCAAGTTCATCAATATCACCTTGACTTTTATCTATTTGGTTCCAATCTGATACACAAATTTGAGTGTCCTTAAACTGCTTTTGTAGCCATTCTGTTGTAGTTAATAAATTTCTAATTACCCCAGGATTAAGAGCAAAACCAGCGTCAGGAATAATGTAAATAGGTAAAGATGCGCCGTACTTCTCCTTAGCTTGCTTGATGTACTTCTCCAGCAGTTGAGGACTACCAAGCCATTGACCCCCAGCGGCGCCGATTGTGAGAAATCCGAGGCGTTGAGCCACAAAATACGGTTTCGGTCCAGTCCCCTCAACAATTGCAATACCCTTACATTCTCCAGTAGGGTGGAACACTGCTAAAGGATTCTCATCCTCTGGCTGTAACTTCAAGGTTGCTTTGTCAGGAGTTGAGAGCCATTTATAGCGGTTCCCATCTTCCGGAACGTGTACCCGTAGTTGGAACGCGGTAATATTACCGTCAAAGTCGCGTACCGGGCATAGATAACCATCGGTGCCAATAGCTAATTTATCACCCGACTGAGTAACACCAGGTAAGCGGATATCAAAAGCTTTGTTTAGTTTCTGGTACTTATGAACTGATACAAAGCCACTATTTGTAATTTCTTCCTCAGAAAATCCACGGCGTTGTAAGTCGGTGACAGTAGCAGCGTCAAGGGTTAATTGGTTATGAATTTCCAAATAAGCTTGATGGCGTTCGCTATTAGGTAACGCACGGGAAAGACGTTCTTTATATTCAGCTTCCTGCCGTTTTTCTCTTAACTGTTGTTCTTGTAACTGTTTCGTTTTGTATTCTCGTTTAGCGTCCTCTGACCAATCCTCAGTAGAAAGTTTAAAACTAGCTGTGTGTCCGTTGGATTCTTTGACACAAATGTAATCGCCTATTCTCTCTCCTTTCCTAGCGTCTACGTTGGTCTTACATAAAATAAAATCTGGGTCGGTTGAACTTTGACGACAGGCGCCGTCATCTTTACCACAAACCGAACAACCACCATTAATTTTATTGAGTGGTATAAGCTTACTCATGCTGTCACCCCCTTCTTGCCCTTCTCCTCAATTTCAATCAAATTTGTGGCAACCCTGCTCGTAAACCAATCCAAATTAGCCACACTATTTAAAAAATCTCGTTCGTCAGGGGTCAAATTAGGAAGCCTTAATAAATCCTCTGGCGCCGGACACCACCTAATAAAAATGTCACAACATCCGGTTCGCAAGGCTTTACGCTTTGTTCGTCTGTCAACCACTACGTTCAGTTTGTGTTCAAAGTTACAATGCTTACAAATCATGGCGCCACCCCCTGCAAGAAGCGAAGCAGAGAGATAGCTTCAGGCACGGAATAGCCCAAAATCTCGGCATTTTCCAGAAATTCGGTCAACTGGCGCCGCTTGAAATTAACAAGCAGCTTTGGTAGAATACTGATACGTTTCTGATGCATAAATGCTGTCTCCTTGATTGCTTGAAGACAGCCCTATTTTTCTTGTGTACCTTTTTTGAAGGTTTGGCAATTTTGACTCTACAAGTGTCTATTTAATGACACATAATTAAAGTAATTGGAATTTTATCTAACAGCTTGGTGATGGCTGTTAGTTGGGTTGACGAGTGGTATCGTCTTGGTAGAGTCAAAATACCCGAAAACTAGAGGCTGTCACCTTATTTTTCTTGCATGACGCGCGGGTTTCGCATCACATTTACTAGCTTAAAACGTCAAAGCATTGATTTAAAGGGGTTTTTAAGCAGTTGTACCCTATTGTAAAGAAAGGTTAAGAAGCTTTCCCGCCTTTTGGTTGCATTTCGTAGCGTATCCCGTTTCTAAATTCGTAGCCACGGCGCCGCTTGGATTTGTGGTTTTGCTTTTGGATGTATCCGTCTAGCATTTCTCTGACTTTTTTGTGTTCCTTAAGATGCCTCCTTGAGATATCACCTTTCTTCCGGTCAAGTACTTTAAGTGAATTTTCGTAAAAATTAAAATATTTGCTTAATGGGTTTTTTAGAAAATTTAAATCACGTTCATAGGATTTGATTTTAGAATTTAATATTTTTTCTGAACACCTACCTAGGTTTTTAAGCTTTTGAATCTCCTTATCGGATTGAGCTAGTTTCCTAGTTTGGTGTGGAGTGCTTCTGTAATAACCTTCAAAAGCTGGCTGCATTGCAGCTTCCGCCATATGTTTAAGGAATACAATAAGCGCGTCGCCTGGAGTAGCTGCATAGTCATCAAGATTTAAGCCTTGCATTGCGACAGATTGACGAATATCTTCCCAACCCCACTGAATGCAGTTGTACCAAGTAAGAAAAAAATCACGCAACAATCCGAAAAATTCTTGCTCGTCATTTGGTAAAGAATGATGATTGCTTTCGCGTCCAGAGAAATACGCTTCAAATGAATCACGTAGCCATTTACAGGTTTTTTCTACATCACTATATCTAGAAATTTGGTCAAGGGTTTGACAATTGATTGCAAAAGTTATTGGTGGAAGCCCGTTTAGTGTTTGAGTAACCTTTACCTGTGTATTTTTATCCATTGGCTTATAGCGGTTGAATTTTTCTGTGTCACAAAACAGCTATCGGGAAAGTAAGAAAGAGAGATTTACTAAAAAGCGGCGCCAACACAATGCAGGCTACCGCTTTGAACTGACTTAAAAAAGTAAGAAACAAGAATTTCTACCCATTAGACAGAAGGTAAAGGGGGAGAGGAGAGCATAAGCCAGTAATGTTAAAGCTACTATGCGAGGCGCCACTTCAGAAGTTGACACGCGATTAAGGGATATTGCTGTAAGTGGCTTAAGTAAGTTTGTGTTAATCATGCTACCTCCTTTACTGATACTATGCCAGTGCTACACCATTGGATTAACAGCCATTTATCAGAACTTACATCAAGTGATGGCTTAAGGCGAGAAGCAAAAAATTCTTCCCATTCCTCTACACCATACTTTGCAACAAATTGTTTCTCAGCTTCCTCAAAACCTTCCCAATCGCGCGCGGAAATAGCGGTCAAAATTGGTATTAGTTCGCTAACAGGTATTTGTGTTGTGGTGCTACTCATCTCTCAATTCTCCAAAAATACAAATTATTTGTAGTGGGGCTTTTCCAGTATTGACAACTTTTACAAGTGTTAATCCATATCTGCCTGCGATACGCCTACAACGTTCCTCTGATGCAGCGGGTAGCCAAACTCTCTTTTCTCCTACAAAATCAAAATCCCCTTCTACTCGCTCTATTCCGTCATCTGGCTGATTTTCTTGTGTCATGCTGCTTCCACCACACGCACAAATAAATCACCGGGTTCGCAATCAAGCACTTTGCAGAATAAAGCCAAGGTGTCAAAAGGAATACTTTTCATTTTTCCTTGTTCGTACTTTCTTATATTTGTGAGGCTCATCTCACACAATCGAGCTAGTTCATTTTGAGATAAACCTTTGCCCGTCCTGACTTCTTTTAACTTAAACACGATACGAGTTCCATATAAATCTAACATTTAAACCCAATATATCACCTTACCAGTAGAGTAACTATTAGTGTTACCTATTGCAAGTAGCTCAATTGATAGGTAACTATTATGAGAGTAACTAACTAAAGAGCAACCATTGGTGTTACTATCTATTCAGTTGGGTACACGAAGTACCCAATGTAAGGTGCCAGTAACAAACGAAGCGGAAGCGACCGCAAGAAAAACAGCTAGGGACGGGCGCCGACAACAAACCAACCAACCAACTAACGGGATATGCAGTACAAGACTACTTACAGGCATTACAGATTACTAATTAAGCCTTCATTAGACCTCATAACCAAAGAAGAATTTTATGTGGTTTGGCAGTGCGGATTTACTCGTAATGGCTTGCAACCTATTGCTGGACAGGGCAAATATCCAAACGCTGCCCAAGCACTAGCTGATTTCAAGCGTTCGCGTTAATGAATGACTTAGATTTTCTGCAACACTTGGACGCGATACAAAAACATCTTTGGATTCTCAATCAGTCGCGTCCTTCTCTCCAGCTTTCCAAAAGTTACGAATTATTACAGCAATTATTTACTGAAGTGTTACGCGATGAAACAAAAATCTCTCAGAGTATCCATCAAGAATCACAACCAAGTTTGGTTAAAACAGATAGCGGCTCAGATGGAAGTCAGCGACATGTCCGAAGTCGTGAACTATCTACTGCTGGAATTAAAAAGTTTGGGTTATAGCTTTGGCACCAACTATCCGGCGCCAGTCTATCAGCCAGTGACTCAACCACAACCGGAACAGATGGCACATTCCAGTTTGGCTTATGCAGGGCAATTTGATTTTGATGTTGAACTTGCCAAACAGACAGACCCAATCATCGAAAGACTTGCAGCATTAGTGGACACATTTTAAGGAGTAAAAACAAATGAAATTCAACGAAGCACTTTACAACGGATTAACTAATCTTGGCGCCTTCATTAAAGAAGCGAAACAAGACCAGATTGAACACGAGCAATCTATTTACAAAACTGGTTGGGTGTCTGACTCAGAAAAGCTTCGGTTAATGAAATACGAGTTGTTTTCATCAACACGCGCGCGTAGTGACAGTGACTATTTATTTCAACTGCGATGCGCTATCGACACACTAAGCAAAGAAATTGATAGAGAACACAGGCGCCAAAATTCATTAGTCAACCAACTTAACAAAATTGCAAAAAGTGTAATCGGCTTGACAGCACTTGCAACAGTTGGTAGTTACGCAGTCAGTCTTACCGGAGTATGTAACCACGTCAATTCTAAATTTTGTCGTGACGCGCGTATTATCCCATATGCAATAGAGCGCTATTTCTATGATGAGCCGTCGTTGGTTAACCCTGAGCCTAATGTAAATATTGACCAACCACAATCATTTAATCCACCTCCAAATAATCCAAGACCACGCTGCTTAAATCGCAGTTGTACAGGTGGTGGAAGTGTTGCGTAATCTATCAAATTTATTAACCGCGCGCGGCAACTTTGACAGAGAACCCGCGCGCGATACCCCAAAACCAAGAAATTTAGGAGCAAATTAATTATGCCACGTACAAAGATGAATCCGATTACTGACCCCACAGGTGAGAAAGCAAAAGCCAAGCAAGAAGCGGCACAACAGGCTAGAAAAGAGCAAGACGAACGAGTCCAAGCACGAGTAAAAGCAAAATTGGAAGCTGTAAGGGGAGTAGGCGCCAAAGCTGCCGAAGTCGCTCAAAACATTGGTACTACCTTACAGCCAGTAACTAATACTATAAATTCTGTCGCAAACGCTGTAACGGCCACTGCTGCCACTGCCGCTAATACTGCGAACAACATTACTCAAGCGCTGGCACCAACAGGAACCGGATATCAAGGAAGCTATCAGTCAAGCCAACTACAAACAGCAACTGATATCTACGGCGGGTTGCAAATGCCTGCTGTTAGTTTTGACGGTTTGATGCCTACAGACTTACTACATCCGTCTGGCTTACCTCAAATCTCAGAACAGGAATTAACCCAAGGTTTAGCGGAATATGCAGGCGCCACACGCGCGCAAAAACTCTACCAAGCTGGGTTCAAATATATTGAGGAAGTCGGTAAAACCAAACAACAGTACCACAAAGCCGAACAATCAATTATTAAAGCTGCTACTGAGGGCGTTAAAGTTCAACAAGAAATTGTTAGATTTGACCGTCAAAATGTCGAGTTGGCAACTGATAGAGAGAAGCTAGAACACAGTAACGAACGCTTGAAACAAGCGCAGATTACCACTACCGCGCTACGCAATGAGACAGCACAATTAGCTCTTAAATTTGAAGCGCAAGAAGGTAAACGAGACGCGGAAATTAAATCAATTCAAGCGCAAACACAAGACATCATTCAGAAATATCTGAAGGATTCGATTAACAGCGGACAGTAATTTTAGAAATAGGGAGTTGTAATATACTCCCTCCTTAAATCGGTTAACTGAAAAAGAACATAAGGTATAGTACCATGCAAGCATTAGAACAATTCAAGAACCGCTTATTTATTTTTTCCTTTGGCTTAGGTCTAGCGTCAACAGTTGGCATTTTTCAACCAAATACAACTATTAAAGAAGTAGGTAAACTAGCACTCGGTTTTTCAATCGCTGGTGTAGTAGTTGGGGAACTGGCAACCAGCAAGGCAATTACTTTTACAAATCAAGGCGCCACTAAACTAGACGAAACTATCCGCCAAAAAGAAAAAGAGAATGCCGCTATTACTCGTAATTTGGATAAAACCATTGATGAGTTGGCTAATGCAAAAGCACAAACAGCCAAACTTGAAAGCGAGTTACAACAGGCATTAGAAATTATTCAATCTAGAAATTACGAATTAACTAAAGCTTCTAATTCTATTCACGACTTGCAAAATAAATTGCGTGATGTTGGTAGATTCTCAACTGTTGAAGCTTACAAAATGGTGCGTGATACCTACAACCGTAGTTTGAGGAAATTAGAAGCGCATATAGAAGCATTAATGCGTAACTATGCACCTGTAGCAGATGATTTGAATAACGTATTAATTGAGGTTGATAAGTTCCGTAATCGTTGGATAAATAAACTTGAAGAATACGAAACCATTACCAACTTCAACGAACTACTCGATACTGGTTTAGACTTCCAACAAAAAATTATTGAAGGTTGTATCGAGTTACGAGTCAAGGGGCAACAGATTTGTATCCGCTATCTTGACGGACTTCTAACCGATAGCGTCAGTTACAACATGTACGAAACTGACATTATTAATTTACAAACTCATGCAGGCGCCACAATAAAACAGCTTAAAGATAAAAACGAAGCGCAAGTTAGAGCAATTGTTTCTGATTGGGTAACAGCCAACAACCAACACATTGAACGTTACCAAGTAAATTACACAGAATTAATTGAACAAGGTAAACAAGCTATTGCACTTCTACAAGAAAGAGAAACTTTAATCCAACAGTTGCAGGAAGAATTAGAACAGTTACGCAAGCCTTGGACATTTACAGGAAGTATTGATTATGCGGTAGCTGGTAACGCGATTATCAACTTTTACTATTCGGCTTATAAATATGTTCTGGATGCTATGGGGTGGACTGAAACAGAAACAGGCTACACATTAACCTTTGCTACTCAACGCAATAAAATTTATCTAACAGCCGATATGCTCCACGACAAAGATAATCGTGAGCAACTGGCTGGACTAACTAACGCTCTTACTCTCCCAACCTTCACCCCAAATTATCAATCAGGTTTAATGGTTCTGGAAGTAAATACTCGTAAGCCTGTTAAAAAACAGCCACAAGAAAAAGATATTTCTAAGCTCTGGATTACTGCGGATAAATTCGAGAAAACTGTTAGTAAGTGGACGCGCGTTAGAATCACCGGGGGAAGTGAAAGCGGTAAAAGCCCGACTGCGGAAAATTTAGCAGTAGCTATTCTCAAAAACCGACCAGGCGCCGCTAAATTATTTAATCCTCAGCACGACAGTGTAAAAAATTACTGGACTATACCCGTAGTAGGTACATCCCACAAGGATAGTGAAAAAGGCATTAAGACATTAGCTGATAAGTTGGACGCTCGAACCAACGGCGACGAAAGCAGAGAACAGTTTGAAATTTGGCTGTTTGATGAGGTCGATTCGACCATGAGCCACACCAAAGGTAAGCGCTCGACCATTGGTAATAATGTGAACTTTATTATCAAACAAGTCTCTCACCAAAATTTAGGTGCCATTTTTATTGGTCAAAATGCCAATGTCTCAGAATATCCAGGTATGGACAGGTCGGACTGGAATAACGCGGTTAACCTTCACATTGGCGCCAATGCCTACGACGCGATAACCAACTCAAACCGCTTCACTACAGAGGAAATTACCCGACTCAAGAATATTACGGACAAATTGACCGAATTTTGTAACCAAAAAAATGAAGAATTGGGACTTGATAAAACAGACCCCAAATCTTACCGATTTGGCTTTGTAGTAGAGCCAGACAAGAAACCATATTTTATTGAATTACCATCATTTGGAACTTACACATATGACCTAATTAATGATGCGTTGCTGGGTGTTGCTGACCCGTTGCTGGACGTTGCTAGCCAGCAACACGCAGCAACACACAAGGCTAAAACCCTTGATAATACGTGTGTTGCTAGCAACGCTGCTGCGGGTATAGTGGGGTCGTGCCCTAAATGCGGTTCCAGCAACACCAAAAGGAACGGAACCACTAAAACCGCTCAAAAGTATCTGTGTAAGGACTGCGGTCAACCTTGGAGCGAATCTTTAACCAAATAACATTAATTGCTAATTTGTAGAGCTATTTATTAATAGAAACTAGCGTCTTAACCTCCAATTAGTTTTTATTAATAAATACTCAGAGAATAATGCTTCACTTGCACCCAAATGCTACCCAAAGCGGAACAATTCACCCTAAAACACCCTGAAACACTTACGGAGTCTATATTGTGGCTAAATTAACTGCAAAAAATACCAACATTACCGCGTCCCCAGAAGTACCCAACAAGGGAGCAAAAGTACCCTCAAAAACACGTAAGCATTTTGACTCATACACTGATATGGGTAATCACTGGTTAAAAGCTTCTGTTCAAGGCTACGACTTATTAAGAGAGCCTTCATTTTATGCAAGCTGTTTAGAATCAACATCCCCAAATGTTAAAGGACACGTCAAATATTTAGGAGGCACCAGAACTGACTTAATTGATAAGTGCTGGTTGGTGGGTAGAGAAGCCAGCAGAAGCGGAAGTGCTGATTTGATGCGACTTGTGGACGATTATATGGGTAAGTCTCAATTGTGGCTCGAATATTTTCTCGGATTACTGGCACACCTCGAAGTTATCAATACAGAACAATTCCACCGCGTTGTAGTTACCTGTAATGATGTGGAGCGTCACGAACCAATTATCCGAAACATGGCTAC
Organism: Calothrix sp. PCC 7716; assembly: GCF_019977735.1. Lineage (GTDB taxonomy): Bacteria > Cyanobacteriota > Cyanobacteriia > Cyanobacteriales > Nostocaceae > Dulcicalothrix. Next base: position 3,419 of record NZ_AP025026.1, on the reverse strand, counting down.
AGGAACTCACAAAGTTATGCTGCGTGGAGTTTTGACAACAGTCACTATTGATATTGTGTCAGTACTTCCTGAAGGTGTGGCAGCTTTAAAAAATCATAGATTAAGTGGCGCCGTAACAGTTTGTGATATTGGCGGCGGGAACGTTACCATTAGTCGATTTTCTGGGACTGAGTTAATTAGCGAACCAATTGTAAAAGATTTTGGTTGTGAAACACTGCTGCAAGATTTGGCTGGTAACTCCCAACTTAAAACTATTATTAAGCAGGCGCCAAAGCTTGATACTCTTAACTACTCGCTTGAAGTTGGTTTGAAAAAAGTGAAGGGCAGTGAAGAGTTTGCGCTTTTCTATGGCAAGTCAGATATTGATATATTGCCAGCTTATAAAAATGTACTTTCACGCTTCATAGATTGCCGTCTGCGAGAAGTTATTAAGCTTCTTGATGGCTACAAGCTTGATGGGGATACGGTTCTAGTTATTGGTGGTGGTTCTAAACTTCCCTTACTGTCGGCAGCATTGAAGAAAAAAGGATACACCATAAGCTCTGATGGTGTTTTTGACAACATTAAGGGATTAACTAAGGAGTAAAAGCCATGTCAGCCGATAAAATTCGTATCCGCAAAAATATCCGTCCAAAGGTTGAAAAGTGGTGTGATGTACTTGATGTAACCGAAAGTGAATTTGCACACGAAGCGTTAAAACACTATATTCGTTTTCTTGAAGGTTTACCCACTGGCTCTAACATTGTTCCCTTCCCTGGTAGTAGTTTCTCGGTGACACAAAATCCGATAATCGAAAACGAAATTGACAATTTTGATGGAGGAATCGCACTATGAGTTTTTCATTTAATTCGGATGACATTGATAATTTTGTAGATTCAACCCTGGCTAAATTGAAGAAACTGACCGAAGAACACAGGCAAGAAAGCTTACACCATGCGGAGCAAGCGCTGTATCACTTGAAACTAGCCAATCGAAAAAACTTTATTACCAGCACTCCGGAGTACAAAGTTTTCAATTATAGTGACACAGTTTTGATGCTTGAATCGTTAATCGCAATCCTCAAAAGCCCCCCACAAGTACCCAATGACAAAGATAAACAAAATGGAAACCAGAAAAATACTTGAAGCACTGACACAAACACTTGTTGAGGAATGGCGCCAAGATTCAATTTCTAACCTCGAACTAGCAATAAATCACTTACAAATAGCACACCGCAAAGCTTTACAAGCTAGTGCTGGATGGGAATACAAGGACGCTGGCACCGTTGAAGAAATATTGCAAATGCTCGTTTCAATTGCAGAAAACACTACCTTACCCTACAACAACTAATATGGACGACAGATTTAATACAGGTGCCGCCAATGGGATTCAAGTAATTTTTTCTGAAGCTGGTTTTATAGAGAATACTCACTATTTCTTTAGTAACGGACTGCTTTTCATGCATGAAGAATATCAGGAAGCAATGATAGACGCGATTGGCGAGTACATGCTGAAATTCCCACCTCCACCCGAATACCTCGAATAAACAGCTTTTAGCCAACCATAGATAAACACAATGCATGTAGTTACATTAATCAATAAATTATTATAACTACATGCTTGTCATTATCTTAACTGGTTAGCTATACTGTAACTAGTTGAGCAAATAAGGTAACTAGATTATATGTCAAGAGCAATACAGGAACAAATAGATAAACTGTTTGAGGCAACTAAAGATTTGTTGAGTCTTGAGGAAATTAAGTCACACTGCGATGAGTTTAACGAATGGTTGAAAGTTCATGCAGCTAATAATAAAGACTTGGGTACTCTCTTCAGCCGATACGGATTCTATAAGAAGTTTAGAGCTATCAAATTAGAACAAGGTAAAAATGCTGAATTAGTTCCCAAGTACGACGGTGAAGGCAACGTCAAGGGCAACGAATTGAAGCATTACGCCGTGTTGTTTTGCGGATTGACTAAAGAGCAATGGTCAGAACGTAACGAAACTTCAAGAGTTACCGACCGCATCACGTCAGTTGATAGTGAAGGTTTTAAAGGTCAAGAAGTTATCCCAGATACCTATCTTGAAGTAACCGGACAATTACTTGAAAGCAGCAATCCTCACGAGTTAGCAGTTGGCTTAATCGCTGCTACTGGTAGAAGGCCTCATGAAATTCTCGCACGCGGTCAATTCAAAGCAATTGAAGGTGAAGAATATAAACTTACATTTGAGGGGCAAGGTAAAAAACGCGGTGAAAAGCCCGTATTTACAATCTCTGTTCTTTATCCGTCCAACTACCTTATTAAATGCTTGTCTAAGTTACGTCAGGATGTATCATGCAAGTCTTTACTAGCTGAAGTCAAAACAGAATTTCCTAACGACTTGGCAGCACAAAACCGAGCCATTGAAAATAGACGCGGTAACTCACTACGTCGCGTAGTTCAAGAATTTTTTGGTGGACGCGGCGACAAGGAACCGCTCTTAAACTTCCGTCTCGACCAAGATCAAAACGACTGTAAAGCACTACGTGCCGCATATGCAGCATTGGTTACTGAACGCGATTGTCAAGGTGCTATTGGCGCCAAGATTTATTTCTATGGCTTGATGTTGGGACACATTACCCCAGGTGAAAAAATCACAGACAAGGAATTAATGAAACTGTCTACTACTGTTGGATACGCTGATTACTACGTTACAAAGTCCGTTCAACTTCCAGAGGCGCCAGTTAAAACCAAAACTAAAAAAGGTGAAGGTGTTGTTACCGCGCGCGCTACTAAAGAAGATTTTGAATACCTCAAAGAACTACAAGCTAAGTGGAATTTACCAAACCAGCAATCAGTTGTGCATCAGCTAATACAAAAATCTGAAGAATTAGAAAAATTAAAGCATCAACTTATGGAAACTCAAGCACAGCTTAACCAGTTACAAAAACAATTAGAGGAACAAGTAGCAATGAATACTCAAGCACAGCAACAAACCGAACCAGTTACAAAAGATTCACTTAGAGCAATGATTGTTGAAATTCTGGCAGAAATGCAGCCACAGCAAGTACAACAAGCAGTACAGCCTACATCTACAACTTCTCCCACTCCTGTAGCTACGCCTTCTCCCACCACTCGCAAGCCAAAAGCAGATGTAGATTATGAACTTCTCAACAATGATGAACTTAAAAAGCTTCGCGGTGATGGCGCCGTAGATGAAAAAATTAGACGTGCCTTTGTAGCTATCACCGATTACAACGACGCTCAACCAAGCAATGAGACACGATGGAGCATCACAAACCAATCTCTACGCCAAGTATCAGGATGCAATGGACAGAAGGTAGCAAGCTGGATGCAACGGTATGAAACCTCTATAAAAGACCACAACAATAAGTATGGTCTTGGTACATACCATAACAAAGGACGCGGTGATATTAGTCAAATTATTTCTTGGTAAG
>NZ_AP025025.1 GCF_019977735.1 Calothrix sp. PCC 7716 | reverse complement strand
AAACCCTTCATCTACACTTTCTGGGGTATATTTCCCAGTCGCTATTTCAACAGAAAACTCGATAGTTCGTTTGATAGCTCCTCCTCTTTGTGCCGGAAAATTTGTAGCTTCAGTGAGAATCGTATACATTTTAAAGAGCCAGTTTTTCTCCACTTTCAAACGCGCGTAGTCTTCTTTTAACTCTAAAAATGATGCCATTAAACCTGAGTTACCTTGCTTCAAACTATCCAATTCTTTCTTATTGTTATTAACTTGAACGCTATACTCCTGGTTAGAATTAACCAATCTAGAATTTTCAGCTTTTAATTTATCAATATCAGCTTCCTTACTAGCAACAGTTGTTTGTATTTTTTTAAAACTTTCTTCATCATAAACAACCTTATAATGCTTCGGCACATTACTAAGCTGCTGCTTTAATTGCTCAATCTCTAAATCTTTCTGTCTCAACTCTGACTGAAGGTTAAGCACAATCTCATTACTTGAATCGGGTTTAGCCTCACCCAACGCATCTGAAACAGCATAAACAAACTCGTCCCTGATACTCTTGTCAATCGACTCAAACCAATTTGATTGTCTCTTAATATAATTAATCAAATTCAAGACCAACGCGGAAATATTAGTAACTTCAATCCCAGTAATCAAAGCATAATTTAAATTAGCAAGATTACCGTCCCACTTCTCTTGACGGTAAAGTGCAGCCAAATCTTCAATAGCAGACTTTATACCAATAGGTATACGCCACATCATAGTGGGGAATTTGGCAGCTTTACCCTTCCCGCCCTTGGGTTTATCATATGAAACCAGCATAATTATAACTAATTAACTATATATCTCTTATAACGTGAATCAACTATACTGGGGGAAATTTTTCTGTAAAGATAATGTAAAAATTATTTACGCTTCGAGGTATTACCTATCAGCAACTACCCACAATAAACAGACTTTAAGCGGGTCAATCAAGAACTCCCGCGCGCGCAGTAACCCCCATAAGTAGCGACCTACCCAAAAGCATATACCAATAAATATAAGCTCAGTATGCGGTAGAGTGGTTCAACCTGAATCAAATATAACCCGACCAAAGTACTTAACCCGAATCAAATATTAAAGAGCAGCTTTACTGTAAGATGAATCAAGTTACACATAAATAATTCAGTCAGAGGAGCATACACACCATTTATTTTAAATGCATATAATGTTTATCAATAGTTTCCAAAACCCGAATCAACTATCACAGACAAACCATTACAACCTGAATCAAGTTACATAAACCCGAATCAGGTTATAAATACCTCACTTACCAACATAAGATACTTCTGCTCATGAAGACACACTGCTATTAACCACCGCAATTAATAAATAATAATCACTCAATTCCTCAAAAAAATAGACACAAAATTAATTTATGGGTGATTAATAGCTAGTATACTAAATAATATAAGGCAAGAATCAAGCCTCACAACTATTAAATCAGGGGTGGTGTTTCAATATTACCCTATTCAAACACAATAAATAGCAATTAATCGCCATACATACGCTAACCACCCCACAATCAATACTGCCAACTCCCCGAAAATCAAAAATATCCACAGTCCACGAAGAGCGTGTCATCACCACATAAGTACTACCCCCATTCCCGCCGCCGCAGTATAATTGTCGTATCCCCCGCAGTCCTCCCAGGTGCAAGCAATGTCGGGGTATATATATTTTTCAATATACATTTTTATTGTTGCCCCGACAAAGCTTGCCAAAGGGGGGAGTGCCCCCCTTTTGGATATCCCCCCCAATCACTCCAATTCCTCTCACGCAATGCCAAAATCAAAAACTACACCCAAAAAAGTATACAAGGCGCCCAAACAATCGCCAAAGCCCCTGAAAGATACTAAAATACTCTTACCACTCACCAGCGAACAGAAGCAGGAATGGCAAAAGCGCGCGTCGGATGCTGGATATAAGTCACTCACACCATTTATTAGAGATTGTGTGGAAAGAGGCAAGATTTATGTGACGCTACCAGCACCACTAATCAACGAAAAAACTTACGTTGAATTGAATAAAATAGGTATCAATCTCAATCAAATTACCCGTAGAATCAATGAAGCAGTAAAAATTGGGCTGCCAATTACAGATAATCCGACTGCTTTAATTAAAGAGTTGCAGTCACAAATCAAAGAAGTACAATTACAATTATTAGGTTTATCTGATATATCGGCACATGATAGCTAACTTAAATAAAGGGAGTAGTCCCTATGGCACTATTAAGTATGCTGCTTTTAAAGATGGTGCTTACTTATTAGACACCAATATGGCAGGATACGACCCAGTTCAACTAGCTAGTGAGTTTGAGTACTTTGTCAAAAAAAATGATTACGTGCAAGTGCCTGTATTCCATGCTAGTATTAATTTCCATCCAAGTGATAGAAAACTGACAGAAGAAGAATATATTGATATAGCTTCAGATTTACGTAAGGAATTAGCATTTGATGATAATAACCATCAATATTTATTAGCATTACACACCGATGCTAAAATGTTAAATACGGATGAAATTAGACCGCACCTACATTTAATAGTCAATCGAGTTGATTATCAAGGTAAATGTAAAAACGATTATCTGGATTACATTAATATCCAAAAAGCTTTAAGGAAGATTGAACAAAAGTACGAGCTTATTCCACAACAAAGTAGTTGGGAAGTTGAAGCTAAAAAAGGCACTCCATCCAGGGAAGAAGAAACCAAATTTATTCAAGATGCAATTAAACAAGCTGCTAACGATAAACCAGAAATGCCAACCTTTATCAGCAGATTGTTAGAACAAAATATTGACGTGCAATGTCGAATTACCCGAACTGGTAAGCTGCAAGGTATTAGCTATTGTTACAACGACAAAGTTTTGAAAGGACGGCAAGTAGGACAAGATTATACGCACATCGGTATTCAATCAAAACTCGGTGTGGTGCATAAACCAAGCCACAAACAGCAAATTGAATTGTTGATTAAAACTCATCAAGCTTTGGATGAGTATTCAACAACTTCTAATAGTAATTCGGATGATACTAATTCGACTTCTGAGATTTCTGTATCTAACAGCCTTTCTCAACAGGAGTACGCAAATGCAATTGCCCCAACTGTTCGTTTGTTCTGGCAAATGCAAAAGCCAGACAAAGTTTTGAGGGGCAGCAAGTACGACCTCGAACTAGATGTTTCAACTCTCAGGCTTAAGCGCAAGTCAGGGGAGGAAATTGCACAAATCCCACTCGATGTTAATCAGGCGCCACAAGGAATAACGCTCAACGAACAGGATGTGGATAATTTCCGCTCCTTACAACAAATATTAGACAAGCATATTGCTAAACAGCTTCGAGAGCAGAAGCAACCCAAAAAAAATACCGGACTTTCTTTGTAGTATGGTGTCCCATCCGCGCGCCAAGTGTCTGTTAATTTTTATTGCGCGAATTGTATCATGGATTAGTATTTTTTCACTCCTAGGAGTGCGATTTACTGAGTTTATCCCCGAACTCGTGGCAGCACAAGTCGATTACAAACAATCGCGAGATTTTATCAATGTTGACGCTAGCGCCGCACTTACTATGCTATTTTTTTCATTTTTTAGGATAGTAACGGCAGCGGGGGATTACTAAATACCCAACCAAGGTGCAACATCAAAAACCGATACTTTTATTTGGGAAGTTCCGGACACTGGGCGAACCTTCCATGTACGCATGTTGGTGCCAAACTCAATTAATTCGCATTTTTCACCTCGATACTCACCGAACGAATCGCATCCTGGGCGCCATGTTAACTTTGCTGCACTTTTAATGTATTTAATTTCTTCGTTGGTGAGGGTGACTACAAAGGCATCCAATTCAATCGTATCCGCAATCGACAAAATCAATTTACCCAAGGCTGATTTATCGTTCCAAGTCTGTTTTATTTGCTCTGATACATTGTTACTACGTTTATTGACATTACCCGCACCATTATTGACATTACCCGCACCACTACCCGCACCACTACCGCAGTCAGAGTCCTTACTGTGCTTGGTTTCCGCATCACCCGCATCACTTTGAGGGGGGGATTGATTTCCTTCCCCTGCATTTTTTTCATTTTGATTTTTTTCCGACCCAATGTCTTTTTCTGACTCGAGTTTATCAAAACTGGTGCGGGTAGTGCGGGATGCTTGCTGTGTATCGATTTCTGGTGCGGCAACTGATGCGGAACTGGTGCGGAAATTCTCAACAGTGGTGCGGGTATTCTCAACAAACCCAATACCGCGCAATACCTGGACGTTGCGTTTCGATACAGGGTCATATTGTGTCGTTTTGGTGGCTTTTGGGAATAAAGCAGCAATTCTCGGCAACACTTGGTTGATGCCTTTGATGTTTTTATCACTGGGGCGGGATTGGTCCACCCATTCACGGCGCCCAGAAGTTGGGTCAATAGTTAAAGTTCCAGTATCCTGATACCATTGTTCAATTGCTGCCCATAATTCCTTGCCAGAAACTGATGATTCGGTGTCGTATTGAAGCCCGGTATCCTCACAAAATTGGAATAAGTGATTATTCTCTTTTTGCATTGAAGAAAATGCGACAGTCGTACAACTATAATCAATTCCTTCTTCTATCAATGCTGACAATGCATCTAACATCTTATTTAAAAATGCAGGCGCCACTTGTTCTTTTACAAAGTCAGGGTCATACGCGAATCGCGGGTCTGCTTGTAACTCGTTTGGATTTCTGGAATCAGGTCGAATTTTGAATGTTTTTGTAAACTCCAAAACAGCAAGTCGGTCTTGTATTGCTTGCACCGTACCTTGCAATGGTGGTACATCATTGAAATTAAAAATACCAATTGAAAGTGGTGTATAAGGGTCTGGGTCAATACCTTTCCGCTCGGAATAAAGAGTATCTCCAGTAGCGAAAGCTTTTAATGATTGAATTTTATCTATTCGGCATGTTTGTGGATTCTCTGATGCCCAATTTATTCGACTCAATTTCAACGAAGCAAGCGAGAATTTTCTACCTTCATCGTATGCAGCGAAGTCCGCAACAGTAGCACCAGTCATACCTTTGTGACCGAAAATTGTACTGACTACTTGTCGTATAGAGTCCTTACCATTGGAACCCAAACCACAAGCCAAAATTAATCGCACTTCTCGTCCCCTACGCTTCCGTACTTCTTGTAAATCAAGGGATGCAGCGAGATTTCTTAATAGTACTTGTTGCTGAGATTCATTTAAACAACGTAGTAATCTGTCACAATTTAATGTTTCTGCATCGGGGTCATACTTAACTAATGGTTCGTAGGTGTAATATTCATCAACCGAATGAGGGATTAATTTCCTTACGGGTTTACCACTTGACCAATCAATACGAACTATGCCGTTTGTGCAATTAATACCAGGTGGATTCAATAAATCCGGGTCAACAATTACCATCAGCTTCGCCCATTTTAAAACCTCTTCTACCGCGCTACTTCTTGCATAAGGATAATCAATATTCCCATGCTTATCCTCTTCCACATAAGAATTACAAAAAGGTGTAATACGTTTTTTGAGTACACTGTCTTTAACCTCTTTGTAATAATTTCCCTCATGTACATATAAACGGTCATCAGCACAAATCCATTTTTTATCACCGAATATGAAATTAAATGCTTGTTGATTCAATGTATGGTTGGGAACAAAACCATCTGGAGAACTAAAAATGTTTTCATGTTCTTCTTGTTTTTGTCTCCGAGACTCCACTGCCGCATGTATTTCCTCTTCCAATCTCCGAATAAATTCTTCTTCATTCATAGCTGCTAAAATCTCTTTGATATCTCCCTTTGATGGTAAATCAGGATAGATACTCAGTGGATTAATTTCTATAAATGGTAGCCCAACAACATTACAGCACTCGGAAACAGTTTTGGCTTTTTTCTCCCCAGCGTTGTCCTGGTCGCGGAGGAATACTAACACAGCTTCGGGTAACTCATCTTTTGCTAATTGTAATTCCCGTTTGATTTCCTCAGCACTCCAATTACTACCCTGGAAGGTAAAATTCCCCAACCCGATACCGCGCGCGATTTCTACACAACCTTCCCCTTCTTGAAGTAACAAAATGGGTATACCTTGTACATTCAAAGCATTTTCAATTACTTCGTTTAATCGATAAGCAGGCCAAGGCTTATCCCCTTTATTCCATTCAAATTCACCATTGGCATTTTCATGCCCTTGTCGAAATGTTTTGACATGCCCCTTGTCAGCCGCTGCACACGAAGCTTCGTATCGATATACTTTCTTTCCATCACCGTAATTATATGTGGTCACTGTAATTCGATTTAATTCCTCGGTGGTGGCTCCTTTATCTATTAAAAAATCAAGTGTCTTTTTGTATATAAGTTCTTTGTCGGTTAACTGAGATTGAGGTATATCCGACGGTACATCCATCCTGACTAATACTAATTCCCCTTCCGGTATTGGCGCCGATTTTGGTGTTGTAATTGTTTTTTTCTGATGGGTAGGAATTATCTTCCCAGCATTGGGATTCTCCGCTTTTTTCTCAGCAACTACTTCACTCCACGGCTTTATTGCTTCCCTAACATCCTTATTCTCGCAGCCATTAAAGCATTTGTATTTACCTGTTTCTTCATTAATCTGTAAATCATTCCCACCACAAGCAGGACAAATATATTTGCCCTTGCACTTGGGGTTTGGTACTAATGAATCAACGAAATTACGAATATCAAATGTTGCAGTAGACATGAAAATAACCTCCGTGTGTGTGGCGACGGAGCGAAAATTCCCAATGCAAAGCCAACTTCCACCCTCAAAACATTCCTCTGTTAGATGGGTAGTGGATTTTACCCTTTTGATAAGTCCTAATGTCCACTTTTACTTGCTTTCCATCGCAAGGTTCCTCAACGTCATCCAGAGTCGATGCTATAGTTAGAGTAACAATATTTAATAATGTTTCTTTGGTGAGGGAGTGGTTGACTTTGCTTGGTATTGCAAATACTGCTCCGCCACCTTATTTTTTTGTCTTTGTGTGTACAATCGCGCGCTTAGACATCACACGCATCTTGTAGTACTAAAATTTAGCACTTATCTACAATAAACGACGCCCCGCACGGCTTGCAAGGGTTTGTAAACTGTAATACAGTTTTGCTGTAATACAGCGGGTGCCATTTTCAGTCATTTTTCGCCATTTTCGGCGATTTTTCTGTGTGCATATTGGGAAAGCTCTGTGAATGTAGGTAAACTCCTTCATCGTGAGACTTCGCCGCTTCTCTTAATATAGTCGCGACTAAACTGCTAACACTTCTGTTTTCTTCAGCTGCCCAAGCTTCGAGCTTCTTCAGCATTTCTTCATCAATATTCGCAGTGACCCGCCAACGTGAAGGCATTTATTTGCATCTTTATAATACTCCTTCTTTATAGTGCAGCCTACGAACTACTTTAGCAAATATTGGATGCATAATGTATCCAAGTGCCGCACTTTCTGTTAATATATTTTTAGTGGAGATAGTCGCCGCTTTGGTAGTATCACCTGACACCCGTACCCATGCATCGAACAATTCCAACAAGCACAAGGAGGTAGAAATTCCTGGGGGAAACCGATTTTAGTGCAGAGTGGCGCCACCTGAGAGTAATCGCCGTATACCATCCACCGTAAGCATTTGCTCAATTTTTGTCGGTGCCGACATTACGCACAAAAGCCCATTTCAGCCCTCACTTATCCCATTTCTATGTTGCTTTACTGCCGTTTGCAAAATTCTCCTAATACCAGAAATACCGAAAAATCGTATTTGCTTTTGCTGGTGCGTGGTGCGTGGTGCATATTAGCGAAAGTGCGTTATGGCGATAGTGAATTGATAAAAATATACCGTTTGGAAAAAGGAGATGCTCAGTAATATTGATGCCAAAAAATATTTGGAATTGCATTTAGATACCACCATTTCTGATAGCGCTTGGTATCGTTTGAAGAAAATTTTACGGGACTGCGATATGGAATTGACGTTAGAGAGTCTTCAAACGGTCGCGACCATAAAGCAGCAGAAACAATACACCAAATTGTCTTTAAAGCAATTGATTCAATGTCACGTACAAGCACAATTACTAGCAAGTAAGAAAACAACAGTAAAAGGAGATGCAGTATTTAAAGAACTGCAACAGCGAACCAAGAACAAGGCACACCGTACAACAATTATTAGGTGGTTTCAATGTTCAGTAGTACAAGTCAATGGTAAATATTTCGATAAGGAGAGAAACTACAAGGCAGAAGAATTGGTAAAAGTATTCGCATTGGCATTTCAATATGCCGCTAAACATTCAATTATCAAAATAGGGAAAGGTCAATAATGAAAAAGTACATTGAAAATATTCGTGTTTCAGTAAAGAAAAGTGGACACGTACCCACCTCCGACCAAATAAGGCAGGCTATTAATATTGTTTGTCCTGATGGGGTGGATATATTGGAAAATAAAGCAGCAATTGTGAATGAAACAATAAAAATAATTAATCATTCCCAAGAATCAAGTATTACTGGCGCCATACAAGCTGACAGTAATTTACCCAATGCCGACGAACTTTCAATTACTACTGGTGCCACCCCAATTGACAGCAGTCCGTCCAATGCCGACGAACTATCACTTTCTACCACCAATGTAGACACTGATGTAGACAAGACTGATTCATCAGAAATCGTAGTGAGTGAAGAAGAGAAGCACGATTTAATTACGTCTCAAGCATCAGTATTAGGGTTTACCCTATCTGAGGAGGAGGCAACGTCAATCGCGGAAACTGTAGACGAGATATTTGACAGCTACAATCACCTAATTGACAGTATTTCAGTAGCAATCAAAGCATACTTTGATAATAAATTTGATTCAGTCGAGTCGAAAATAGGCAGTAATAGCGACAATTTAAGGGAGCATTTCGCTGATAGAAAGGAAAGGTTGAACAAAAAAATAGCAAGCTTCAAAGATGACGTAAAAGCGGATTTGGGAGGTATCCGCAATGACATCAAAAGCGTCCAATCCGCCTTCACAAGAAGACTCGCAATCCCAGTCAAAACCTGAATCGCAGCCAAAACCTAAACTGTCAGGTGTGATTGGGGGATTAGGAATCTACTACCATTACAGAGTTGATAAATGGGATATTCGCCCAATCGGTTGGGGAGTAATCGCTATTTCTGTTTTGGCGCCAGTAGCCTTAACTCTTAACGAACATCGGAACCGAATCTCACAGGTTCAAGCACTTTATCCCAACATTGATAAACGGGATTGTAATTATCAACAGCACCCTACTGATAACAGGTTTTATTTAGTTTGTCCCGGTAATACACTCGACAAAGTAAAGCAGTATAACGACGAATACGAGAGTAAAAGAGATGAGGATAAAAGACTTCGTAAGCGGCAGAGGGAACAACGTATTGAATCGGTTAAAAAACGATTTAAATTTCTCCATCGATACTTTAAATAAGCAAACTTTGGGAGATGAGCAGGAACTTAAGGACTTGCGAGATACACATAAAGATGCCCAATTTATTAATGAATTCCTTCCCCAAATAGCACAACAGTGGATTGATATCATTGAAGCTCAGGGAACCTATAACGAGAAGATTGCTGACATAATTTCCGCTGGTAGTAAGTACGGGTTAAAGGTATCCTCTTCACAAGCTGCAACAGTTTTGACTGAGAGTAACTATAACAACGGAATTACAGAAATTGATGCGGAATTGCTAGCAGCTAGGTTATTACAGGAAACCAAGCACAATGATGAAATGGAATTTATCTCAATGCAGGCAGAGATAGTTAATGCTGAATACTCTGTTGATGCAAAAGATAAATTAATTAAGTTGGTCAACCGTCCCTATCTCAAGCAATTAAAAACTGATACAGATTACAAAAAAGCAAGAATGAAACATATTCTCGAACATGGTAGCGATTCGGAATTGGAGCGCATTAACTATAAGGATTATGTTGCTGAAGCTAGTAATCCTGTAACTCGTATCCTGGCTAAATTAGGGTTTGTGTTTAGTTAATGATATTACACTTTAATTATGGCATTTTCATTTTTACAGCAGGACAGTAAGGTTACTGATACCGAATATCCCGAAGATGTTCAAAAACAGATAGAGGAATTTGAAACGAATTATAAAGCAGAAATTAGGAAGGAAGCGGGGATAGCTGAAAGGCTTACAAATTATTCGTATGTTGCAGCAGCTTATTTTGTAGGTAAAGCACTCATAGGAATAACATTTAACCCGACCTTGACCGCAGTCAGTGTGTTTACAATCGCGATGATTCCAGCTACCAGGGACTTAGATGGATTCAGAATAAATTACCACAATGGGAAACCAGAAATCGACAATATGCACAAACCTTTTTCAGTTATCACCAAGATAGGGGGGGCAGGATTCTTAGTCTATGGCGTGTTGAATAATTACTACAGCCTAAAATCTGCAACTGAGCGAACTTATGAAGTAATCGAGACAAAAAGAAAGGAATTTGAGGGGGATAAAAGTCCTATCGCCATACCTCAAAGTATGGGTTTACTTATTAGCTTCCTCCTCATGATTGCGGCTTATTATTTTGTTCCAAAGCGAAAATAGGTACTGGTAAATGAAAAAGTTCTTGCACAAACACGGCACGGTAATAGCTTTGACACTGGCAGGATTTTTTCATTTAGTATCCCACCTCGGTACACAGTTCGAGCGCTATCAGATTTGTTTCGCTCCGTCTGAAAAGTCTGTTCCTGGGTGTGAGAAGGATATCGATTTAGTTGTGTTGAAACAACTATATGATTTGTCGCTGTACGGGGAAGGGAATGGTTCGGAGTTTAAGCGGGAATGGATAGATATAATCAAAAAATCAACTGTTGTAAGAAACATTCCCGCTTCAAATCCAGATATTCCAAAGTACTCATTGCTCGTGTTGGGATTAATTATTTACGCGCGGTACAATCAAGGATTAAAAGCATCGGCACTACAAAATAATTATTCATCTGAGTTAGAAGCTTTTAAAACTCAAGTATACGAGAACTGGGTACATGGCTTTAACGAGCGTAAAGTAATATTTAAGAAGCAAGAATTCCAAGCAGAAAAGGAAATAGCTCTTGAGATAAATAAGCTTCGAGGTGAGGGACAATTAAAGCATTTACAGGAAGTATTAAAGCGTTCCAACACCATTGATGAAGCTAAGTTTGATTTAGCACTGTCAGAAATTGCGGCTAAAAAATCGGAGTTTAGTAAGTTAAAAGCTGAGAACCTGAGAGACGCAGCTAAAGCTGATAAGGAATCTCAGAAGATATTGGGTATGAAGAATAGCGACCAGGAACCAGAAGGAGCAACATCAACTAAGCTCGAACTGGATGAACAATATCGCTGGATTTATCAACTTCTCAAACTACCGTTCCGGGTTTTATCGGGGGAACAAGGAAGCGGTAAAAGCACCTTAGAACGGTTAATGATTCGACTTCTTAAAGATGATGGTTATCACGTTATTATCGTTAACCCAGAAACAAACCCTAGTGTTTGGGGAGGTGTTCAAGTATTAACCGATGCTCCAGAAATGAACATATTTTTTGAAAACTTCCCGGCAACAATTCAGGATAGAAAACAACAAGCTATAGAAATGGGAATTGACGAAGATGATTACTTAGATTACCTCAAGGATAAGTCCGGGTTGGAAGGTAAAGTCGCAATCTTTCTGATGGAATCAAACACCTACGAAGTACACGGTGTTGACCCTGACCATTGGGCTAATTTCCTAAAACAATCCTTAACCAATATCAGAAAGTGGGGTTTTACAGTTTGTCTTACTGCCCATTCGGATAACCAAACTGCGGTTTCTAGTAAGCTGTCAGGATTCTCTAAGAATATTGATGCGGCGCCCAGAGTTGAGTGCATTTCTACCACCAATAATGACGGAGAAGCAGTTTCTAGTGGCAAAGCTTGGCTTAAAATGAAGGGGGTCAATGATAAGGAACCTGTAGAAGTTAGCTTGTACAACTATCCAAAAACTAAAAAGTTTTAAAGCTAAATGAAAGTATGGTGTCAGGAACATTTGAAGCAATTTTAGCTGGCACAAATCAAATTAAAAAGTTTTCTGCAAACGGCGAAACACCATTACCAAGAGTACGGATTGTACATGGACTGGTGGATAGCAGTGGTAATGAATTTGAAGAAGTTGAAGGCACGCTACAAACGTTGGTTTGAGGCAGTACATATTTACACCATTTCAATGGTAAACCTATCAACTTTGAAGGCTAAATCATGGGCACGACACCAAATTTTAATTGCAGGACAATTCTTTATTAAATCAAGATTACCAGTTCGCGGTGTTGGCGCGGTCGTAATGCAATTTTTTTTCTCAAACCATTGTCACACAAAAGTCGTATGTGAGGGAGCGCGTATAGATTTATCAGTATATAAAACGTATAATTTTATTTGTGAGGGATTGCGTATAGGCGCCAATTTAAAGAGTCGAACTTGCGTCCTTGCAAGATATCCAAAGTTGATGCTCGGCTTTTAATCGCATTAAAAAATAGTGCTTCATAGTCGTCAAGTGCTTGCTCAAACGAATAACGTTGTATTGCAAATTGTCTTCCTTTAAGAGCAAGTATTGCTGCTAAATTAGGGTTTTTGTATAAATCTAGAATTGTTTTTGCTAAAGAATTGGGTGATTCTGGTGTAATCACTATACCACCACCACTTTTTTTGATTGCTTTAGCTGCACTACACTTTGCGGGCACTGATGCTACTATTGGACATCCACTTGCTAGCAATAGTGGTATTTTAGAAGGCATATTGAAGTTCATTACATTGCGTTTTTGCACAACCAAACCCACATTAGCTGCTGCTAGCATTTGGGGTAATTTTTCTCGCGGTTGTAATGGTAGCAGTAAAACATTATCTGCACCACACGCATGACAGTATTTTTGTAGTCTTGAGAGTGCTTGCGATTCGCCTACAATTACAAAAATAATTTCTGGAAGATGGCGCAAGGAAGCTGCTGCTTCAACTACCGTCTCTAAACCCTGTGTTAAAGCAATATTCCCAGAGTACAGCACGATAAACTTACCATCAAGTTTATGTGCTGTACGAAAGGAATTGTTCCATGAAGGTAATGGTTGAATAAAATTGGTATTTACCCAATTGGGAATACAAACTATTTTATTAGCAGGGACTCCCTTATTTACTAAATTTTCAACAAATCCTGAGCTAATTACACTAATATTACTTGCTGTTCTATAAGCAAATTTTTCTAAAATTTCTAAAGCACGAATCATCCATTTATTTTTAATTAAGCCAACTCGTATGGCTGCTTCTGGTAAGATATCTTGTATATTTAACACAACTGGGCAGTTATATAACCATCCAAGTAAAACAGTAGGTAAGTTTAGGAGCAACGGTGGTACTGTTAAAAAAATTACATCAGGTCTAATACCTTTAAGAGCTTGGGGAAAACTCGTAAAAACAAAGCTCATTTCTAACAGGACTCTATCCAAAAAGTTGGGTTCAGATTTAATCCGGAGGTAACATCGCTGGATAGTAACGCCATTCCTCTCTTCCGTAGCGTACCATTTACCTCGGTAGTCTTTGTATATTTGTCGCTCTGGGTAGTTTGGCATCCCTGTAACTACTCGAACCGAGTGGCCACGCTGTACCAATCCTTCTGCTAGTTCAGTCATCAAGGGAGCGATGCCGATTGGTTCTGGATAATAATTGTAAGAATAAATCAGAATCTGCATTATAGGCTAAAAATAAAAACCTGTAGCATGTAGCTTGGGTCAGCTTTAAGCGATTATTTCAATCACTGCAATTTGAGAATAGCTATTTGAGAATACAACTCTCAATCCAATTTTTTTAGGTATATTGATTCTATCTAAATTATTTAGATTTTAATTAGTGTAAACATTGTACTTATAGGTCTGTTATTAGCCTTGCTTTCCTAAGAAAGAATTGCAGTACGGTTTCTTCACGTGTAATAATGTCTGCCCTGCCATCCATACCTAATTGCAGAGAGCATTTCTTTTGGCTGTTTCCTAAATATCGGGCTGTTGGCTCAATTGTTACTTCATAAAAAGCACCTACTTCTGTTGCCTGCGGATTGATGCTATTGGTATTGGCGCCATCATTATTTTGACGGGTAATCACATCGGGAGAAATTGCCTTCACTTTACCACTGAGAGTACCATAATCAGGGTAGGGACAAGCACTGACTCTGAAAAGCACTTTTTGACCAATTTGTACCTTGTTTTTAGCCTCAGATTCAATCGCAGCTAAAACAACTAAAGGGGCGTTACTGGGTACGATTTGTGCAACTTCCTCTCCCACACGTACCGTTTGACCAGGGTTTCTAAGATTTAGCTTAGAAATAATACCATCGCTTGTAGCTGTAACTGTGGTTTGGGAAAGCTCAGTTTCTATTTGTTTAAGTTCCCTAGTATCGCGCTCTAACTGTTTTTGAACTTCAATTTGTTGGTTAATTAGAGCAATACGTTCTTTTTCTAAAGTCGCTTTATTAGCTTCTCCAGCAGCTTTTTCTTTGGCGATACTCTCGGTGGCAATTGCTACTTCTGCATTGGTTGGATTGAGAGTAGCTTGGGTGCGTTGCCGTCTGGCTATCGCAGCTTCCACAGCTTCTTTAAGTCGTCCGATAGTTTTTTCTTGAGCTTCGACTGCGCCTTTTTGTGCCTGGACTGCTTGTTCTTGCTGTTTTACGGCTAGTTGTGCTTCTTCAAATTGGTCTAATGAAAGCGCTCCTTGGTTGGCTATAGATTTATATCGGTTACGCTTTGACATCGCTGCTCCCAATGTTGCTTCGGCAGCACCTAAATTTGATTGTGTCGATTTTAACTGCGCCTCGGCTGTTCGCAATTCCTCCACAGCCATTTTGACATTAGCTGAGGCTTCTTGAAATTCACTAGCTGTAGTAACTTTTTTTTCTTGAAAAGCGCGGCTATGCCCTTGCAGTTCGGCTTTAGCAGAGGCAACGGTACGATTGATACGTTCGGTTTCTGCTCGAATTTGGTGATCTAGAGTTTTTATTTGGGCATCGATTTGAGTAAGCTGCAACCTTCCTTGTTGGGCACTGGTTTGTAATTGGCTCTTTTTAGTTTGCAACCGGGAATCATCTACAGTCGCGATTGCATCCCCTTTTTTTACTACTTGATTTGGTTTTACATGAATTTGCATTACTTGACCTTCTGCTGTTGCTTGTACAATTCGTAATTCTCCAGCAGGACGAACAACAGCTTGTCCAATTACAATTACTTTATATTTGGCAACACCAGCAATTGGAATTGAAAGTCCTAAAGCACAAAGAATAAACAGTCCACCGAAGGTAATCCAACGACTAATTGGTGGCAGAAATTCGTTTTCATTTACGGAGGGTAAAAAGTTATCGTTGGAGTTGATGAGCATAGGAATTATTGCTTGCCAGGTGTGATAGATTATGTATAAATGTAGTTAGTTAACTATTTAATAATACAGATGAGACAAAACCATTCTTTGATGGAATAATATCTTCGATAAAGTCTAAATGCTCACCTCTAATTTTACGTAGTTCCTCTTTTGTGCCGGAGATTTTTAAACGTCCTTCTTCGATTAGCACAATCCAATCTGCTCGCTGAATGACTTTAGGACGATGGCTAATCATAATTGTGGTTTTGCCTCGACGATAGTATAAAATTTTATCTAGTATTTCGTTCTCACTCACAGGGTCGAGGGCACCTGTGGATTCATCTAAAATTAGTATTGGTGGGTCATTAATTATTGACCTAGCGATGGCTAATCTTTGTCTTTGTCCACCAGATAAATTAGCACCAAATTCACCTAAAACAGTTTGATATTTGTCTGGCAATTTACTAATAAATTCATCAGCACCAGTAATTTTGCAAGCTCTGACAATTTCTTCAAAACTGACGTGGGGATAGCTAAAGCGGAAGTTATCAATGATTGAACGACTCCAGAAGTGGGGTTCTTGAGGCACTAGCACAACCTGTTGCCGCAAACATTCTAAGGAAATATCTTGCTGGTTGTATAGGTGATAACGAATATTCCCAGACTGGAGCTTATATAAACCAGTTATTAATTTGGCTAGGGTACTTTTACCGCAACCTGATTTACCAATTAAGGCAATGACTTGACCACCTGGGATAATTAGGGAAAAATCTTGTAGCAAGTCAATTCTACCTGCATGGTGGAAGTTGAGGTTATCGCAAATAATATCCGCACTGTCAGGAATTTTTGCAATCGGTTTTTTGAAGTCATTTTCGTCTTCTGGAGTAGTATCGATGACTTCACTTAGCCGTTGGATAACAACCTGAGCAGTGATAAATTCATCAACTAAACCGATTGCGGAACTTAGGAAACCAAGAAAGTTACCACTCATACCACTAAATGCCATTAACTGCCCAATACTAAGAGTGTTATTAATCACCAAGTACGAGCCTAACCACAGTACGCCGATACTGATTATGTTGGAAAGAATGCCAGTAATGGTGCTACTGTAAATTTCCAGCTTCATCATTTTCCAGTTGAGATTAGCGAGGCGACCGTAATTAGTCTGATATTCTTGCCAAGCTTGGGGTGTGGCTTGAGTAGTTTTGAGTACCTGGACACCTCGAAAAGTTTCTACCAAAAAACCTTGATTTTCTGTACCTAAGACAATTTGGTTACGGGTAGCCGCGCGCAAGCTAGGGAGAAAAAGCAGATTGACACCCGTGATAATGATAAAAGTGACAATAGAAGCAACAGTTAGTTGCCAGCTTAAGAAAAGCATGAAGCCCAAGGAAACCAAGGCGATAAAAAATTGGCTGGGCAACCCAAGAACAATTTGGGAAACGAGAGCATTGATAGTATGAACATCAGCAATGCGGCTGACTACTTCTCCACTGCGGCGCCCTTCAAAATACTCAAGGGGTAAGTGTAAAAGTTTTCGCCCGTATTCAAAAATTAGCCCTAATTGCAGTCTTTGGCCAAAGTGACCAATTAGGTGAGATTGTACCAAGCCGATTGCACTTTTAATCAAGTTCATTGCAATCACCCCAATCGCCACAGTCGTTAGCAATTGGGTATCTCCCCGCACTAGCACGTCATCAGTAAGCAGTTGCATCATCAAGGGAGAGGCAAGAGAAAGCAGCCCAATCGCGAAGTTAATAGCAATTGCCTGAGCTATTATAAAGCGATAAGGCCACACCCGCACGAGAAAACGTCTAAAGCCGTTAACTTTATCTTCTGGTTGCTCTGCAAAACGGATGTCGTCTGGTACTAATAGCAACATAATGCCGTTAGCCCAAGCATGTGTTAATTCGGAAAGGGTAAGGTAACGAACACCTATTCCTGGGTCAGCAACTACATATTTTTTGCCTTTGCGCCCATACAAAACAACCCAGTGGTTGCCTTTCCAGTGAATAATTGCCGGCAACGGAGCATTGTGCAAAGATTCAAGAAATTCAGCGCTAGCTTTGACTTGACGGGTATTAAAACCTAGAGCTTCTGCCCCTCGATTTAATCCTAATAAGGTGGTGCCACGCGAACCAGTGCCCACTACTTCCCGCACCCGATGTATAGTAAGGTTACGTCCATAGTGTTTGGCAACAGTAGCAATGCAAGCTGCACCGCAGTCTTCTTCACTGTGTTGTCGAATAACTTGATATCCCATGTCTAAGTATTGATGCTTCAAAGCAACGCTAGTAGTAGGGGCTATTCTTTGCTCACCCATTTGAACTTAAGCCCGAAAGCGTTGACGGATAAGCGTTTTGCCAAAAAATCAAAACCCCACGTAAAGCCTTTCCCCGATTGTAAGAAGAGATGCGCCTCCCAAGCGAAGAGGGGTAAAAAATTTTGAGCAAACACAAAATCATGGAGTCTTCGCGCTTTGCTTTGATCTTAAGTTGACACCAATGAGCAATGCTATGTCCTACTGGGTGAAAATAAATTAGGAAACGTGCTTGGGAAAGCTTAAATATTTCCCAAGCACGTTCGCCTACAACGGATCTATTAGACAGTTAGGGGATTCTCCGCACAGACTCAACATTATTGTTAAAGTTAGTGAAACCTACAAATCCAAAGTTGGTGACTCCTTGCCCAACAGGTCCACCTAATATGACAGAAGCACCCGAGAATTGCTGACCCGAATAAACGCGCCAAGTATTATTCCCAGCGACCTGGAAGGATGAGGCTCTGTTGTTGAAACTGAGCAGGGTGCCTATACTTTGTGGTCCTCCTGCTGTATAAGTCCTAGACTCTCCAGTACCATTAGTCCCATCAAACAAGATTAATGTTCCACCAGAACAGGCGGCAGCGCTTTCATGCGAAATGTCTTGTACACCAGCAACATTCTGAAAACATGGGGATTTTTTGTTGATATTTGGCATCGTTTTTCTCCTTGATAAGGTCGTAATAACTTTAAGCGGTTATTTGAATCACCACAATTTGAGAATATTATTTAAACCCTTAGATAATCAATCCAATTTTTTTACTTATGCTCTGTCTAAATTATTTAGATTTTAATTAGGTGGTAACACTCACACTTGGATTAAATACAAATTTATCCCCACCCAAATCCATGATCACGCTGTGAATTCATGATGGGTCTTAACCCTTAATTCCTGATAAAGGAGCAGCCAATACTTTTAAAACCACAGTTGTCGGCACCGTCATGCACTTCTCTTACCGTTGCCCTAAAACTATTTATCCCAGCAAACCTTTAATCTTTCCCGTACTTGAGGCTGGGTATTCAGGTAATCTTTTAACCAGTTGCATCCTTGTGTTAATAGCTCGTCTAATTCGTCAATCCGCCAAATCAGCACCTCGTTCTGCTCAGGAGAATTACCCTGAACATGAGCTAGAATATATTTACCACCTGGGCTAAAACTTACTGGTGATATAAACGTAGATGAATACTTATATTGTGCAAGCTGCTTACCCGATATATCCCAAACGCGATAAATTTTATCATCTGAAGCTGTAACAATTCGCTGACCATCCGGGCTAAAAACAGCAATCCCAACCCTTCCTTGATGCGGTATTTCAACTAATTGTTTACCTGAAGTATCCCAAATAATTACCTTATTATCTGGGGAAGTAGCAATAATTAGTTTTCCATCTGGACTAAAGCTAGGGCTATAAATATCTTGATTAGCTTTAAATTCTGATAAATTTTGACCAGATGTATTCCAAATGCTTACTATCCTTCCATTACTCGTAATAATACGTTCTCCATCTCGACTGAAGCTGGTACCAGAATAATTATTTTCAGTTCCTGTAAACTCTACTATTTTTTCACCTGAAATATTCCACAAACTGGAATAATTCTTGCCGTCATAATCAAACATAGCCAGAATATATTTACTATTATGGCTCCAAGTAATACCTCTAGCTTTAAATGTAGTTATTAACTCACCCGACTCTGACCAAATTCTAGTTTTATTATCATAAGTTGTAGTTAAAATATACTTGCCATCTGGGCTAAAAGCAGCATACTCTACTCCATCTTCATGCCCAGAAAGTAATAATAACTGTTTTCCTGATGTATCCCAAACACGAGCAGTTTTATCAGCTGATGCTGTGACAATTTTTTTCCCATCAGGGCTGAAATTAGCGCTACTAACTACATCTGAATGTCCTAGAAATCTTGCCAACTGCTTACCATAAATATCCCAAATTAATACAGATTTTCTAGTTGGGGTAACAATATATTTAGCATTTGGACTCCAACTTGCTCCCGTAATAGCGTCTTTTGAATTGATAGTTACTGTAGTTACTGGTATTTTATTGGATAGATACCAAATCCGAACAATTTTATCCTGCCCAAAAGTAACAATATATTTACCATCAGGACTCCAGCGGGCGCTACTTTGATTTCCTGTCAGTTCGGTGATTAAATTACTTGATAAATCCCACGGTTTTACAGCTTCATCTCTTATATCCCACACTTTTATAGTATCATCGGTTGTAAAAAGTCGCTTACTGTCAGGATTAAATTCTGTACCACCACCCAACACTTTCCGATTTTTTATTTCTCTAATCAACCTACCAGATAAATCCCAAACATAAGTTTTATCAGATGTGGTAACGAAAATATGCTGACTATCGGGACTAAAACCAGCATCCACAATTGCCCATTTATCAGCTACTTTAAATTGTGCAATTTGCTTACCTGAAACATCCCAAAGATAAGAGTAATTAGAATTAGTTAAAATATATTTTCCATTTGGACTCCAATAAGCGCTGTTAACAGCCATTGAATGTCCTGTTAATGTCCGCACTAATTTACCCGATGTATCCCAAATCCGAGCAGTTTTATCATCAGAAGCAGTGAGAATATACTTCCCATCTGGGCTAAATCTGGCACTATTAGCTTTATCTTGAAGTTGTAGTAATAAATTACCAGACAAATCCCAGATGCGAGCTGTTTTTCCGCTAGAGGAACTAACAACAGCTTTTCCATCTGAAATTGTTGTGTTAGGTGGAGTTACAGAGGTAGTAATTACACGTTTTCCATCTGGACTAAAACTAGCGCTATCTACATAATCTTGATGTTTAATTATTGCTAATTGTTTACCAGAGAAGTTCCAGATACGAACAGTTTTATCTGCTGAAGCGGTAATAATATGATTTCCATCTGGGCTAAAATTAGCAATAAAAACTGCGTCTTGATGTCCTTTTAGTTCTGCTATGAGCTTACCTGACAAATCCCAAATCCGAGCGGTTTTATCCTTAGAAGCAGTGACAAGGTACTTTGCATCATAGCTCCAGCTAGCACTTGTAATATCTTCTTGATGAGGAACGAATTGCTTAACTTCGCGGATATTACCGAGTATTGTTTGCAAAGCTAAAAGTGGACTAGTCGCAGGATATTTTTTAAGAGAACGTCCATCTTTCACTATTTCTTTTAACTTTTGCCCCGCATCTATTGCTGTGACGAGAGATTCAATTTGTCTTGTTTCAAACTGCCGTAGTGCTGCAACTCCTGCTTGTTCTAATCTTGTACCTTCTTGAACTTCTTGTAATTGCTTAGTTGCAGATGTAAAAGCAATAGTTGCTCCAACAAGAGAAAAAATAAAAACACCAGTACCAATACGAATTCGTCGTTTGGCTTGATGTTGGGCTATGGTTAAAGTATCGTTAGCTTGTGCTAAAATGCGACTTTCTTCTTCTTGAAATGCTAATGCTTTGGCTATTTCTTGTTTTTCCAATTCCTGACTAGCAGCTAAAAACTGGTAATCTTGTTCAGTTAAGCTTTTATTTTTTACCCAATTCTTCGCTTCTTCTAATGCTAACCCTCGCAGTAATCTAGAATTGTCTTGGCAATTTGAAGCAAACCAAGCTAATAATGCTTCTGAATAAGGTCTTAAATTAGCAAGAGCTTTTTCTACCCAGTTTAAATCAAAAACGGTTGCATAAATACGGTTATAAACCCTTAAATATCCCTGCTGTTCTACGACTAATCCAGATAGCCGTAATTCTATTTGCTCTGGACTATCATCAGCGGGGATTTGCCCTAATTGTAAAATTTTTTGATATAAACCAAGCAAGGCGCCTGTATTATGCTTGCTCATCAAAATTCTATCTTTGATGGTTTTTAAATGGGGTGGTTCGTCATGTGATTCCCAGTTTTGAACTATTTGCTGTTTAACAATATTTTTTACCCATTCTGATTCTGTAATTCCTCCCTCTATTTTCAGAGAATCATCAGAAACGAAGTTTTGACAAGTTGCTAACAAATCGCATAATTTTTGTGTAAGAATGGGTTGTCCTCCAGTCCATGCTAAAACTTCTTGCAATACAGCTTGCGGGTTAACAATTTCCCCTATAAACCCTGATGCCAAAGGTGAAATTTCATGTATTTGAAAGCCATTAAGTTGAATTGCACAACCGATATTGAAGGGTGTTCTTACTTTATCTGCGATTAAATCGCTAGGTGTTGCTACTCCTAGCAAAACAAAAGTAAGACGATTAAAGTCGCAATTAATATTACGCTTTTCATAACAACTTCTAATCCAAGCAAAGAAATCATCTCCCTGAAAATTCAGGCTGAGAATACTATCAATTTCATCGATAAAAATGACTATTTTACTTTTTATTTTTTCTAACAAAAAATTGTCAATGAATATATCTAAACGTTGTAGGGGAGATAGTTCGCAGTTTTCTTTCCACCACGTTCTAATAAATTCACTGGGGTTAGCTATTTGAAAATTTGCAACCAATGTATAGACAATACCTGCATACCACTGTTCTGGATTTATATCTTTACTACCACGTCCAGAAATATCTATTGTAGTACAAGCAATCCCTTCAGCTTGCAGTCGTTTAATTGTGCGAACTTGCAAGCTAGTTTTACCCATTTGTCGGGAATTAAAAATATAACAGAAGTTCCCAGCTTTCAGTTCATTGTAAAGGTAGAAATCTGCTTGTCTAACTACGTAACTGGGAGCATCTTCTGTAAGACTTCCACCAACTTTATATGAAAAATTGTTGCTCATTATCTAAGAGTGGGGTAATTAGTTTTAAAAATTTTTGACTCATGCTTGTTTTTTTGTTGTTGACAATAACTCAATTAGGGAACATCCAAAAATAAATTATCCATAATTTGTAGTTTGTAGTTTGTTGGGTGTGTAAAAGCGCAGCGTTACGCACCCAATTATTATATAGTGGTGGTGCGTGACGGCAAATAGATTATTCATTTTTTGCACATATAATTCATGCCGTCACACATCTACAGCCTATTTTGGTTAATGATTTAGTCGTGATAACTCATTTCTTACTTTCTCCAGCATCCCTTGATTTTCAGGAGTTTGGAAACCACTTCCGAAAGACTCATTTAAATATTGCTGGAAAAGTTTTTCTGCTGCTTTGTAATCTGCGATGGCACTTTCTTTATTCCCTAAATCCCGGTACATATTCCCTCTGAAAAAGTATGCCTCAGCAGAAGAATTACTTTCACTAATTACTTGAGTCCAATCTGAAATTGCTTTCTGTTTTTCGCCTAACTTTTCATAAGCCCTAGCCCTGTTCCAGTATGCAGGACTACTAAAACCCAATCTACCTGTATTTTGCCTAATGACTTCGGTATAGTCCGCTACTGCGGCTTTGTAATTTCCAAGTTTCAGATAAGCGTTTGCACGATGATAGTAGGGTTCTTCTGCTTTAGGATTAAGCCGAATTGCCTGCGTGAAAGAAGAAACCGCAGCGAGTGAGTCTTTTTTGCACTCCTCTTGAAAGTGTCCCATATTCACGAAGTCGTCTGCTGAATTAATAAGTGGTGGCATAATAGTTTTGCAGTCAGTAGAAGCATTAGAAGCTGGTATTTGTGCAACTACTAATGGTATCGAAAAACCTAGCAGTACAAGAAATGATGCATAAACTAATAAGGAAGATGTAGAAAAGACTAATTTCATAATTATATAATGCAGAAAGATTTTCAGTTAAAGTAGGACTAGTGTTCACGGGTTGCACCTCAAACCTTGTTCCTACTAATCCCATTTAACCTTGACAGCACTTGAGTTCACATAGGAGTTTATCGAGTACGTATCGACTTTGTAGTGAGATTGAGTATTTTGCGATTTTGCCAAACAAATAAATCTAGCAGTTATAATATAAAAAATGCCACGTTCAGTTAGAGTACGTCCTGAATTCATATTAGAGGTAAAGTCGGCGCTACCGCGCAATGGCTATATTCGCCAAACTGATTTAGCTGAGTATTTACAAATGTCTCAATCGACTATCAGCAGTTTTCTCAATGGCAAACCTGTAGATTACCTTAACTTTAGAGAAATTTGTCGTGCTTTAAGGCTGGAATGGCAAGATATTGCTGATTTAATAGTAGAGGGTGGGAAAGATGTATTTTTATCACCTATGGCACGCGCGATATCGGACTCGAACAAGGAAACTCAGGAAATATCTTCATCCCACTTTTGCAACGAGCTTCCATTCGGTCAAGTGCCATTAGATTCGCCATTTTATATTGAGCGTTATCCAATCGAAGAACGATGTTACGAACAAATTCATAAACCCGGTTCTTTAATCAGAATTAAAGCACCCAGACAAATGGGTAAAACTTCTCTTTTGGCAAGAATTATTGATAAATCGCATTCTCAAGGGGATTGTACTGCCATATTAGATTTCCAACTCGCAGCACAGGAGATTTTTGTTAATTCAGATAAGTTTTTACGCTGGTTTTGTGCGAGTGTTGGTTTAGCTTTAAATATCCCCAATAAACTTAGTGATTATTGGGATTTAGCAGAAATCGTGGGTAGCAGTATGGCATGTAAAGTCTATTTTGAAGAATATCTACTACCAACAATTAATCAGCCGCTAACCCTTGGTTTAGATGAGGTTGATAAAGTTTTTGAATATCCAGAAATTTATCGAGATTTTTTTGGGCTGCTACGCGCTTTACACGAAGAAGGCAAACGGCGAGAGATTTGGAACAAACTGCGATTGGTAATTGTACATTCCACAGAAGTTTATGTACCTCTTGATATTAACCAATCGCCGTTTAATGTAGGTTTGTCTGTAGAATTGCCCGAATTTAATAGTAAGCAAATTTTAGATTTAGCCCAAAGGCATCAACTCGATTGGTCTGAAACCGAAGCTGAAAAATTAATGACGCTAGTTGGTGGACATCCATTTTTAGTGCGTCTTACTCTTTATCATATAGCTAATATGGATGTTACTTTAACACAGATTCTACAAAATGCTACGAGTTCATCGAGTATTTACGCAGACCATTTACGCCGTCAAAGTTTGATTCTTCAGCAACAACCAGAATTAGCAGATGCGATGAAAGATGTAGTTCATAATAATTCTGCCAAATTATCAACAGTAAATAAATTTAAATTACACAGTATTGGATTGGTAAAATTGCAGGGAGATGGTATGATAACACGCTGTAACTTATATCGCCAGTATCTGCAAATTCATTTGTGAAAAAATAAATATCTTGTTGACCACATATTGGCAGAGAGCGAACAATATCGCTCTCAACAGTACAAAATAACCAAGCCCAATACCACTAAAGAAAAGGCGTACAATGACAGTCGGGATATGTTGTTAAGGGTTGCTATCTTCAGGTTGCATATCCAAAAACTTTTATCGATAATTCTAAATCATGAAATGACTGTACATTAATATCATCTTATCCATATCATAGAACTGGCTTTTATGTCACCCTAAGAGCATTATGTTCTAGTTAATTTCCTCTTTCTTAACCAGCAACCTAGTGCCATAGTAAGAACAAAAGCAAAGACGTTAGAGGGTTCAGGGACTGTTCTGAAACCCTCGTAAAAACTTCCTATTAAAAGTAAATCGTTTCCTTGAGTATCGATAGGTGTTAAATCTCGACTAGTAATAAATCTAAGTGCAAAACTTTTACCATCTTGAATTGTTCCATTTGTTAGTTCCAGTCTTAGAGCATTGGTATCCAGGAATGGGACAGTGAAGTCAGGAGCAATATTGATATTCGTAAAAATGTTAGATAAACCAATTTTACCATCTCCATTTACGTCTCCCCATACAAAACCATCCTCAAACTCAGGAAGTTCGGGGAACAATAGTAGGGAAAATTTATTTATTGTATAGCCTGTTTCATTTGAGAGGTTTGGTAGACCAGTATCATTAGGAGGAAAAAACCATAATATTGGCTCAAATGGTTGGAGAGTTGGTGGCAATCCCCTTACATCAGAAAAATTTTCTCTAGGTGTAGTAACAATTGGTTCTACTAAAATAGCAGCAGTAGCTGGAGTAAATGAAAGAAAGAGACTTCCTAAAGCGCTTGAGATTAATAATCCAATATCTGTAGTTTTCATTTTTTTGTTGCGAAACTATTTTTTAGAGCGAGTCCGTGAAGTAGTTGAAATACGCTTTGATTCCATGTAGGAGGGTAATCATCGGAGCATCAAATAAATCATGGCAGCATAAATCATACTTTTACTGGTTTTTGGTAATTCCTCGTAGTCATTGCTAAAACTTCGGTAGCGTCCGCACTCAACCGTAGATTACGTTCCGCTATATAATAACGGCGTAGTATCTGGAATCTTGAAATGCAATGAATCTAAAAGTTTTACCAACAGGGTAACTTTGACTATTGGTAGCTACTGTAAAGAATGCTTATGCTATATCTCCACAAGTTTTTGTAACGGAGTCACGCGCTTCGCTTCGCCAGTCTCCAGGAGTCGTGCCAAAGCTGTTGCGAAAATTGCGAAAAAAGCACCACCTATTACAATACCCTACTGCTTCAGCAATGCAGTCTATTGATAAGTCGCTATCGAGGAGTAGCGAACAGGCTGCCACCATGCGGCGCTTAGTAATCCAGCGATGCAAACTCTGCCCCGTTTCACGCTGCGCTAAATTGGTCAGGTAAGCTGCGGAGTAACCAACTGACTGTGCCACGTCACGCGAACTTATTGGTTGGTGGTAATGAGCCTCAATGAAATCGAAGATGTCATTCAGCTTGGGGATAGACGGAAAGATTGACTTTGTGGTTGATGGTTTCACAGTTTCGTCTAGGGATATCTCCAAGTATTGCTGATTTTGGGCGCCTTTTTGAGAGAGGTTGATTTGCGATTCCAATTTAGCTGCATTCTGAAGAAGTAATTTCTTTAGCTTAGAGAAATCGCTAAGGTATTTGTCTGTAGTAGCATCGCCAATCAGAGAACTTAATGTAATTATTGCTACCTCATTTATTTTGTATAGCGCAGTCAAGATGTCGCAATTATCTGTTTCCAACATTTTAGTGTCGCAGATAATTAAAATAGGGAACTTTTCCTGTGTCTGCTGGTAGTCAGCCTGACTATTTTTCGCGCCGATAGCCTTAGAATCTTCTACATCTAATTCCAAAATCCTATTTATACATTCCAATATGCCTCTTGTTTCGGACTTTGCCTCTTCAATTCCACAATTTTCTTTCACTGTCTTCTCCAGTATTAATAACAAGAGCGGAAAACTCAGCTACAAACAAATCAAAGGCAAGAATGGAGTATGGAGATAAAGAATCTTTATCTACTACCAAATTCTCATGCAAGCAGATTCAAAAAGCTACACGACAAGATTAAGTAACATAAGTTACGTAATTCTTTCTTGTCACCTTGTCAAAATCCTTAAAAAAGGATTAATTATGACAAAATAATTGAGAGTTAAGGTAGATAATTAAAACGAGGGAACAGGGAACGGGGAACAGGGAACAGGGGAAGACTGCTTGAGATGGGGATTTTGACCCCAACTCAAGCAAGCAACTTATAGAAGATGGGGAATTAAACCCAGTGATTTTGCCTTGAAAAGAAACGTTCAACAGTTCGTTCCTCACTGTTGCCCGTTCCCTGTTCCCTGTTCCCTTCTTCGTTAATAGTGAAGATTTCATTCCAATTTTTTGCATAAAAATATCAAAGCTGCTACTTTCTCCAGCATGGACAACCTGGAAAATTCCAATAGTCTGTATCGTCTCTGTATCGTCAGCTTGTTACTGTAAAAGCTGCCAAACTTTACCTCAAGTACCGATATGCAAGCAAGCGGTAGAGCGGTTGAGTACTATTTTTTTACGCAGCGGTTCTTGATTGCTTAATATTACCCATTGTTGTAAACGGTTGGTCATAAGGGTGTTTTTGGGCAAACGTCAGCATTTCATCCATTGCCTCTGTAAAATCCGCAAACACTTTTTCCACCAAAGTAAAAGCTTTCTCTTTCTGTGCTTCTGTCAGTTGTATGCTCTCAATGAAACGCTCTACGTCATCCATTTCCGCCTGAATGTGACCCGTCTCCTTAGCAAAATGAGACTCACCAAAATAAGGATGATGCTGAAACGTTATTTGTTGAAGTTCTTTTGCTACTTGTGCAATCTCATATAAAGCAACATTTCCCGTTGCTTCTATCGATTCAACCACAACCAACTTCATCAAAATATCTTCTTCAAAAGTGCATATGGCAAATAGGTCATAAGCCATTTTGCGTACTTTAATAGTTTCCTCACCCCACAGGAATTTCA
The DNA here is from genome assembly GCF_019977735.1 of Calothrix sp. PCC 7716. Lineage (GTDB taxonomy): Bacteria > Cyanobacteriota > Cyanobacteriia > Cyanobacteriales > Nostocaceae > Dulcicalothrix. The sequence continues at coordinate 8,091 of NZ_AP025025.1, read as the reverse complement.
ACGTGTCGGTATAGTTAATGGGATTATCGTATCCCATCAACTTCATATCTTGCACAAACCATACCCAGTGGCGCCCATCTTCATAGGAGTGCTGGTTAATCATCTCTTGAAGTTGGCTATCTGCTGGCTCTTTACGAAGTATATTCCTATTAAAATCTTTGAAACTCATTGCAAAAGGAGCAAAAGCAGGCGCCCAAGCTAGCCTTTGTCTTGGGTCTATACTTTTGTCTTGCAAAAATTTCATGAACGGTGTTTGAGCAAATTTTTGCTTCTTTTCTTCGATGAATGCCTGGACTTCTTTCATTTTTAGCACCCCGATATTTCCATTGTTTGATTTTGAGCCAAATTTATTCTCTGGAGCGCTTTGTGAAAGTCTATTAGTCACACAGCCAATGACTGGTGATAATGTTCGACTTTCATAAGTGGTAACTTTCTCTCATTTAAACGAGGGCACGAGCTTGGAGGGCGTTATTCACTCAAAAAAGAGCTTCTTCAATAAAATTTGACTGTGGGTATTTACCGCGTTGCAATTACATTTCAAACATGGTATCGCCAGTAATCAAATTCGAGTTTGGCTAAAAATAGATGTTTGTGCATTTGTTGAAATCAAATATTCTGACATCAAATCTGACAAACATGTATTAGACTTGTCCACAAATAAAGCTCAAAGTCGCTCTCCACCCTTACATGGTCTAACTTTGAGTTTTTGTAAGCTCTAAGCCTATGAACCGCTCTCTATAGCTAGGTTTCAGGCAAATCAGGTTCTCCTGGCTGGATAAGTCTATTAAAGCATTTTCTTCCCTATGTTTTACTTGCATTTACTGAATTGTTTGTACAATTACTCTTTCAGTAATTATATTTACACTAAATCAGTAGAATAACACCATCCTAATAGCATAATATATATCTATGATATGCATATGAATACTATACATCATTCTATGTTTTTTTTTATACATGTACTGAGACGACTGGCATATCGTAAAGAAGGCAGAGGGCATTCCTGGTACGATTTAGTAGGGGCAACAAGACCCCCACCAATTGCGAGCCATGCTCCCTTGCGAAGATTTTGGTGGGGGACGCGCGACTTTTCGAGCGCTCGAAAAGTCGCTCAATAGTACGAGGGCAGATTCATAAAGCCCGAAACTTGCCGCGTACTTCTGCCTTCTTGTTAAACAAAGAGAGATTAATGCCATCTCGTGATAGATTTTTTGATGGACGTTTATTAACAAGTACTTCTGAGTAGTGATGATAAATTCTTTGAAACAATTAGAATTTAAATTTAATGCCGGCATTCTCGTAGTTGATAATAATAATAGGAGGATGGTAGGCTTGAATCGAAAGTTTATAGAAATATGGAATTTTCCTAAAAAACTTATAGCCTCACAGAGTGAAAAACAGGCATTAGAATTAGCTTCATCACAACTTAAGAATCCTACAAATTTTCTTAAAGAGATTCAGGAGATTTACATACATGATAGCTTGGAGGTTCATGACACTATTAAGTTAAAAAATGGCCGAATATTTGAACGCCATACCCTACCTCAATACTTAGACGGCAAAAATGTGGGAAGAATCTGGCTATTTCGTAATATGGCAGAGTTTGATAGGGAACATACGTATGAAACTGAAAGCAGTAATATCAGATTCTTTCCTCGTCTCAGTAAAATAAATTAATAAGAGTGAAAAATTTTTCATTTTTGTTCAAGCTTATACTTGTAAAGCCAAAATATTTATTGAATTAATGATGTAATTTCTTAAAACACTTATAAAAGTCCTGATTATTATATGGCAATGCCTGCTCCAATTCAATTCCCTGTTATTGTTGATACCTCTGCACCAATAACGATTAATACCCAGATTACTGAACAGATTAAACTACTAATTGCTACTGGAAAGCTACAGTCGGGTGATGCTTTACCAACTGTTACTCACTTAGCAAAACATTTAGGAGTCAATCACAACACTGTTGCAGCAGTTTATAATTATTTAATAGAATCCGGTTATCTGATAGCCCAAAGAGGTAAAGGAACTTTTGTCGCTAATTCTCAAGCTGTACGGAATATTATTACTCATCAGGAATTCTACAATTTGCTAGGTCAAGCTTCCAGTACTGCTAAGATAATTAGATTGTCTCCATCTGAAATTGCTGGGGCTGCCTACGCACAAGCAATAATTTCAAGTCAGGATACAGCAAACAATTTAAAGTTAGTATTTGTAGATTGCTTGCATAATAGTGCAGGTGTATATGAAGCCGTTCAATTAGAAATAACACAAGATGTGTTGCTCTGTTATCTAGAAGACTTAAAAGCAGGTAAACCGGAAGTATTGAAAGATTTATTAGCTGCTGACCTTGTAATCACAACAGCGCAACATCTATGGGATGTTACCGAGGTAACTGAGAGCGAACAGGAAGTTATTGGAGTTGATATTAAGCCAGACTTGCAACTCTTGACACGGATTTCATCTTTGCCTCGTAATGCTTTGATGCTGCTTGTTTGTGAAGAAGAGACTGGGAGCGAAGAGATGAAAAATATGCTGGAACTTGCTGGAATTTCTCACATAAAATTTCATACTTTAGGATTGGAGAACATTAAGCAAAATCCCCAACTCTTGGAACAGGCATTTCTCGTTTGTGTTTCAAAAGATGTTGAAGATTATGTACGTCAGTATAGTTCTCAACCGAATAAAATAATGGTTTTTAATTTCTGCCTTTTTGAAACTAATATATCAGTATTGAAAGCTCGCATAGCTGCAATTCAATTGACAAAATCAGCCACTTTTTCTATTAGTTAGGTGCGTCTAAAATTGGGATTGAGCCGAAACCGACTCGCTTTAAGAACCAACCACAGAAAACCTCTTGACGGCGCCAACGCACGTTGCGCGTGCGGTAATTAGACTGGCATTTAAGTCGGCCATGGGTTGCTCCCCTTGCTCCGTTACATAAATTTAATAACAACGAAAAGAAGCGAACGCCAAAACCAAGCGGGTATGTAGTGCCCGGAGCAAATCCTCACCTGCAATCTACAACGGTATTCGTATAAAGGTATTAGACCTTAATGAAAGCTTATTTAAAGCACCATTCAGGGAGATAAGTCGCGCGTTCCTGCCCATTAATGGACAAGCTAAACGCTAAGGAAGGCAGCAGAGAATATATAGCGCAAGAGAGATTAACAAACGTTTGAGAACTCATAAACAGTGGTAAAAGTGACTCGCCATGATACCGCAGCTACTCCAATGCTACGCTTGTATCGAATAATTGTTGTGGGGAGCGGCTTCGCCGCGCTACCTGTTCTCGCCCCTCCCTGTCGGTCGGGCGAAAACAGGTTTGGTAAAGTGCCCGAATTGGTTGATTAAAGACCATATATATATAGTACGAATATTGATGTAATTTTTCGCACTAGTTTTCGTGTAAACCTGTTGCGTGCGCTCTGCGGTCACCGCATTACCTAAAAGTTGCATTTAATGATTCTGAGCTGTTGATGCGTATTGAGGCGCCCCAACAATACAATTGCCCCAACTGCCCTCCCATACCACCAGAGTCGGTTATTTGTTCAATTACTTCTTTGTTGCATCACTTCTTTGTTGCATTATATCTTGATATCATGATGTGTTTATTTCATTACAGCTTTGTTGTATTATGTTTTTGTTATTTCAATGTATTAAATAGTGCTAACAATCACTGCTGCATCATTAGCCGGTGGGCAGGGCAAGACAACGAGTTGTTTCTTCTTGGGCTTGGCTTTAGCGAGGAATGGCTACAAAGTCTTGATGGTTGATGCCGACCCCCAGTCAAGTTTGACTTTTTACTTAGGACACGAAGTTGAACCCAACCAACCAACCCTGCTCGAAGTCCTCAAAAAACAAGTAACTGTACTTGATGGAATTTATGAATCGAGTTTTTCCAACCTGTGGATAATTCCCAGTGATGATGGACTCGAAGTTGTTCAAGAATATTTGTCGTCTACCGCAATGGGTGAACTGACATTATCAAGGCGATTAAAACAAGTCTTTGAATTGTTTGATGTTTGTATTGTTGATTCCCCACCACAACGAACACAAATCTGTTTAACAGCGGTTGTCGCCGCTGACGAATTATTGATTCCCGCCGAAGCTTCTTCCAAAGGATTACATTCGTTGGTACGTACATTGCAATTAGTAGAAGAACTAAAATCGGTCGATGCTTTTGTTGGTTCGATATTAGGGATAATTCCTTTCCGCGATAAATGGGTAGGACGTACTCAAGCCAAGCGAAGTGAAATCAGTATTAAAGATATGAAGGAAGTAGCGGTTGATGCATTCATCGTCCCTTCCATACTGGAAAGCGAACGCTACAAACAAGCTATAGATAATGGCAAAACTCTTGGAGAATTGGGATATCCAGATTTGGAATTACCGTTTATAAAAATTATTGAGGTATTAAAGACAAAATGGCTATCGAAGAGTCCACAGAGCGAAGTGACGCGAACAGTCGGTTGTTAAAACAAAGGGCACGAGCCACCGTCCCGACTAGAGATACAAGGGTAATCAAAACACAAACCGAACATAGTAACGAATTTAATAGCACACCACCAACTGAAGACTCGGTGCCACAGGAAGCTGAAACGGCGCCTTCAAGAGAACCCCAGCCTGAAGTAGCAACAACTATCTCAAAGAAACTTGCGACATTTACATTGCGGGTTGACGACAAGGTAGACAAAGGGCTGAAATCACTATGCACTATTGAAAATATCAGTAAAGAGACTTTTCTCGAAGCTGCGTATTTGGTGTGTATGGAAAATCAAGACTTTATGCAACAGGTATTATCCATAGCCACTGCACGTAAACAAGAGCGTCGAGAAGCGGGTATTCAACGTCGAGCTTTAGCAATGACTCGGTACTTGCAAGATTGATAAAAATTTGGGGCAAAATGTACCCCAACTGCTTGCTGGTAGTAATATCAATTACCCTCAACACCCAGCAATGCTTCCAATTCCCCTATAATTCTTTGTTCAACAACCCAGCCAGCATTTCAGATACCTGCCACTGGTCTTTGCGCCTGTTGTCGTCATAAATCATCAAAGTTCTAACATCCGCGTGGCGACTAACAGAACGCGCCTTCCTAACATTTCCATCCGTCTCATCAAGTATCGTCGTAATCGCACTATGCCTTACCCGGTGCGGTGACATCGTTTTCTTAATCCCCGCTTTCTTAAAACAAGCACGCACAATCTTATAAATTCCATCCCCCGTCAACCTATGTCCCTCATGATGGAAATCCAAAGCCGTAAACATCGGACTATCATCGTTCATATCCCCACGTGCAATCAACCACTCCGCAATCGCCCGTCCGCTCTCCGCACTCAACTCAATAAAATCATCATTAGTACCCTGTCCCTTACCCAAAATCCGCAACCGTCTTAAGTAAAAATCAAAATCTCCCACATTAAGAGCAGAAATCTCCCCTCGGCGCAACGCATTACTCCACAACAACATAAAAATTGCGTAGTTACGCTTTCCTAACTTAGTCTCCCTATCAAATACGGACGCAACAGACGCAACAGCCTGATAGTCAACCCCTCGCGTATCGCGGTAAGCCCGTACTTTTTCACCGGACACATCTTCCAACGAGTAATTGCATACTCCCAACTTCCGACCCATAGAAGCCAACGATTTAATTGCAGCCAGCCGTCTATTTATAGTTGCCTCGCGCAAACCACCTTTTATCAACAGTGCCTTATATTTCAACACCACATGCACCGCTTGTTCTCTCTGCAAGTGCAAAAACTCTAATACGCTATCGCGGTTAGGAGTTGTTGAGGTCATCTTCAAAAAAAAGTCGGATACATCTTTTTCATATGCGCGCCGGGTATTGGGATTCCTCTTATCGGCAAGAAGCTGCGCCAACACATCGGGGTCTGAGCGAAGTTCCGCGTCAAAATACCGAGTAATCGGCGCCTCAAGACAAGCTTCTAAAGAAGCGAATACAATTTCACCTGATGTCGGTTCGCTTGGCATAATCCCTCACAATAACGCTATTGATAATGTACGTTTCCAATAACGAAATATATATATATTAAGTTCTACTGTCACCTAAAAAACATCCTCATCTGAGACATCACACATGCACGTATTTTGGATTGTGTCAAGTATTAGTTCATGAGAATTTTATATAAGTAAAATCACTTGCTCCCAATCATCGCAAATTATCCTAAAATCTACACAGGGTATATACGAGGGTGTAGAAATGGCAAAAGTCGAGAGGGAATCCATCAACTTCAAACTGCCCAAACCTTTAGCCCTTGCGCTGAGGGCGAAAGCAGCCGAACTTGATACTACTGCTACCGACCTCGTAATACAGGGATTAAATCATATCTTGGGTGACGTGCCTGGTGTAGAAGGAAGTGTGGATAAACGTCTATACGAATTAGAGGAAGAATTCTGGCACCTCAAACAAAGTATCAACGATAGCGCCAACCTTGAGCATGAAAGCCGACTGGCTGCATTAGAAAATAAACTTGAAGCAGTTGCTAATCAAATAACAAAGTTCGAGGGCGCGCTGTTAGTGATGCAAAGTAGTATAAATGCATCGAAATCTCGCAGGTCAAGTTACTCTCAACCATACAATTCTCAACCAATTAAAATTGAACCCCACGATGAGAAAAAACTGGCTTTTAGACTTAGTACTACCGTTGCAACACTAACTGAAAAACGTACAACCCTTAGTGCCAAAGAGTTTGAATCATGGACAAGGGACAAAGACAGTGTTAAACGTGGGTGGCGATTTGATGAAAAAGACGGACTATACCATGAAGTCAGCGCAACTTGATTTATGAACTGTACAATAAACAATTTTCCGAACATTGTTTTCATCACCAGCTATTTTACAAATATTTATATAGATAAGTTTTAATAATACTTGGAGAACGCCTCTCGAAGTGTACCTGACGCGCGAGGATTTTTTTAGTTAATTGGTGTCAAATCAACCATTTAATAATGGGCATTGTGTAGTATCTACACATTTGATTTTTCAAGCTCCACGCTTCAAATCCATGCAGACGGAGTGCCCCTGATATAATACGAGTATAAATTCGCAACCACAGCAACTCCCGATGGCGCATTGCTTCGTAAGCTTTTACCCTCGCAGCACTCACAAAAATTCGTATTAGACGAGTAAAACCAATATAAGACAACATAAGCCAGCAAGAACGATAATTTTCTATCAGTTTTCCTAATAACCAAGCGATTAAAAGTCTTCTTTTGGCTTCTTTTGGCTTCTTTTGGCGGGGAATTGTCTTGCATCAAACAGCGCTCAAAAATCAGAAAATAATATCAGTATTTTTATTTTAGGGTGGAGCCAATTGGAGCCAACCGACGCGCTCATTCATCAGAAAAATCATAATGGTCTTCTTATAATTAGGCTCCAATTGGCTCCATTTTGTCTCCAATTGTCTCTTTAAACCCAATAATATTCCGAAAATAAGGAGCGCGCTCCCAAAAAAAAATAATTTCGGGCGCCTGAGTTTAATCTATGTTTTAAAAATAATTGGTTTAAAATTTCCCATCCAACCAACACTTCGAGTGGCGAGTGTCGCAGCATCACCATGCCATAACTTGCCTTCTATGCCTTCATACATAGATTTTATTGGTAGGGAAATGGTAGGGATTTTTTGTCCACCATCAAGCAAGTGGATAAAAAATCCCTACCTACCAATTCCCTACTGGGAAAGGCGCCGCTCCAGAACCTCTATAACAGTTTCACTTTCTCGCTCGTTAAATCTACATGTAATCATTAAACTATTAAGGAGGCATAATAAATAATTGTTGCTTTCTTTACAAAAGTTATTAGCAACGCCCGACTTTATGACAATATATAATTATTTTACAACCAGTGGTTTTCTATTTATCTTGCAGCAAGATTCGTAACTAAATATAATAGTCTTCGCGCCTAAACTTCGACGCGATAAATAACCGCAATCGTGTAGTTGAGACAACAAAAATATCCTTACAATTGGTAGGTAGTTACTCTTTCAGCACTGTAAATGCTTTTTTAAGTAGGTGGTTTTGAAAAGGTTTATCACCAGATGCTGCAATCGATTTTTTAATATAACT
>NZ_AP025024.1 GCF_019977735.1 Calothrix sp. PCC 7716 | reverse complement strand
GTTTGCTCATTTGAAAATCTTTTTGAGCGGCTTTTCTTGCTAAAATATTCATACCACCATGAATTTCACAAGTGGTGTAACCCCATTTAATTAAATTCTGCTTGAGATATTCCAATGTATCTCGATGCTCAGTAAAAATTAGTAATCTCCCTTGCCCATCTTTTAATTCATCTAATTCGGCTCTTTTGAGACAGTTTTTAAGTTCATTTAATTTACTTTCTGTGCCAATATCAATTGTTTGTTGAGCTAGTTTAACTAACTGTTCTAATGAGCGTAATTCTTCTCGCAGTTGGTCTAATTGTTCTGCAACAGTAGACTCAATAGCTAATTCCTCTAATTGCTCCTCTTCACAGTCATCACTTTCTAACTCTGGGTCTATTGGTTTACCCAAGTTAATTAAACGTTCCCTCTGTTCAGTAGGAGATAGGTCATCTAGTTCCTCCAACAAATCAGCAAAACGCCTATGACGTTTTTTCAAAGAGCTAAAAATAGCATTTAAACTACTTGCCAAACGCCTTTGTAAAACCGTCCTTGCCAACGCAACTGCGGCTTGCTTACGCCCTTTAGTTTTACCTAAATATTTGTTAATGTACTTAGTGACTTGGTCATAAAGGTGCTTTTCTGCGGGAGATAAATCGAAAGGTACAGTTACAGGAAAACGTTCTTTAAAGAGTTTATACCCATTAAAGTCTTTTAATTCTTCTTTAATTCGCCGCAGAAACCAAGGACTATCCTCTAAACTTAACATCTGCGGATTTATTTCATTAGAAATAAATTGTTCGGGGTCAAGTAACCGTAAAAAATTATGAAATTGTTTGACATCACCCTGGTGGGGAGTAGCCGTCAGCAGTAAAATTCTTTCTGTAATTTGTGATAATTCTTCTGCTAACTTGTAGCGTCCGGTGCGGCGTAAATCATCGCCTTGGGTACGTGCAGAACACTTATGAGCCTCATCAATAATTACCAAATCCCAATCAACTTGTAAAATACCAGGCGCCACATCATCGCGTTTAGCAAAATCAAGCGAAGCAATACATTGACGAAATCTTTCCCAAGGATTACCTGCTAACTGATTCTTTGCCAGCGTGGAATTAACAACTTCAAAAGTTTCTGAAAATTTGCTGCGTAATTCATCTTGCCATTGTATTGTTAGGGGAGCTGGTGCAAGAATTAACACGCGGTCGATAGCATTTCTCAGTTTAAGTTCTTTTAACAACAACCCCGCCATAATAGTTTTACCGGCGCCTGGGTCATCTGCCAACAGAAATCTCAACCGCACTTGGGGTAAAATTCGTTCGTATACCGCTTCTAGCTGGTGAGGCAAGGGACGCACACCACTAAGACTTACTGCAAAATGGGGGTCATAAGCAAACGCTGTTTTTATCCGTGCTGACTCAATAAACAGAAAAAATGAATTAGCATCGACAGTTGTGGCGCTCGTTTGCTGTTGATGAGCCAAAATTTCCTCAATGTCCGAGCTATCCAAAATAGCTTCACGCAACTCGCCTTCAGTTGTACGTACCTGTAGCAATACGGTATCATCAACAACTGTAACCGATTCGACAGTAACTCGAGCTGTGAATTGTCCGGGGATAGAAATTCGTTTTCCAATCAGTTGTTCTACCATTAACTATCTCACGTGGAAAGCCTATGTCTTAGATTTTACCTGTTATCTGTTAAATCAAATCATCAAGCTGCCTAGTCAAGGCGCCTTGCAAATCAACGCGGTTATCGTCATAAATAATCACAGTTCGAGGGTCAGAATGGCGACTTAACTTTTGAGTAGCCCGAATATTACCATTATTTTGGTTCAACGCCTCAGTAATAGCGCTATGCCTTACTCGGTGGGGACTCCGAAGCTTTTCAATTCCTGCCAATTTGCAATATTTGACAACAATTAGAGGTTGAGCCGAGATACGAACCCAAACGGAAATAGAAGCTGAGAATGTTTATCCTACATGGTTTTGAAAAATTGCTACTTGGTTGTACGCAACGCTCTTCTGAGCAACGAAAAATCAAGGTTTTTCAGCCTCTATTTCCGTTAAGCGCCCTTATCTCGGCTCAACCTCAACGTAAGACTCGGTTAAAACCCAATAACAGAAATAGCTTTCTTACGTTGTTCGGGGGTGACTTCCAAATATCGTTGTAATGTACCCAAATCGCTGTGCCCAGAGATTTCCTGAATGTGGCGTAATGGAATACCAGCACTGGACATTTGAGTTAATGCGGTCCTGCGGAAGCTGTGAGTACTGACACCTTCTACACCGATGCGGCTGCAAGCAAGTCTCAGAATTTTGTCAGCTGCGAACCTAGTAAGGTGTTCAGTTATGCCACGCTTGCCAGGGAATAAGGCGCCGGGTTTTGGGGGTTTGTAATTTGCGAGTATTGAAGCTAGCCCAGGTTGGATATCAACAGTGCGAGTTTTAAGCTTCCCTTTCGTGATACCCTTACGGAATATGATGGTTCCGCCTTTGATATCAGTAGTTTTAAGAGCTAAAGCCTCGGATACCCGACACCCAGTAAATAAACAGATGCCAAACAACGCGCGGTCACGGTCACAAGTAAATCCTTCGCTAAACAGGCGCCGTAATTCTTCGACGCTGAGAATTTCTGCTTGTCCGTTGCGGTCGTTTTTCATTTTAGGTGGGTATTGGCTTTTGCTTATAAAAGCATATTACACTTAACTCCGATTATGTGGAATCTATACCTTAAACCTTAATTCTTCGTTGACTGTTGCACCCGAATTTAACCCAATTAAGCTTTCCTTATCAATCCCCCAACCCGAAACCCGCATTCCATCGTCGAACTATAAGTCTTGGCTATAGCAGGAGTAAAATTCCCTCAAAGGAGTATAATGCTCTTTACTTTACTCCGGTGTCCACGGGTTTTCGTGTCCACCGATTTTTGTGTCCACCGATTTTTGTGTCCACTGCTTGATAATGTGTTTTATATATATAAGGTTTTGGTGGACGCGAATTAATATTTGGTATATTCACCCTACATTTTTTCTGTTTAGGTATGATAGCAAGCTTGATATCAGAGGGAGGATAGGGATAATTAATCATTTCTGAATCTCAAGCAATTCCCGGTTTTTAATTTCTTCTCCCAAGCGCGAATAAAGGCGCCGCATCTCCCAAGCGAGGAAGGGATTTAACCCGCTTTCAATGTCAAGAAGCTTAATATGCTTGATTTGAATTTAGATATTATGCCCTTAAGAGAAATAATATCAGTCAATAAATACGGCGGGACTGTGCCAATACGGGTTTTCCGTACGCTAATAGAATATTTAAAATGCCAAAACTTATACTAAGCAAGCATTTCAGGCATTTGTAAAATTTTATTTTTTGGCATTTAGTTTCTAAAAGTAGTAAAAACATTCCTCCAAAGCATTGGGCTAAAACCTTTGCCAAATAGTACTTTTAGCAATTAGTCTCATTTCTTAGCGTACAAAAAAACATCTTTGTTGGTGCGATGACCCTTTATGTGGCGGCAAACGTCAGCTTCGCTATCTTGCGCCTAATATCGTTGTTGTTGTTGATAATATTGGTATTGCGGTTGTTGGCGTTGTTGGTATTGCGGTTGTTGGCGTTGTTGGTATTGCGGTTGTTGGCGTTGTTGGTATTGCGGTTGTTGGCGTTGTTGGTATTGTTCTTTTACCCATCTTCCAACGACTTTTCCAGCTACTTTTCCTAGCTTGATAGCTGCATACGAAGAAGGAGCATCAATTACAATGGTAGTTGTCACAGTTGTTACAGCCAAAAGAATAGTCAAAATACGAAGATTCAACATCTAATTTTCCCCTATCTAAATTTGTAAGAACAAAAATTACTACACAGTACGTTGAGTGATTTCCGAAAAAATTATACTAAACCAAGATTTTGCTTTGCATGTAAACACGGGTAATTGTAACGATAATTCTGGTTTGAAAATGTCTTGATTGCAGGTTTGAGTGATTAGTAGGGGGTAAATGAGCAATCGAACAGAATGTAACTAGACCCAAAACTTGGAGAGTCGAAATTAAAACGTACCAATTAGGGCATACTCTGTTTGGTACAGCAAACAAGTATGGTACAGCAAGGGTTTCAGGCTCCTAGATTTCAGACCCTTCAATTGGTACAGTTTTTCTTCCTGGTGATCAATTCCTTAACGTAAGTTTCTGCACTACTGCTTATTTCACCCCGAATGGAGCGTCGAGCGAACCTCTATACAAACTTTGATTACAAGTCTTACCCGCAAAACCGTCATCAAACCTAAGATATTGTCAGACACGGTAAAGCTCCGTAAGACATGGCAAATAAACTACTCAACTTCCGCTGCCCCGAACCCTTGCTCGAAGCCATTGATAAGATAGGGCAGGAGTATTATCCCGCCGATAATGACAGCGGGTGTGACCGCTCAAAAACCCTGATTGAAATCCTTACCGCAGGGGTGGAAACATTAACAAATGGTGATATTGTTTTACAAAAACCGGGGGCTGTAAAACAAGATATAAGACAAGTGACCGAAGCTGATATCAAGGCAATGGTCGAGGCTGTGGTGGAGGAGAAATTAAAAAAGGCGACGGTACAGAACCCGGTACAGACTACCGTACAGATTCCCCCCAACATCCCCAACCGGAACGAGTTCCATGACCTTAAAGTACAAGTTAACAGTTTTAAAATAAGCCTCACCCACGAAATTCAAAACCGGGATAAAAGCATTAATTTATTAGCTCTTCAGGTTGCCGAACTAACCGCGCGACTCGATGCGGCGCCTCAATATGGTACAGCTTCCCCCGAAGTCCTGGAAACCGCGAAGGAAGCTGTTTTGAGAACATGGCGAGTAGCTAAGGCGCCGGAGAAGAAAGAGAGAATCGAGCAGGCACTCGATAAATTTATTGATGCTATTTCCCCACCCGAACCTAAACCTGAAACCGAAACAAAGGATGTAGCTGGGGGAGAAACTAAAAATAATGATTTAAAACCTGATAGCAAACCTGATATCAGTACCCGTGTTAGAAAGAAAAAACCCCTCACAGCTTGGGAGGAGTGGGAGGAAATCTGTACCGATAATATTATTGAATTGGATGAACTTTGGCATGAGAAGTAGAAAAGTTAAAACTCCAAAAACTTCCCCCAATCCCCCTTCAAAATCCGAATCTACACCTGTTGATATGCGGTTAATGGGTACTGAAGAAGATTTAGAAAAATGGGCTTGGTTCTTAGAATTAGTAGAATCAAAAGGCATGATTACTGTGCTTGAAAAAGGGAAGCTTTACAAGAATCGGGGGGAGTCTAAGCTTTACAGGTTGTACATTAAAATTAAATTGAATCGGTGATTATAATGTATGTATCGTTTCTTTTGTATTAGCCCCCAATTCTAATTATATTGGGGGTTTGTTTTTATATTAAGTCATGAATATGTCACCAGGGTATGAATTAATTAATTCGCCCCAAACCATAGCATCGCTTTCATGGGCATACTCACTTTCTGATAATCCGCATCTATAAGCGCGATGTCGAACTTTAGTAACTAAAAAAAGTTCTTCTTCTCCGTTGCCATGAACTACAGCTACTTCTTCCCCAACGCGAGGTATTTGTTCCATTGAGAATCTGTTAAAGCTGCCAGTATTGAAAAGGATTGTTACTTGGTACATTTTGATATTCCTGATAATCTTATTCAAGCTTACTATTAATCGGGTTGTCCTTTCAGGGAAACAAGTTTACTTGCAGGAACCTCTTTTAATACTTCTCCCGTCCGCAATTCAATAGTATAGGTATCTCTTCCAGTACGGTGATTTTCATTGAACCGATTAATCCCTCGAACATATCCAATTTCCGGACTGGTGTTTAGTCCACAAATCGTTTATCTTTACCTTTTCATTGTTATTGTATTCTTGAAAAAACATGGTATGCAACCTCCAATAATCAAAATAAGAAACGGATACATAAATAACCGCTTCTAATTCAAATTACTAAGGTCATAAATTAAAATAGCTATCTGGGAATATAATTAAATTGTAATATATTTCCCAGAGTTTAATCAAGCTTTTGGTTCCCAATCTTGACAGATACTTTCTTCCACACCTGCTGGATGAATTGCACAAATTAAATCAATATCTTCGTCGCCGTAACAATGCCCGTGAAAGTACTTGCAGTCGTAGCATTTACTTGTTAAATCTAAATATTGTGTTTCTTCTTTGCTGAATCCTTTAAAGCTTGATTCTAATTCAGGGTCAGGAAAGTTTTCTCCAGCATATTTTGCAACTGCAACACCTAAACCAAACGCAAATAATCCACTTCCTAAAGATATAAGCCCAAACCTTGTTACCTTCCTAATTAATGGTTCATGGGTTTGGATAACATTGAAAGGATTACCTTTCAGTGCAACAACTGAACTTGTTATTGCAGTAGTACCAATCGCGATTCCAATTAACCCACCAATGCCGCAGGACATGGTAAAATATTCGATTCTTTTGGTATTAATCCTCATATGCATTCCTGGTTTAAAACTTTTTACTTTTTGGATAGTTGTACAAGCTAACCTCTACAGGTTCCTTATCATTGACCCCCTTCATTTTGAGCCAAGCCTTACCGCTAGAAACTGCTTCCCCATCCTTATCGGTAGCAGAAATACATTCAACTCTGGGCGCCGCATCAATATTCTTAGAGAATCCTGATAACTTACTAGAAACTGCTGTTTGGTTATCTGAGTGAGCAGTAAGACAAACTGTAAAACCCCACTTCCTGATATTAGTAAGGGATTGTTTTAGGAAATTAGCCCAGTGGTCAGGGTCAACACCATGAACCTCGTAGGTATTCGATTCCATTAAAAATATTGCTACCTTACCTTCTAAACCTGATTTACCTTTGAGATAATCCAAGTAATCATCCTCGTCAATTCCCATGTCTATAGCTTGTTGTTTCCGCTCCTGAATTGTTGTAGGGAAGCTTTGAAAGAATAAGTTAATTTCTTCTGCATCAGTTAATACTTGAACACCTCCCCAAACACTAGGATTAGTTTCCGGGTTAACAATTACAATGTGATATCCATTGTCTTTAAGAAGCCGAATCATTAACCGTTCTAAGGTGCTTTTTCCGCTTCCCTGTTCCCCCGATAAAACCCGGAAGGGTAATTTGAGAAGCTGATATATCCAGCGGTATTGTTCATCCAGTTCGAGCTTAGTTGATGTTGCTCCTTCTGGTTCCTGGTCGCTATTCTTCATACCTAATATCTTTTGAGATTCCTTATCAGCTTTAGTTGCGTCTCTTAGATTTTCAGCCTTTGACTTAGTAAATGTTGATTTTTTAGCCGCTATTTCTTCTAATGCTAAATCAAATTTAGCTTCATCAATGGTATTGGAACGTTTTAAAACTTCCTGTAAATGCTTTAATTGTCCCTCACCTCGAAGCTTATTTATTTCCGATGCTATTTCCTTTTCTGCTTGGAATTCTTGTTTTTTGAATATAACCTTACGCTCGTTAAATCCGTGTACCCAATCCTCATACACTTTAGTCGAAAAAGCTTCTAATTCGGAAGAGTAAGAGTTTTGTAATGCTGAAACCTTCAACCCTTGATTGTACCGTGCTAAAATAATTAATACCAAAACAGCGAAAGCATATTTGGGAATGTCCGGGTTTGAAGCGGGAATAGCTTTTACAACAGTTGATTTCTTAATTATGTCTATCCATTCCCGCTTAAACTCCGAACCATTACCTTCACCGTAAAGTGATAAATCATATAGTTGTTTTAGTACAACTAAATCAATATCTTTCTCACATCCCGGTACGGCTTTCTCTGATGGTGCGAAACAAATTTGATAACGGTCAAACTGAGTACCGAGGTGGGATACTAAATGAAAAAATCCTGCCAGTGTGAGCGCTATTACAGTACCGTGTTTGTGCAAGATTTTTTTCATTTACCTATACCTAGTTTCGTTTTGGGACAAAGTAATAAGCTGCAATCAATAGGAGGAAGCTGATAATTAAACCCGTACTTTGAGGAATAGAGATAGGACTTTTATCTCCCTCAAATTCCTTTCTTTGTGTTTCAATAACTTCATAGGTTCGCTCGGTTGCAGATTTTAAGTTGTTGTAATTATTTAAAACTCCGTAAACTAAAAATCCTGCACCTCCTAGCTTGGCGATAACTGAAAAAGGCTTATGCATATTGTCAATGTCTGGTTTCCCATTTTGAAAATTTATTCTAAATCCGTCTAAGTCCCTGGTGGCTGGAATCATCGCGATTAAAACTACACTCACTGTGACTAAGTTCGGGTTAAAGGTTATCCCGATTAGCGCTTTACCGATAAAGTAAGCAGCTGCGACATAGGAATAATTAGTAAGTCTTTCTGCTATTGCCGCTTCCTTCCTAATATCCGCTTTGTAACTTGCTTGAAATTCCTCTATCTGTTCCTTAACTTTTTCAGGATATTCAGTATCTAGCGATTTGCTCTCTTGGTTAAAAAATGAAAACGACATAATTAAAGTGACGTGCTACTAACTGAACACAAACCCCAGCTTCGCTAGGATACGAGTAACAGGATTACTGGACTCAGCTACATAATCCTTATAATTGATACGTTCCAATTCCGAATCGCTACCATGTTCGAGAATATGTTTCATCCTCGCTTTTTTGTAATCTGTATCAGTTTTTAATTGTTTTAAGTAGGGGCGGTTTACGAGTTTAATTAACTTATCCTTGGCATCAACTGAGTATTCAGCATTTACTATCTCAGCTTGCATGGAAATAAATTCCATCTCGTCTTTATGTTTAGTGTCCTGTAATGAACGCGCAGCGACTAATTCAGCATCAATTTCTGTAATTCCGTTATTGTAATTACCTTCAGTCAAAACCGTTGCCGCTTGCGCTTCAGAAACCTTTAACCCATACTTACTACCTGCCGAAATTATGTCAGCAATTTTCTCATTATAAGTTCCTTGAGCATTTATAATGTCAATCCATTGGTCTGCTATTTGGGGGAGAAATTCGTTAATAAATTGGGCTTCCTTATGCGTATCCCGCAGGGTTTTAAGTTCCTGTTCATCACCGAGGGTTTGTTTGTTTAAAGTATCGACGGAGAAACCTAAATCGTTTTGTAACCGATTCAATACGTTGTTTCCTCTGCCGCTCACTAAGTCTCTTATCCTCATCTCTTTTCCTCTCGTATTCGTCGTTATGTTGTTTTACATCATCAACACTTTGACCCGGACAAACTAAATAAAACCTGTTATCTTCCGGATGCTGTAAATATTCACAATCCCGTTTATCAATGTTTGGGTAAAGCGTTTTAACCTGCTCAATTCGGTTACGATGTTCGTTTAAAGTTAGGGCTACTGGGATTAAAACAGAAGCTAAAATTACTCCCCACCCCACTGGGCGAACATCCCATTTATCAACTTTGTAGTGATAATAAATTCCCAACCCTCCAACCACACCTGATAATTTAGGTTTTGGCTGGGATTCTGAATCTTTCGAGGATTGCGGATTGTCGGCTTTTGATATTTGAGCGTATTTGCTCTAAATCCTCCTTTACGTCATTAAGTCCCTGTGCGAATTTAGTATCTAACCGTGCCTGCCTATTTGCTATGTGCTGCCTTAGTTCCGAGATGGAATCGTCAACTGTTTTTGTTTCCTGGTGGTCAAACTTATCATCTACAAAGGCTTTTATTGCACTAGTAACCGAATCTACAAATGATTTATAATCATCAAATACGTCTGGTATCTTTGAACATAATTCAACCGTTTCTAATTCAGAAAGTTGAACATCAAGTACGGATGATTGAGTTGCGATTAAATCATGCTTATCATCCTCGCTTACCACTATCTTAGTTTCCGTTTCTTCCTCTGATTCAATTACTTGATTTTCTACCTCAACCCTTTCAATAAGATTTAAATCGGTTGGCACTTCGGTTGACGCTTCGGTTGACGCTTCGGTTCGCGTGTTGGTAACTAAATTGGTGTTTGCATCCTGGTGGCTTAATTCTTGTTCTTGAGATAGTTCAATTTCTTGAATGTTGGTTATTAATTCCGAATTTGGAGATAGTTCAATTTCTTGAACGTTGGTTATTAATTCCGAATCTTGGGGAGGTTCAATTTCTTGAATCAAAGGCATTGGCTCAACTTCATTACTAAACTTAATCACCAACTTGTTAAGTATTGAAACGGCTAAGTCATCAGTTAATGTTTCATTGTTGTAACCAAGTTGCTCTAACTCTTCCCTGATAACAGACTTACTAAGTTTGATATTCTTGCGCGATAAGTTTGATTGAATACGTTTTATGTAATCTGTCATAATTTCTCCGCTCCTAACTTGCTTGGATAAATAATTCGGATGCTTTCTCTACTTCCTTTCTCAGTTTGTAGGTGTGTGCTGCTAAGATTACCGGGTACAATTCTTTAAGTTCGTATACGCGAGTTTTACGGAACCCATGCAACGGACGGAACCACTTTGTTAAGGTATTTGGGTGAATTGTAATTTGGTGTTTCTCGAACAATTCTAGTAATTCCCTCCCGCTAATTTCTGAGTTTTGGTTTGCGATTAGTTGGTTAGCCTCTCGAACAGAATTAACAATTGGTACAAGTCGCAAGTCACATTTTGGTAGTTGTTTTTTAACCTCAGCCAACCAAGTAACATTCTGTTTTGTAAGCGGGAAGTCATCACCAAAAACAGGCTTTAAACGATACCAACTTGCGTCACTAATTCGCTTTCCAAGTACCTCCTCAAATAATTCTCTCGCTTCTTTTTGTTCTAGTTTTCTCATCTAAGTAAGTCCTAAACTCAGTATTCAAAACTACTTGCTTTTTCTTGCATTGATACGTAGTGCTACTCAAAACATCAATCACGGATGCAATCTCTCGATTTTCAGTGAGTGATTGCAGCAGCGTGTGAAAGTAAGATTTCTTTACAAACTGCATTGATGATTCACTCGTACTGTGTGCTGCAACTAATGAAATAAAAATTTACAATTGGTTCTTTTTTGGGGGTAAATCGCTGTATCCCTTGTGCTTTGGGCATAGTGCAATTTTCACGGTTGTGATTCTTTCTTTTTCCCTGGCTTTTTCGGGGGTCTGGGGTAAATTCCTCCTTTTGGCTCAGTTTCTTGCTGCGTATAGGGTTTGGGGGTGCAGGAGCATGTTTACTCTTAAGTTCCGACTTCTAATATCTTCAATACAATTTATACAGTAGCAGATGCTTATAGGAATATCAAGGGATTCCTAGGAGATGGTTTAGACTAAGATAGGAACTTAGGGTTTACTATGAAGAACGGAGTTTTAGTCAATGCCAAATGTGAAAAAATTCTCGATAACGGTTCCGGATTCAGTTTTTAAAGATTTAGAAGCCTTGGCGGAGCATCAAGGCAGGCCGACAGCGAACCTAGCTTCGTTCTTGGTTGAGTTAGGTATACATATTTATAAAGAAAGGAGGGAATTCCCCAAACAGGAACCAGAAAAAGAACATAAAAAATAAAGAACCTCTCGTATTGGAAGGTTCTTGTAAAAGTACGAAAATAGAATCTGAAGTTAGCCAACTTTTAGGTTAATATCTTCTTGCTTGGAAGGCAGTATTGCAGCTTTTCTCAGCTCGCGTATTATTTCCGGGATAATGAGCAGTGTTTGTTTTTTAATGGAGATTTTCTTAATGCCATCTTCTTCTCGGAAATTATCAACCATGTTTGAAATAATGGCTGTTACGTCCTCATAGTTAAGGCTTTTACCGTTTCTTATATTTTCTATTGCTCTTTTAAAAGATTGTCCGTAAATTTCATTATGAAAATTTGGATTACCAAGCAAATGAAATTCAATCTCTCCGCTTTTTTCTGCAATGAGTATTACAGCAAGCGAATCATTTATAAGCTCTATAACTCTTTCTATGCCCTTATCAGGAAATTCTTTAAAAAGTTTTTCAAGGACTTGGATCGACCAGTCTTCCCGAAGAAGACTTAAAACTCGCAGAAAAACTAATTGATTCCAGCTATAAGTGATTGGGTTCTTTCTCGGCTGCACTATATTAGAAACGCTCAGTTTGTATAACTGCTTCCGACTTAAGCCAGTTAAGGCTACCACCTGTTTCTCGGTAAACGTAGCAGTTTTTTCCAACATAGAACGTGTTTTTTCTTGCTTCAGCGTCATTTCCGTACTTCCTTAATAATAATCTACTTTCAAATTTCTGTGCCGATTACCAAAAACGCACATCTTGGTGTATAGTAGAAAAAGGATAGTAGAAAAGTACTGTTGCAATTATTGAGAGTTGTTTCTATTGTCCGGAGCTACCAGCTGTTCTCATTGACCTTCTCTGCGACCAAACTTTGATTGTCTTTGAGTAGCAGTAGGCTCCATCCGTAACCACCACATACACAAGTCTTTTACCGTTTACCTTCGTGGGACGGGACATGCGATTGCGTCTATATATATATTATCGCAATTTTTCATGTTGGTAAATGCTAAAAGCTTTGTGGTGTGGATACTGAGTCCATCAATATGCTTGTTCCTTGGAAAATTTTTAACCGCGTTCCCAACGCACGCACCATTGCTAGAAGTTTGGACGACTTACCAGATTCCTGGGTACTAACCCCGGTTCGGGATAAAAAGCCGTATCGGGATGGATGGCAAGAAGAGGCGCCTGTATCGCGCGCTGTTGTAAAAGATTTAATCCTTAACGGGCAAGTAGCCGTAAGTAAGAGAACTGGCAAGGAATACACAGCCTTTGATTCAGGTTATGGCTTACGAACCGGAGATGTTTCGGGTGGCTTAATCGCGATTGATGTTGATGGAGCTTCCGCGCAACCAATATTAGATGCCTTAAGCGGTGGTGAGTTACCAATTACAGTCAGTTGGACATCCGGTAAGCCAGGACGGTACCAATTGTTATTTCAAATCAGTAACGAGTACCGGGAACAATTAAAAGATTTAAATCGAGCTGTAATTACCAGTTACAAGGGGCTAGAAACTGCCTCTGTAATAGATGATAAAGGTAATAAAAAATATACAGAGTTACTAGAGCTTAGATATAACAGAAGCCAATCTGTATTGCCTCCGTCCTTGCACCCGGACACCGGGAATTATTCTTGGATAAATTCTCCTGATGATACGTCCGTAGCAATTGCACCTGAATGGCTGTGTAATAAACTTGTAGAACTTGCTGCAGTTGAGAGAGAAAAGTTGCAGGACAAGGAAGAGAGAGAATTTAACTGGGCTAATTACAAATCAAATTACCAGCACACGGGAACAGTAAATAATTTAAGTGAGTTTTTAAATTTTGAAGTTTTACCAAGACTCTCACCGCTCCAAATTTATAACGACCCGTCTCACAATTTTAAAGAAGTAGGTAAGGATAAATTAGTAGGTTCCCCGCACGACCGTGTTTCAACCTCTGGTACTTCTTTTCAGGTTCGGTATGTTTCTCTTACTTGGCTTTGGCACGATTTTTCTAAGAATGAGGGAGGCGGTCCAGTTCAGTATAGATACATGCTTCGTGGTGGGATTGGAACTCCAACAGGGCAAGATTTTGTAGAGATTGTTAAAGAACTTGCAGCTGAGGCTGGTGTAGAAATTCCAGATTTTAAAAGGACTAATAAATATGAAAACAATTCAAGAACTAATGCAAGAAAATCCAGAGCTTCAGGAAATGATACTAGAGATGATAAATCAACAGTTCCGGGAATGGATGATAGAGGACATGGGAGCGGAGATGGTAAACAAAGCACCACAACTGGACAAAGCCAAACGTCGAGAAATTATGAAAATCACGGATTCACGTCAAAACCTGATTTAATAGTTAATCGCCGTTATTTGGGTGAGGTTCCACTACCAGAAACAGGAATAGTTGGAATAAAAGCAGCGAAGGGAACAGGTAAGACACAATCAGTAATTAAAATTGTGCATGATGCTATTTCTATAGGGCGCCCAGTAATCTTATTAACACACAGGATAATGCTTGGCAGAAGCCTCTGTGAGCGGCTTGGACTTTACTGGATTGATGAAAAAGATGAAAGTGCAATTCCAGGTTTACATATCGGTTTATGCTTTGATTCACTGTGGAGACTCAACCCGGATGATTACAAAAATGCCATTATTATTGTAGATGAGATTGAGCAGGTAATTTGGCATGAGCTAAATAGTAGTACGTGTAAAGAGAAACGTACTCTTCTTCTTAAGTTATTTAAACAATTCATCACCACTGCTACTACAAGCAATGGATTAGTAATTGGAATGGATGCTGATTTATCCCAAAATACACTCGATTATTTGGTAGCAATGTCCGAGCAAGAAATAAAACCTTGGGTGTGTGTTAACGAATGGAAACCTACACCAAAATACTTTGCTTTTTCTTTAGTATTAAAATACTACATGCTTAACAACGCTATAAAATCTGGTTCAGCGATTAGCTTGAAATATTTCTTTACAACAGTAATGGATTTTAAAACTCCTAAGATTGTAATGTATGACTTTAGGAATCCTGCGCGCATGATACGGGAAATTGAATCATGCTTGGAGAAAGGAGAGAAACTTTATATTTGTTGCGATAGTAGAGACGGACGTTACAGTGCTAAGGGAGTAGCCGAATTGTTGTCTACAAAATTCCCTTTCCTCAAGATATTACGTGTAGATTCAGTAACGTCTCGAACTCCTGACCATCCTGCTGTGGGATTTGTCGATAATATCAATTCAGAAATTATTAAATGGGATGTTGTAATATGTAGCCCTTCAATTGGGTCTGGTGTAAGTATCGATGTTAAAGGGCATTTTAACAAAGTATTTGGAATATTTAATGGTGTTATTCCCGACTGGGAAGCTCGACAAGCACTTGCGCGCGTGAGGGAGTATATTCCTCGTCATGTTTGGACTAAAAAGCAAGGCATGGGTTCTGTTTATCGTACTGCTAGGCTTACTGATTATAAACAGATTGTCCAAAAGCTAACCGATGATTTTAAGCAAAACTCTAAATTTGCTGAGTTAATGGTTCCTAGTATCGACGTTGAGAAAGTATTGCAAGGTTATCATGACCCTTCCCACCTAAAAGCTTTTGCTTTTATTGCAGCGAAGGTAAATCAATCAATGTGGAATTATCGCAATTCTATGCGTCAAGGAATGAGTCGGGAAGGTTACGACATAGAAATTATAAGCGACAAGACGCTTGAAAATCAGTTAGGTAAAACATTAACGATTCTTATAGGGATGAATAATAGTAATGCATCCTATGAAGAAATGAAGCCCTTAATGGAACAGGAACAAAAATTAAGGAAGGAATTGTCAGTTTTACAGGAACCGGATAAAGAAATTGTTCGCAACTTAGGAGCAGCTTCTAAGGCGCGTAAACAAGAATCCTACATTGAAATTAGTAATGCTCCACTGATTACGAAATCTGAATTTGAGGATTTAAGCGGCAAAAAACAACGTACATCAAAAGAAGATTACCAACTCGAAAAATACAGTTTATCTCAAATTTATTCTGATGCGGAAATTACTGAACCGCTTGTAAAAAAAACAAAAGCTGACAATTACCATAGTAAAATCCAAAGACATTACTTTTTACAGGCGCCAGTAGAATATACAAAACTACTAGACCGAAAACAATACGCTGATCAAATCTCGGTAGGTGGACAGATTTACCTTCCCGACTTCAAAAATCGCACGCTGGAAACAGAATTTTTAAGCTCTCTCAATATAATGCAATGGGTAAATACTGCACTTGAAATTAGTTCCCAAACCGAATCGCTTTTATCTTGGTGTGAGGAATTACTAGCCAAGCACAAAGATATTCAACTTGCATTAGGTATTAACCTAAAGCCACATATTCCGGATTCCGATAGCAATGAGCGTGTAATTGAGCCTATCAAGATGCTTCAAACCATGCTCGATTATATTGGATTACATTACAAATGTTCCCGGCGCCCAAAAACCGAAGGCTCCCGCATCCGGTACTACAAGCTTGATATTGAGGCACTAGAGGATGAACGGACGGACATTTTTTCTCGGTGGGATGCAAAATATTCTGAATTAGTCACCAAGCAGTGTGCTTCACCTGTTACACTTCCTTGGGAGATTGATAAAAATGGTAGGGAGAATATACCAAATGGTGATTCGTGTCCACGGAATTCTTATAGATATAACAAACCATATCAAGACGTGGACACAAAACCAGTGGACACAGATACAGATATACCAACATCTCACTGGAAAGGAATTGTAACACGAGTTAAGAGTTCGCTAACCGGGATAAGCGTAATATGGCGAGATATTTATGAGAAACTCAGCGGTACAGATTGTACCGTGGACACAGAACCATACCCTGTTCAGAGAGAAGGCAGGATTGAGTGGCAGGTTTGGGCTAGTTTCGCATCAGGGATTTATAAAGCTATCCCTTGTACTTGGTTGGAGTGTGCGTAGGTTTGTTACTATTCCAAAAATTCCAAAAATTGGGATAGTAACGGGAATTAAAATGTTTTGGAAGTAAAAATTGGTGAGGGGTATCTACTTTATGGCATTGAGGGTAAAAGTTGAGCGCGAGGATTTTTCGAGAGCAATCTCAAATGGCTGGGTTGACGGATTGGTACAGGGGAGAAAAGGGTTATGGGTGTATGTGGAACTGGGTACTGAGCAGGAATACATTCCCAGTCCCAACGATGACGCTAGAACCGAGTATCGGCTTTTTAGGGGATGCGATGTGTTTTTTGCGGAGAGTCGAGAACAGTTGGAGGCTTTAACTGACAATACCAATGCTGAATTAGTTAACCAAACTGTAATTTTGTACTGCTAACCAATGAGATTAGTTTCTGCCGTAAGTTTTGAGCGAACTGGTCCGCGTCGTTTTTTTGTCCGCGTCTGAATGTTGTCTCGGTTCGCTTCTAGGTAGTCTGCCAGTTCGGAAAGTGGAACCTCGACAGATGTCCCGTCTTTTAAATAAACAGTAGGCGTTGGTTCGCGTCCTTCTTCTGGAATTTGTACCATTGTTGTGTTATGTAACTTGAACTTAGTATATCAAATTCAAATTACCGATGCTCGCGCGCGCTACGAGTTTGGTATTGGTACAGGGCTTGGGGCAATTAGGGTGTCTACCCTACACCCATACCGCTTCGCAGGCACTCATTTTGATTGTTTTCCAAACTCTATATGAAAAAAGCGCTCTTTTTTACTTAATGCTTGATACTCAGTTTTTAAATCAGCTTCGACTATAAGATAATTTGCTGCTAAATTAAAGTCAAAGTCAAATGTTTCGGTATAGGTATTTCTTAAAGTATACTCTTCTATCTTGTTGGGATTGAACCGCCTACTTTCAAAAATAGAAATAAGCTTGCTATCATCTGAAAACCATAATGACTGATTTAATAAATTTTCATCAATACTAACAACATTTCCTTCAAAGCTTACAAATAAATCCTTACTTTTTTCAATATTATGAGAAATACCCATGCCAGCTTTTATATTATTTGCATCAACTTGAACTGTACTTGTATTCAAGTTGGCAGATACTGATTGCTGTTGAGTGTCACTTTCCACAATCTTTACTGACTTGGCTCCCATTCGACCAAGAAGTACAATCAGTTCATCATCCTTTTCCAAAGCCAGGTTTTTGTGATAATGCTCAATACGAGTCAGTCGCAGACTATCACGGGGATGAAGTGTGTAAGTACCAATTGAAAGATTTCGAGTATTAGAATATTTAGCTTTAGCCATTTCAAGTGATAAGAACTCAACTTTCTGCACTTGGTTTTTAATATCTTGTACAAAATCCGAAAGAGCCTTCTTTATAGCAAGACTAGCGAATACATTTCTTCGGTCTTCTTCAGTTGCAATATGCTTAACTCCTTTTGATAATAAATCTATAGTAGAGTAGGCAGGTAGTAAGGTATGACTTAAAAAATTTATTAGTTTATCTTGATTGCTTTTACTTTTTTCTTCTTGTAGTTTTTGTTCTACTAACAATTTTTTGTATTGTTCGTTAACTTGCTCTAGAATTTTTGGCTCTTGTTTAGAAATAAAATCTCCTAAATCGTAATTTTGGAGTAGAAAGGATTCTCCCTCTAGTTTAAGCTCACTGGTTGTATCTGCATGGACGATTTTAATTATCTTCATTTTTCTTTTGATAGTTAAAATTATTTAGTGAAATTTCATATATTATAATGTACAGCCTACCACCAACATTCTGTTAATTTAACACCCTAAGAGGGCATTGAGTAGGAGCGGAGATAACTTCCTGCATCGGAAATAAAGGTTTGAAACGCTTGTTGTAGTAGATAAAGTAGAGGAGCATCTAGCATCCTATCTTCCCCATCAAAATATAGATTCTCTTAATTGAACTAATCCAATAAATTGAGCGCGCGTTCAAGAAGTTGAACGGCTTAAGAGTTCCCTTGGAGTCAATTTACTAGTATTCCAGTCCGAGATTCCTTTTATTTTCTGTTTCGGGGCGCCCTGTACTTTCTTGCCGCGAATACTCCAAAAGTTCCGTATTCCAATCAGCACTTTTTGGTCGCGCGATAGTTGTTTGCGGCAGTAACTCTTTAATGGCTTGTGCCATCGAGCGTCCCGTTTCATCGTTATCGCAGGCAACAGTAATAGCAGGAACGTCTTTAAGAAAATCCAACGGTAAGCTTTTGGGGCTATCGACAGCTAAAAACATTGTTCGCGTCTCCGACATGCCAGAATGTGCAGAAACAGATAACGCGGCACACGAAAGCGCATCGATGGGAGACTTACAAATAACAACTTTTTGTAATTCATCCGTTGGCTTACCACCTAAGTGGAAGTAAAACCACCCCTCCGTCCGTTTTGTCCCAAGTGCGTATCCCATAAACGAATTGTCTTCTCCCCGTGTCCCTCGCAGAAATGCACCTGTGGTTTTGAGTGATGGCGCCTCATGAGGAAGTGCGCGCATTGTAAACACAGCATTTTGCTGGTTGTCAGCATAAAGCCATCCGTTGGAGCGAAGGGCAGTGAGAAAATTTTCTGGCAGCCCCCTAGCCTTAGTCAAGTATTTTTGTACCGCTTGCCACTTTGACTCATCCTTAGAGGGAGGTACAAACTGTGGTGCGGGTTCGGATGCAACAATTTTAGTGGCTTGTGTTTGTGCGTAAGCTCTGGTAGCTCGTACCATTCCCTCTGACCCAAAACGGTCATGCAACCAGGCTAAAGATTGCCGAAAATTACACCCCGAAACGTGCATTACTAAATCAATTGCCCCACCGCCACCTTTTTCTGCTGTGAAGTCGTACCATTTAGAATCATTAATATTGATAACTCCCCCCAATCCCTTCCAACGGTTCTCTCCTTTATCAGCTTTATCTAACCCTAAATGCCACGCTACATCCTCTAGGGGTAAGTCCCTTAATTGGTCGGCTTGCTGTTTCCAGTAAAAATTCTCTTCTTCCAATTCTGCTACACGATTTTCTAACTCCGAGCGTAATTTTTCAGAGG
The DNA here is from genome assembly GCF_019977735.1 of Calothrix sp. PCC 7716. GTDB lineage: Bacteria > Cyanobacteriota > Cyanobacteriia > Cyanobacteriales > Nostocaceae > Dulcicalothrix. The sequence continues at coordinate 20,291 of NZ_AP025024.1, read as the reverse complement.
CGTTTGCTTTTTGGGATGCCCGTTTTTCAAGCTCTATAATTCGACGGTGGTCAGCCAATTGGTGATTGATAGTTTGAATTGTGGGGTCTGATTTTATACGCTTAAACAATTGCTGTGCCGTTTCCCCTTGTTTTGGCGCCAGTCTATCTAATTCCAGGGTGAGGGGTTCGGAGTTTACTGCTTGATAATATTCCTTAACTTTAGTGTGAGTAGCTTTGCTGCCTTTGACCCCGCGTTCGATGCCTAAAGGCGCCAGTGCTTGGGCATAAGAATCTTGAAACTTGGATAATTTTATACTAGCTTGGCGCCCATCTCCCCCAAACATCTCTTTGTGGCTTAATTGTTTGGTTTTGTCGTTGATGGGGACGATGTAAGCGTGGATGTGGGGGGTTGCTTCATCTAAATGCAACTCCGCGCGGACGCATTTATCACCAAAGTTTTCTTGTAACCATTTGGACGAATTATTGGCAAAGTCCCACATTAATTCTTCATCCCATTCCCCTGCCTTTGATGGGTCATGGGGGCGAAAAAATTCTGGAGAAGCGCTCAAAAATATTTCGCTGCACAGTACTGCATCTTTACGCGGCTTATGTTTAGTATGGTCAGCTATTTTAGATAAAACTATTTTTTCTAGTTCGGGGTCATCCGACTCACCAATTAACCGAATATTTTCTTTATAAGGGTCAGCATTTGGTGTATCTTGGAGGCGAGCAGTATGTTTTTCGCTGCCGCCCACACTACCTAAACTTTTTAATTTCCCAACGCGCATGATTGCTTTTGCGGTCATTTTAAAACCCCCCACCAATAATCTGGGAACACGACCCGAAGGGCGAACGTACTTCTGTGTCCGAGAGAGCCGTCCAGGCGAACGAGGATGGGCGCAGCCCACCCCGCAGGGCACAGAAGTGAAGTGAGTACACTTCGATTATATCGAAGCCACCCGAAATTGCGTTTTTAGTAGTAGCGGGTGCGGGTGCGGCACAGTTTGTGTGCAGCCGCGCCACAAATTAACGGGCTACTATAAAAAACCATGTGGTCTGGTCTTAATATTAGTTGGTGCAAAAAACACCATATTCTTGTGGCAGATTGAGTGACTTAGGCGCCAAGATGGGGTTAGAAATTATTTTTAATTTTTGTATGGCGGATATTTATCTAAGCGTGGACGTGGGAGGGTCGCAAACTAAGGTTATTTATCAATTAGAAGGCGACACTGAACCCGATAAATTAGTTTTAGCACCTGCGGTGGAAGAAATTTCTGCTGCTCGACTCGACAGTTATAAGGAGCGCAAAGGATGGATTGGTAGTCCCCATCCTGACAAAGAATTATGGGTTACGTGGAACAAGCGCGTGGTTGTGTTGGGAGATTTTGCATCAAAATTTGACCCGATTGACCGCCTAGGCGAACTTAAATATGAGAATGCTTTGTGGAAGGTGCTGGGCGCCATTGGGCTAATTGTGGAAAATAATGAATTCTTGGTATCGCCCAAGAAACCGTTAAAAGTTGAATTGGCACTGCTTTTACCTTGGAACGAGTACAACGACCGCAAGAAGTTTGAAGAGCAATTGCGTAAAATGCTAGCTAGTTTTAAGGTACGCGAACTTAATTTAAAGGTGAGCTTAGAACGCTTTTTGTGCCGTCCAGAAGGTGGGGGATTAGCTGCGTTGCGGATTAAAGAGGAGGGGGTTGACTGGTTGCGTGACCAACAATTGGGAGTGTTGATGTTTGGTCACAGAAATACGACAGCGCTTTACTTCGACCGAGGAGAATTGAAGGTGGGAGACAGTCCGCTGTTGGGGTTTGCGGTTTTGTTGGATATGGTTGTTGAAATGACGAGCGGCTTAGACCGAGAACGTTTGGCATCTGCTATATTCAAAGCGCGTTATGCTTCAATTAACTCCATATATTCAGCTACTCAATATCAGCCTGCTACTAGCCGTCCCAAGTGGTCAAATTGCGATGCTATCAAAGCTTTAGCCAGTGCCAAAGACCCGGATTTAAGAGACAAGGAAATTCAAGATATTGATAATGCAATTAATGCGGCTACGAGCGAATATTGGAGTAAATTAGAGCGTTGGATGAAAAAGGTTTTCCCAATCGAACTAGATGAAGTAATTATTGGCGGAGGCGCCGCTTACTATATTGAACCGGAATTGGAGGATTATTTTAACTGCGAACCAGAAACTAAAGAGCAATACACGTACAGCAGTTCAAGAGTTAGAACTGGCAGATACCGAAAAAAAAATAGCAGAAAGCGCTTCACACCAATGATTTGGGGTGGTGGCTTTCAAGATACAGTTAAAGAAACTTTCGACCTTTCATTTAATCAGTTTGAGGAGCAATGTACATCAGCAAGGCTTGTAGATTGTTTTGGGTTGTTTGATTACTTGGTAGGGTTGGAGGTTAAAACTAATGGCTAGGGCAAGAAAAAAGCGTGTCTCGCTATCGCTGCGTATCCAACCTTATGAAGGAGACCCAATGGCTGAAGTTGTTGACTACCTAAACTCCCTACCCAAGGATGAAGTTAACCGGAAGGTGGCAGATATTTTAGTTGCAGCTTTGTTGCCGTTAGCGCGGTATCACAATGGGAATTATACCCCTGAGCAACTGCGTTTTGCATGTTGGGAATCGCAAGATTCTTTGAACAAGCACGGCAGTAATACGCGGTTAGCGTTGGGAGTAGAGCAACCGCAGTTTGTATTACCGCAACAAGCTATGCTTCAATCTACTATCGGGGCGAATGATAGTATTAAAGCTAACAATGGTAAAACAATTCAAGAAGATACAGAGGACAAGCTTCTTCAAAAGGTCAGACCAAATTCTTTAGTAAAAGGTAAAGCTTCATCTGGTGATTTGGACAATATTTTCGGAGATTAAAAAGTAATTTTTTTGAACCAAGATTATTTCCGGGAAATTTAAGGGAACTTTGAGGGTTTTATCAGGGGGTTATGAGGGGATTATAAATAAAACTAATCGTTTACTCATTGTGTTTGTCCCTCACAAATCCCTATTAGTTTTTATTCTTTGGAGTGCGACGAAAAGCTTACGGAGTAACGTTTCGGGGTTGCTGTTGGTCGCTTGTTTTATTGAAGTACTATTAAAAATATTGGTCGGGAGTTGAATTTTAGGCTCGACGCTTGAAAAATCAAATGTGTATTATCTACACAATGCCATTATTTGAAGTCGATTCGACACCAATTAATAAAAAAATCCTCGCGCGTGGGCGCCGTTCTCTTGGACACTCTCCAAGTATTACTATAACTTATCCAAATTGTTGGGCTGATACCGAGTAGTAATATTTTAAACTGGTTTAGACTGGTTCAGATGAATTAGACTCTTATTAATTAAAAAAATATTTATTCCTCTTCCGGATTATTTTAGGAATCGGAATCGGTTTTAAAGGAATAAAGTTTTTAATTGGAGACAAAATGGAGCCAATTGGAGCCAACTTATAAGAAGACCTGATTGATTTTTATGATTTTGAGCGTTTTAGTTGGCTCCAGTTGGCTCCACCCAAAAATAAAAATATTGATATCCTCAATCTGATTTTTTTAGGTATTTTTACCAAGACAATCAAAGCCAAAAGAAGCCAAAAGAAGACTATATAAGCTTCGTTATAAGGAAAACTGATTGAAAATTATCGTTCTTGTTGTCTTATGTTGTCTTATGTTGGTTTTACTCGTCTAATACGAATTTTTGTGAGTGCTGCGAGTGTAAAAAGCTTACAAGGCAATACTTTGAGGGAGTTGCTGTAGTTGCGAATTTATACGAGTATTATTTCAAGGCACTCCGTCTACATGAATTTGAAGCGTGCAGCTTGAAAAATCAAATGTGTATATACTACACAATGCCCATTATTTTAAGTCGATTCGACACCAATTAATCAAAAAATCCTCGTGCGTCGGGCGCCCAACTCAAGATGCAAGACATCGTATTATTAAAACTTATCTACATAAAGATTTGTAAAATCGCTGGTAATAGAAACTTGGATTGATTCGTGATTTGGGTACTTATAGGTTCACGAATTAAATGCTGACTATTATGTGCGTGCAGCTATATTTAATATTCTTTGACGGTATATTTATAACCTGATTCGGGTTTACATAAGTTGATTCAGGTTAATGAACTAGGTTTTTAATACTTGATTCATGTTTGTGTTAGTGTTGGTAAATTTTCGTTCTGGGTTTTTGGTCGGTGTGGATATTTCAAGCATGAGTTGTGTTGACATAAGTAAACGGGGTTCAGTACAAAATTACTCAACCCCACACTAATCAGGCGTTAATTAAGATTATGGATGATTTTCTACATGGAGTGCGCGCGGCTGCAGGACGCTCGTTGCACATCGGAGCGGTTAATTGATGGTTAAAATAAGGTTATAAGACACATCGGTTGAACATAAGATTTTAAAATGCAAGAAAAAGTGTTAATCCTGAATCCTCAGTACGTAGCCGGGAAGTTAGGCGTTATTTGTGGTAAGGACGGTGAGCGATGGTTGGTTAAAGTAGACGCTCTCGATATTATAGTTTCACTTAAGACTGAGGAATTTAAGCAGTTTGACCCAGAATTAGAGTAATTTAGATTTCTGTTGTTGGCTGTTCACCAATTCCCAGTTCTTTTTTACTACGTTTTAACTGTTTCCAAAGTGCCTTAATCTGCTTGTAGGCTTCATCAGGGGAGAGCTTTCCAGACGTTTCTAAAGCAGTAATGTAGCCAATTTTTTGAGCAAATTCCTGAAGGTTCGCATCAAAAACTAAGTTTTCCGGACTAAATTGACCATAGTAGCGACTGCGAGGATAAAGAAACCTATCTTTATCGCCTTCAAACTTATCTTTATCACCTTCTTCTGGCAGTTCCATCTATACACCCCCAAAATGTGAGCCTTTACTACTAATATAGTTAACCAAACCTTAATCTGTTGTAGTAATTAACACTGGAATTATTAAATATAAATATCAACTTAATAATTTAAAGCAAACTATCGGGTGTCTCGTGGCGCCTGTTTTTCAAGATTTTAGATAATAAAAAAACAAGTCATTATCGGAGCCTCTTGAGCTTTCATTCCCTGCACGTAGAAGTGTTTTTTAACAAACAACGCTTGCCCTTGATAGCGTTTGATAAACTTAGATATCAGGGGAGGGGGCACACTATCTTCACTGTCATTACCGTCACCCCCATCGCCCCCTTCCCTGATATCTCTACGTGTTATCTCGCTGTCAAGGGTTTGTTTAAAAAGGCTTTGAGTAATTCTTCGCTGCGCGAGTTACTTACATCCAGATTCCAAAGGTAACACGATACTGAGGATTAACGATAAAACTAGCGCAAATATAAATGTTTTACGCCTTAGTCTACTGTTACACTTTTCCATTTCCTTGGGTGAATCATATTCTTTTCTCTCATACACATCATCAATATATGCAGCGTATGCAGCAAATAGCATAAAAAGTCCAAAAACGTAACCGAATAAGCGTGATAACCAGATAGTTTCCATTTATTTAGTCTCCTGTAGTGACAAACTACATATGTAAGTTTGTTTATTTTAGTACACAACAAAAATGACTACAAAATACTAAATGTAGTCATTACTTTTTCATTTGCTCTAACTTCATTCTATTCATTATTTTTAGCACTTCCCCCATTGTTTCCATGTGCTTACCGTATTGTTCGATGCCATCCAATATTGCTGTGATATCACGTCTATATTTTTCAACTAAATTCTTATTTGGATTGGTTAACCATGATTCAAAAGCCCTCCCATTTAAATAAAAAATTGTCATGTTTTTATCTTCACTTACAGTAACTATTCTTTTCCCTTTTTCCAAGGTGATTGAAACGTAGGAAGACAATCTATTATTTTGATTTCGCCTAGCTACAAAAAATATTAAATCTTTTTCAGACAAGCATACAGGTGTTTTACTATCTACTCTTCCAACTTTTCTTGAATTTATACAATCATTCTCTAACTGAGCAAAAGCGGGGGATACACTACTAGAAAATATTATTAGCAATAAAGCAAATAATTTAGTCATATTTTGTAATTTCATGTTGTTTACTCCTACTTTGTTTAATTAGACAGTTTAACGACTTGTCTAGGTTATTTTAATTACTTGTCAGTATTTAGGTGGTGTAATCCGGTTAAATTAATATCTTGTGGATTACTCAATATACGGTAGTGGGGGCTATTGATATCAGCCGTGCAATATTTATCACGGCGGACATCCGTCTTGGCATCCGGAAGTACAGGTATCTAGACTAATAGATATCTTTATTTTTTGATATCCACATATCTAGACAAAAGAGAATAATATCTGTATGCTCTGCTGTATTGAATTGGGTTAAACCCATGAGAACCTGTTCATGCATCTCCCTCTCCGGCGGGCAAGGGAAAACTACTACTGTCTTCTTTACCTCACTGCTATTAGCACGGATGGGGTTTAAAGTCTTAGCTATCGACGCTGACCCACAAGCAAATCTGACCTTTTATCTAAATCACGAAGTACAGCCAAACCAACCTAGTTTATTCGAGGTTCTTACAGGGCAAGTAACAACAGAAGATGGTACTTACCCAACCCAAAACGAGAATCTATTCCTGATTCCAGCAGATAGGGGACTATTTAAGGTTTCAGATTTTCTGAGTAGTAGCGGTACGGGAGCGTTTATCCTTAAACTACGCCTCAAATCTGTAGCCAATATTTTTGATTACGTCCTAATTGACATACAGCCATCCCGGTCGCAACTTTGCCTCACTGCGGTGGGAGCATCAGATTATGTGATTATCCCAGTTGAAGCCAACGTCAAGGGAACCAATAGTTTGATTGACACCTTGAGCTTTTTAAACGAACAAAGCAACTTAATGGCATTTACGGGAACTGTTTTAGGGATAGTTCCTTTTCGCGACCGCTGGGTGGGGAATACCCAAACTTTAGAAGGCAGAGAAAATATTGAGGCAATGCGCTCCTTTGCTGCTGGTATCCCTATCCTGCCCTCGATTCGCGAATCAGAGAAATTTAAAAGCGCAATCCGGCAGGGCAAGTTGCTGTCTGATTTAGGGCAATCTGACTTGCAATATCCATTTGAACAAATTGTTGAGGCGTTGAAATTATGAGCGATGCGTTGGAGCGATTAAAGAAGCGAAACCGTCCCACTGTGGAGAGTCGGGATGCATCACTGAATTCTACAAATCTAGATACCTCGATATCTAGAATTATGGAAGCCGAGATATCTGGAATTAACAAAAGCCAAAAGACTCAGGGTGATGCATCATCTCAACCATTAGAAACTAAGCAAAGTACACTGCGATTGGATATTGGAGTAAGTGAGCGATTGCAATCTGTATGTCGAGAGCATGGGATTTGTCGAGAAGTCCTGATTGAAGCGATGTTCGAGTATTGCGATGCAAATCCAGAAGTTAAGAGCGTGGTGTTATCTGAAGCCAGAAAGAAAAATGATTATAGGCAGCAGATGGCGAATATGCGACGGGCTAAATCGATGATACAAAAGTTTGGGTAAGTATCATTTAATAGGGTGGTATGGGGTAAGAGCATCATCCGAACAGAAAACCGGGTTAAGTGTTATTACATAGATAATACAAATTTATTTCAATGCTGAAACCCTTGTTTTCTCGTTGAGTAGTACCAGTGTGATAATCAAAGGCAACTAATGTGACCAGACCCAAAAGTTGCCAGGGGCTGGAAACATAAGCTAAAATTTAAGTGTTTGAAACCTTTATTGCTGCGTTGTTGATTTGCGAAGAGTTCCTAATAAGGAAACATAATTTGTCCATTTACCTAAAATGGAAGCATAAAGCTATACGTGAGTAATAAAATTTTACATCCTTTAAACCCAATAAAAACGTTCACGTAACATAAGTTCTAGTTTATACATTTTTGCCCAGCTTGAGTTTTGGGCTTTGAAGCATAATTTGTCCGATAGGCAATTGGAAGCATATACCGCCTTTTCCTACCAAGTTATCGTCCCAGTTACAAAAATATACTCAGGTAAACTGTAATCAAGATGTGACAAGCATTATAGGTATTAAAAGCATAACATTGCCGAGGAAAATAGGAAGTATAAGCCCGCCAAACGGCAATATTATGAGTATACCGACATTAAGCGTTTCGCCCATCACATGGCGGCTGGTGACAGCTTCGCTACTTTTACCCCAATTAAGGTTTTATCACCTTCGGTCATAGCGATTACAGGAATACCACGGTCGGTACCACAATCAATTTCCCGAATAATTACGTCTTGGGATACGTCCACCAAACGACGGGTAAGATAACCAGAGTCTGCTGTACGTAACGCTGTATCTACTAATCCTTTACGGGCGCCGTAAGAGGAAATAATATACTCTGTTACGGTTAAACCTTCACGGAAGTTGGTTTTAATTGGTAAGTTGGGTCTGGTTACAACATTCAAATTTCAATTAAATATTAAAACCACTTAAATCCCCACTTTGTAGCTCCCATTTTTAGTTGAAGACACTCATAATCATAAATATTAGATTCTTTATTTTTATTAGACTCTACTAAAGCTTTACTAAAGTTTGCAAACCTTAAGGCATCCGAAGGTTTCCACGTCTTCCAAATGTTTGCAGGATAGCTGATAGGATTTTTGCTTACTCTAGTACCACATAGTAAAGATGATGCCCTGTATAATATCTCTTCTAAAATTTCAAAATGTTGTATGTAGGATTCCGATATATTATTATATTTATAAAAGTATTCTTGAAAAAGAGCTTCTCTAGTTTGAATATCTAAAATATCCCTGTCATGCCAAAATCCATATTTAGTTTCGTCTTTAAATTCATATTTCCAGAAGCTATTTATAGCTGTGCTAAGAATTGAAATTACAGTACTAGCACAGTTACGATTGACAATATCGTATTTAAAATGATATCCGCCATTTTTTAAATAACTATAAATATTGTCATAAAATAATTCATTAATATCTATAAATATTTCAAAATCTTCTTTAATTTTATTATGGTTATTTTTGTGCCAATTAACATCATTATTATAGGTATTGAATTTTCTTGGACATTTGAACAAATCATCACCACTAAAACTTAAATATGTAAGGTCTTCTAAATTTTGCCATGTTTCATTTTGAGGGAGATTACATATTCGCATACTTGCATGTCCAACATCATTTTTTAACAAATTTTCTTTCCACACGTATACTTTTAACATAGCTTTTAATTTTACTAAAAACAATAAATTCAACACAATAAATAGGCATTTATTCATGATTTCATTTCAAACGCCAAAACTTTTACTTCTAAAGCAGGCTCATAAGAATTAAAACTTGTTTTTTCTCGAAAAACAAAAATTTTTAATTTTATAGGTTCGTTATTACCAAATAGTGATATAAAGCACTCTAGTCCGCTGTTTTCTTTACTCTCAGCGACTTTTTTACTATGTTCATTATAAATTTCCATATAACATTGTTGGCGTATTTTCATGCTATTTTCGACACAATCGGACATAGCATAAATTCTATACAAATGATTATGTTCTAAAGTAAAATCAAAAATTTCACAATTCCCAGGAGAAAGCTTAGTAGTATTACTTATTTGTACTATCATATGTCAAAGACGGCTTGTTTGTTTTGATGTAAGAATTTTTAAACTTTTCCGAATTGATTCATAAAATTAATAAATTCAAAACTATAAGTGGTTTGCTTAGACACTATTTTCCATCCTTGACGAAATGCAGGTCTAGACATTGCTGAAGTAATAGCATTTTTCCAAACATTCCACAGTTTTTTATCAATTAATTTTAATTGATATAATAAATATTCTTCAAAACATAAATCAAAATATAGGCACATCGAGCGAAGCAGTTCTTCTTTGCCATTTTCCGAAAGATTGTAGATGTCAAAATCTTCATATAAAATTTCTTTTGGCATTCTATCAATTAACTTTTGGTAGCGTTCAGTATATGTTGATATGTTACTTACTAATAGCTGCTTTTGTACACCAAAATTTTGTACTAAGATGCTAATTATTGAGACTATTAACGCTATAATTGCAATATAGTCACTCATTTGTATTACTGTATTTTACTTGGGATAATTTAAACAGAAACGTTGTTTTGAAGCGATGTTAACCCTGTACTTTAGTATATTATTTACTATAACAGTCTTGAATTTCAAAAGTGGTAGATTCACTTAAGCTTAATATAATCTTTATATACAGTATATGGGGTATAAGTGTGACCCATTCTATCTATAAAATGGACAGAGAAGCAGTCAAATGATTATAAGAATGTGCGAGTAAATAAACTTTTACACATCATAATTAGACACCATAAATTAATAATTTGGTGCATTTAGAGGTATTTATATTCGCATTTATTATTAGTCTACTTAGTTAGTATTCCCCCATACTAATAATGTATGAGGGTTTACCAGTATTAGAGAATAGAGACTACTTGAAAAATCAAGCAGTAGTAGAATAAAATTTAATGTTATTTTTTAGTAACATTACCCAATAGACCACCACCAATAACTCCTGTGAACGCACCTGTTACTGCGCCTCCTAATATAGGCATTAATGCCACTGCCGCACCACCAGTTGCAACTACAGCTCCACCAACTACAGTTCCAACCACTAATCCTGTTACTGTAGTTAGTGGACCTTTTCTTGAACCTTCTGATGCTTTGTGTAAGACATGGTGCCCGACTAGATGTTGTAAATGTGACATAGTGTAATATTCCTTTAATTTCAAAAATTTACTCGGAAAGCCAAATACAAGGGTAAAAATTGATATTAGACTTTGTGGCGATGTGAACCCTGTACTGTACTGTGATAACTATTATCAGTATAGCACCAATATGTTAGGGTAAATACAGCAGAAAATATTTTTATATTATTTTAATACTTGTGAAATAAGGATGAAATTAAACCTTCTGATATATACGCTTGTGTGAAATGCCGGATGTGTCTATTAAACTATGGATTTGTAAATTTTCTGGACAAATCACTGATTTGTTCTATAGTCTTCATTAACCATTCCACACCCAATAGATGAATGAATGAATGAATGAATATCTTGGCTTGCTTGCAAGCATCCAACTATGGCAAGTAGCCCCAAGATTAATATATTTTTCATATTAAATTGTATGCGTATATATACTCGTGACAGCATAGTAGCTTGATATGTAGTGGCTAGTTGGTGATTTGGGTCAACGGCGCCTGTGTTTATGAATCACATGGTTGTATGGCGCCTGAAAGTGATAAAAACGGGTATAACTCAAAAAATTCAGAAAGAGTTTTTTAATATCGTCTTATAGATAGGAAAGGGGTCTTAGTAGCAAACGACCAGAAAACCGGGTTAAGCCTGAAAGTCTGATGATATAAGGATTCTACACGAGCTACGGTTAGTTGCCTTTGATTATCACACTGGTACTACTCAACGAGAAAACAAGGGTTTCAGCATTGAAATAAATTTGTATTATCTATGTAATAACACTTAACCCGGTTTTCTGTTCGGATGATGCTCTTACCCCGGTATAGGTTATCTTCCACGTTGTATTTCCAGGCGTACTCGGAGGGGTCGCGGTTCTTGCTCCAAGACAGAAATTCTGATTGCGTCATGTTTTCCCGGTTGCGGCGCAGGGTTTTGATGTCAATAACCAGGCGCCGTTTCGGCTTGTAAGTGCAATTCGTTCTGGAGAAACCCATGCCGTGCGAGGGATTCCAGGCTTCAGTAAATTGCACACCGGAGCGGCTTAATAACCACTACACCTATTCCAAATGTGTAGATGCTTGAATATCCATTTCATCAAGCGGTTCCTCTATTGCATTACGTATCCAGCTAGGGTCAAATTTATCTTTTGTATTTGCTTGTACTTCAATCTTGATAGTCATTCCCTCTGCTTTATCTGATAATACCTGTAACACCTGAAATAGTTCAAAGATTTTTGATTTATCGGTGACAGATGTTAGCTTGTAGTAATGTGCAGATTTTTTACCATTAACTATGTCAGTTAAGATTGTTCTTTCAATGCTACTTGTTTCTGATTTATCTACAATAGTCTTTTTCTCAGTAGAGGCTGTCTCGTCGGTTGTTTTTGGTGTGGTGCCATCTAAATCACCTGTACTATAATCTTCGTTTTCGGTATCATTGGTGTCAACTTCCTCCTCATTTGATGTTGTTTCTACTTCATTCTCAGTTGCGATGGTACGTAATTTCTTAACCAAACTGGGAGATAAAAGATAACCAGCAAGGTCTAATTCGTCACTTGGAATGGATTTCTCAAAGCTGATTAAGCTGGGATTTTCTACTACTGGTGTGCCAGAGACTATTGTCATTGACGGCACGTAACCGAGCATTCCTTTTTTAATAGCTTCAAGAATGGAATTTTTAATTGCTTCAACTCCCAACATTTTGGGAAAATTGGGGAAGCGGAAGAAGTAACTTACCAGGTCTTCCCCTGTAATATATTCAGTTTCGGGATTTTCTAAGCCAGATAAGCGAGTTAATTTAACAGCAGTAAGTGAATCAAAAACGTGATTTTTTAGGGCATCTAGTACCCTTTCTTGTAAGTTCTGGCTGGTGTTAAGTTGGGATTGTAAATCGATTGTTTCTAAACGTACTGGTCTTTCTCCGTTAGTGTCGGGTAGCGGTAATAATATATCATCATAAAGGCGCCGAATTGCCGCATTAATTTCGCTGGCTGCATCTTTAGCTTTACCATTTAATTCTTCTATATCTTCTGAATTAAATTTATACTTTGTTTTTTGCTCAATTAGCGATTCTATTGCTAATGCAGTTCTGGCGCCTTTACGTGCTTTATCCATTTGCGCTTTGTTGGGAACTACAAATGCTAATGCATTTTTATATTCACGTTTATCATGACCGCGATTTTCCACCCAATCTAAGGTTGAAGCTAAAACTAATTCCTTGCTTTTATCTGCCCAGCTTGGTTCAAGGTAAACGATACTAAAGTGCGGTACTTTGTCGGTAATTGCTGCTGAATCTTTAGCCCAAAGTACAATTTTACCACGGGTGTTTTGTAAATTCTTGCTCAGTTCGTCGCGGATTTTTTGTAACACTTCATCGCTACCAACTTTGCTTTCTTCGTCTGCAATTAACTTGTTGAGATTAGGCTTAGTTTCAAACCGATAGCGACCACCAACATAATGTAGATAAAGTAATTGTTCCCGCAGGTCGCTTAATGCAGCGGTGATGGTGGTACGGTCTAATCCTGGTGCTAGGCAAGCGGCTGTGATATCTTGTTCTAAAACTCCTCTGTCTTCGCCACTTCTGGCGCCAAAAGAATACATTAAAATTGCGGAGGCTAGGCGCGTTCCAACTTTTAAATGTGCTAGGGCTGGTGCATCGGTGGCAATGCGGTTATCGACTGTTTTCACCTTGGCTTTGCGTCCAGTTAAGTCGGCGCCTAACACTGCACTGTAAGCATCCCTTTCTCCGACTTGGGAAAAGAAGGAACTTCTCGCTGCATCCTGTTCAAAAGGAATATTACCTGGTGCAATTAACCAAGAATTATCTTGTGTTTGCCACAATGCGTATGTCACCGAAGCCAGAAATTGCAAAGCACCACGAGTACGTTGATAGCTAGGAAGACTACCCCAACGGTAATACATTAAATCGATTAAGTCAGGATGGAATGGGTAACTTGATAAAATTCTTTCTGCTAATAAATCTGCTTCTTGTTGTACTTGCTGTTTTTCGCGGCTAGTTTCTGTATAACTTTCGCGGAACTTACGGAATAATTCTGCTTGCTGCTTGGCAATTTCTTGAATAATAGTTGTGTCGCCAATGTTGCTAAATAAACGCCGTTGAACCACACGCATGACTTCATCGCCGGAAACGGGTTCCTTTTTAGCGTCAATACGGCTAACTAATTTATCTAAAGTACTTAATAAGCCTTCATTGCCAAACGATTCGCCAACGCTTGCTTGTAGGGAATAAACTAAGACTGTGTTGGGAGATTCGCGGACAACTTCTGTAAGTTTTTGGATAAAAGTAAGAACTTGACGACCAAAGGTAGAGTCTCCTACCTGTTTAGCCATTGCACTTTCAATATAAATCAGCAGTTCGTCTATAAGTATTAAATTGGCTTGGGCGCCTAATATTTTCCGTAATATATCGTTACCCGGAGCAATATATTGTTGGTCTGCGGTCTGCACTAACGAATAGGCTTCATGTCCACCAATTTGCCATGCTAAATATCCCCAAGGTGTGAAAATTCTTAAGTTATTCTCTACTTCAATGCCTGTATTTACATCAATATCCAAACCAATAAAATAAGCAACTCGTACATTACCAGGGTCAGGTAAGCTTTCTATTTGAGGGATACCAGATAATGACGCGCGGTTTTTGGTGATGTGGTAGAGACTGATAAGAGAGTGAGTTTTGCCCCCACCGAAGGGAGTACGTAGCTGCAATACCCTGTCTCCAGCATTTCCCTGTAAACCCTTTAGTACATCTTCGAGTAGCTTTTTCAATCCTACTGTTAGATAGGTAGCGGCGAAGAAATCACGGGCATCCCTGTACACAATTGGACATTTGGGGTCTTGGCGAATTACGGCGCCTAAGCTGGCTGCATATGTAGCGTTATCCAAATTACCACTAAGGATATCGGCGTGGGGAGTGACGACCTGCGTCCAAGGTTTTATTTGATAAGCGCTACTCATGGCATTTGAAATTTTCAAGTGGGGTTGTTTCTATTATTACCTTCCATCCCTAGCTTGTGTGTAGTTTTTAGCCACAAGAAATGAAAAACTACTAGCATAATAAAACACATTCAGTATTTATATACTATAATAGGGTTATGTCTTTGATTAAGTTCCCATAGGAGAATATATAAGGAATTATTGTATGAATAAAATTAATTTTAAAATCAAAATTGGTAATGTTAATCTTACGTCACTTGAGACAGAAGATGATATTCGTAAGGAAGCAAAAAGATTGTTGCCACAAGCGCTCGTAGAAATAGGTGAAGCTGCGGCTGAGACTACTTGGGATGAACTACAAAAGTCAATGAAAAAATCAGGGATGAAACCCAACACTTCTTCTAGTGCAAAACGCAAGTTTGTTCAGGATGCTGGAAAAAATTATCAAAAAGGTGCTAGCAGTAGTCAAAAGAAAGCAGTAGAAGACCATATAGTAGAACAAATTCGCGAACTAAAAAAATAAACTATTTAAATTAAAATAATCTATGCGCTTTGCTTGTAGTTATTCGATAGAAGTATTAGATACAATACCCCTATTGAATAACTATTTAAGATAAATTATTATTTCTAATTTACTTACTTTTAGTAAATAAATTATCTTCTACTACTCGTTTCCAAGAAGCCAACAAGGTATCAATTTGTTGTTGTTCCTTTGTACGGTTACTATTCGCAACTTCTGTAGCACCTGCTTCGGGTGTTAATGCACGTCCGGCTAAGGCTTGCGCGACGAGACGCAGTTGGGTAGCATCAGGCTGTGCTAAATTAAGAAAATTTTGAATTTCTTGGGGTTTATTTTCTGCTAGCCACAGCAAGCGATGGAGAATATCTATTAATGTTGGCGCCGTACCAATGACTTGAGATTTGACGTTAAAAGTTTGTTGTTTTTCTGTTTTTTGAATGCCTAAATCATCCGAGGCGCCGCGTTCGCTATAGTCTCGTAGCTGTACTTGATTTTTAGTTTTCTTTAGCAGTGCAATTTTACCATCAGTTAAACCACCAGCGCTATCAAGTTCCACACCAACGCCGCGCGCTAAGGTGTTAGCTTCATCAAATTCAACAATAGCTTCGCCGTATTCATAGCGTCCTAAAATATAATATTGGGTGGGTTTATCGACGGCAGAAACACCTTTTTTATCGCATAGTAGCACGTCGGTTAAAACTGCTTCTAAAACTTCTTTTTGTACTTCGTCGAGGAAGGAATTAGCGTCTAATTCGTCACCGTTGGGGAGTTCTACGCGGTCGTATTGGGTGTACGCGCGCAACCCAGCACCGATGCAAGCAATGACTAAATCGGCGCCAGTAACGCCTTCTGCCATCAGGGTTTTTACGCGGTCGCGGACAATTTCTGCAAGTTCTGGGCGAACGTCCATTGCATAGTCGCCTATTTTAGCTTCGGTGCGTTTACGAGAAACTAGGAAAATACTGGAAGCCAGGGCAGCTGAATCAATAGCACGAAGCCTACCTGCACTTTCAGTATCAAGAGGCCATGCTTCGGTAATTGTAAATCCTGCACGTCTGAGAGAGTCAATTAATGTTGACCAACCGGATGTAGTTTTGTGGGCATACACTACAACCATCATTCCATTTGGTTTCAGCACTCTACTAGCTTCACAGAATGCCTTGTGCATCATCTCTTGATAAGCTTGTGCTGCTTTTTTTTTATCTCCCCCATGTCGAGAAGGTTCCATAATGGCTTCGTTTTTCTTGGGGGTTAATTGACTAGAAAAATGTTCTGGATAAAGATGTCCTATGGAGCGTTTTAGCCAGACATAAAAGAAGTCAGATAAATCAGCATAGGGGACAGAATCAAAATATGGTGGATCTGTAATTACTGCATCTAATGATTCTGATTCAATTGGCATTGATGTTGCTGAACTACGTTGTAATTGAGCTGTATGATTTTTTTCATTATAGTCAGCGAGTAAAACTTCTCCAATATATTGCTGTGCGCTTTCCCAAGAACCTGAACTAGAGCTTAAAGGATTACCTTCTATAAAATCCCAAACCATAGGTAGAGCTTGATTAGAAAAAACAGGACAAATTCCTTCACGATGATTAAACCATCTGGCCAAAGAACAGTTAAACATCGCTTGTTTATCGCACATAATAGCTAAATAAGTGCTTATCGCTTTCGCTAACTCCTCATTATACTCCTCCTGCAACATTTCTTGATGCGCTAATCTAACCCACTTGACAAACGTCATCAGCGATAACAATTGGCGAGATGTGAATAACTTTTCAAATTTATCTAACCCGTATAGTGGAGCATTAAAAACACCAGACCAAACTTTTACTGGTTCATCTGGGGTGTTAATTCCGATTTGTTTAACTAGCTTATCTAACCTGTTTATTACTATTTCTTCATCAGGATTATATTTGTTATAAGCTGTTCCACTTAAATAAGTTTTACCTTGTTCTCCTGAAGTAGTACAAACAATAGCCATTAATTGATTGCCAATCTTTCCTGCTTTACCCTGGTCTTGTATATATGGTTTACTAGGAATAGTTGTCCCACAATGCCTACAAGTAGAATTACCGCGCGAGCTACCAGCAGCAGGGTCAAAACCTAACGCTTTTTCTGTCGCTGCTTCCACCACTTCAAACTCAACTTGTTTTGTCTCGTGATTCGGGATAAGTTTGAGCGCTACATACTTTTTTGACTTCTTACACAACCAAGTTTGACGCACCAAAGGAACCGCAGCACCACAAGCAGGGTTAGGACACTTCACCGTGCGTGTCCATAAATACGCCACTGGTGTAAGATTTTTCGATTTAGAATTTTTGTTTGTGGATGGATTTTGAGAAAATAAATTTAGCTGCACATCGCTCTCTTCTGCTTTCTCTTTATCCTCAAGTCTCCATTTATCATTCTCTATTGCCGGATATAAATCACCTATTTCTTCCCTCACCTTTTCGATTACCCAATTCCCCCATTTCTCTACCTCAGAAGCTAATTCTTTACCGTATTTTTGGGGATAAACTAAAGTACAAAGCTCAATAATATGAGCTACAGGGTTAAGTTCAATAGCGTAGGTTTCACAACCCAAACGCAATGCTTCTAAAGGAATTGCACCTCCACCTGAGAACATATCCAAAACTTTTGGTGGTGGTACTTGATTTAGTGGTGTATTACTAGGTAAATTAAGTCTTTCTCTCTGTGCTTCTAATATTTGATTTTTAGCTTTATTAATAGTATCTTTTCCTGCTTCCCACTTGCAGAGGTCAATCATTATCTTACTTAAAGCTGTGCGCTTCTGCGATGAAGGAGGCGCCGCTACTAACGAAGCAAAAACTGCCGCCCTTGCTGCTACTAGAGGTCGTCTTGCCCACCATAAATGTAGAGTAGAAATGTGACCTTTTCTAATAGATTTTTCTCGTGCTGCTTCAACAGAAATTTCACGAATGGGGATAAAGTCTTCGATTAGGCGCCTGTCGTTTGTCATAACAAGATAAATTTAATGGCTGACTAAGTAATTATGGCTTATTATTTTTAGCTGGTATATCATACAATATTTATTTTGTTATGCCTACAAAGTTTAGATAAAATGTTCGTTATGATAATGCGCGTATTTATGCTTATTTACTCTGTATTATACTCAAAACAGGTTAAAACTTTAGTTTTAAATAAGCGTCAAAATCTTTAAGATGCTACCCTTCGGGAAAACTCCGTTTACGTCCCTCAGCATGACAATACAAGTTCACAGTTTACGACTCATGGCAGTTCATGAGTCATGATATACAATTACTTACTGAATGCACAGGCGAGACGCCTATGCTACGGGTTATTAATGGCTTTTTGCTGTAATGCTTCGGCGCCAATAATATACCGTGTTACTTGCTTGATTTCTTTTGCATCGCCCACCAATGCTTTCGCAGGATTTTGTATCATTAATAACTGAGGATTATCAGTATTACATCCCAAAACTACATATAGCCAGTAAGAGTCTCCTAACTGCTGTGCTTTTCGCCACTCATTGACCGTCAGGGAAACTTCCTGGTTACACTGTGCCCGTCCTTTGACCTCAATTCGTCGCACTGGCGCCACTTCTGTCTGTGGATCGACTGGCCCCACACTACGGATGTCAAAACCGCTACCATCTTGATTATTGCTGATATCTTCTGGTTCCCAACCCCGTTGACGTTCGTAGTCCATTACATACTGCATAGCAAAAGCTTCTACTTCTGGGTCATTTCGCATCCCTGGATGTTTCGATACTTCAACAGGCGCCCCAATTACTAAAGCTGTTCCCAAATACGCCACACGTCCGGGACGAATAATCTTGAGATAATCTAGTTCACTTTGTTTAGTTTTATACCGTTCCTGCAAGTTCCGCACTTTCTTTTGGGCGTTGTCTCGCGCGACTCGGTAGGTTTCATCTCCTTTAGCTACCTTAGACGCGAACTTCATTTGGGTGGCTTGGGCATCCCGGATGGCAGATTCCATCGCCTTTTTTAAGTAATCTTGTCTTATTTGTAACTCTCGTTGCCGTTGCGAGCGCTCTTGGTTCATTAACGGTAACTGCACCTTTACCTTTAACCAATTTTCTACTTTTTGTTGTTCCTGGGGTGTAGGGGGCTGGTTTATCTCTCCTGCGGAGAGGGAAATTGTAGAGGGTGCTGGTGCTAAATTATGCAGACAGTCGGGAGACAGCAGTGCTAGTTCCCCTGTAGATTTTTCTGCTACAGCACACAACCGTGCTTTGAGAACTTTATCCTTACCTTTACTAGAAACACCACAAAGCTGCACTTCAAAAAAGTGTATGCTATAGGGTTGTTGAGCATCAGCGTCAATAAATATAGCAGATTGCTGGGATTGCTCATAAAGTTGCATGTCTAACCGTTCGGTAATCGCTGCAAATAAAGGATGTCCCGGTGATAATAAATCTGCATCTTGATGAGATGCATTTGCCAAATGCTCTTTATAAAATGTTAGCTTGAGATATTCTTTTTCTGGAGTTCCCAGGCGCCGTACAGATTCTAGGTTTGCAGCGCGAAATTCCTCTTTTACATAAGTTACTCGCCACAAACCATCAGCACGAGCTTCCAAATTTACCCGTAGATAATCACAAGTCCGTTTAAAAAATTCTTCCACATAGCGCGGCATTAATCGCTGTTCTTCAGAAACATAATCTTGGCTTTGGGTGCGACGAATCTGGGTTAAATCTACATGGGAAGTAGCCAAAGCCACACCAGTTGCTTGTTCTAAAGCTTCTAAGCGTTTAGGGTCAAGACGCTCAATTTGCTCTAAAACCTCATCTTCGCTCTTCTTAGTATAGGTGGCTTCCCTGACCAATTCCTCAA
This sequence comes from Calothrix sp. PCC 7716, assembly GCF_019977735.1. Lineage (GTDB taxonomy): Bacteria > Cyanobacteriota > Cyanobacteriia > Cyanobacteriales > Nostocaceae > Dulcicalothrix. The sequence continues at coordinate 291 of NZ_AP025024.1, read as the reverse complement.
ATCTAATATCATTAAGTTGTAGTAATTGCCCAATAACATCAAACACGCGGTCGCCCATCGCATTTCTAATTTCTTCTAACTTAAATAGCAACTTATCTAACACGCGACCTTCTACCGTATTTACTGCTACAAAGTTAAATATATAAACATCTTTTGTTTGACCAATTCGGTGAATTCTCCCCATCCGCTGCTCTAAGCGGTTAGGATTCCAGGGTAGGTCATAATTAATCATGAATCGACAAAATTGTAAATTAATCCCTTCTCCTGCTGCTTCTGTCGCTAAACAAATTT
>NZ_AP025023.1 GCF_019977735.1 Calothrix sp. PCC 7716 | reverse complement strand
GATTTACGTAAGGAATTAGCATTTGATGATAATAACCATCAATATTTATTAGCATTACACACCGATGCTAAACTCTTAAATACGGATGAAATTAGGCCACACCTACATTTAATAGTCAATCGAGTTGATTACCAAGGTAAATGTAAAAACGATTATCTGGATTATATTAATATACAAAAAGCTTTAAGGAAGATTGAACAAAAGTACGAGCTTATTCCACAACAAAGTAGTTGGGAAGTTGAAGCTAAGAAGGGCACTCCATCCAGGGAAGAAGAAACCAAATTTATTCAAGATGCAATTAAACAAGCTGCTAACGATAAACCAGAAATGCCAACCTTTATCAGCAGATTGTTATCACAAAATATTGATGTGCAGTGTCGAATTACCCGAACTGGTAAGCTGCAAGGTATTAGCTATTGTTACAACGATAAAGTTTTAAAAGGACGGCAAGTAGGACAAGATTATACGCACATCGGTATTCAATCAAAACTCGGTGTGGTGCATAAACCAAGTCATAAACAGCAAATTGAATTGTTGATTAAAACCCATCAAGTCGATAATGATTTATCAACTGCTTCAACAACTGACAGCAATTCGGATGATAGTAATTCGACTTCTTCTCTTTCTGTATCTAACAGCCTTTCTCAACAGAAGTACGCAAACGCCATTGCACCAACTGTTCGTTTGTTCTGGCAGATGCAAAAACCAGACAAAGTTTTGAGAGGCAGCAAGTACGACCTCGAACTAGATGTTTCAACTCTCAGGCTTAAGCGCAAATCAGGGGAGGAAATCGCACAAATCCCACTCGATGCAAAGTTGGCGCCACAAGGAATAACGCTCAACGAACAGGATGTGGATAATTTCCGCTCTTTACAACAAATATTAGACAGGCCGAAAGCTAAACAGCAGCTTCAAGAGAAGCAACCCAAAAAAAGTAGCGGATTAGAACTGTAGTCTGGTTAAAAGCAGTTACTATATTAAAAATCAAAATTTTTATAGTAGTAACACTCTCACTTGGGCATCCCATGTGTGAACGCAAAGCACAAATTCCTTTTAACGGATATATGGACAAGCGCCAATCATATTTTACCGTGGTAAAGCCGCATCAAAAACCTGTTGTGCAGTAAGTTTTAGTTGGGGGAATGTTGGAGAAATAATTAAATCATTGCCCGTGAACTTGGTAACTTGGTACTCATCTCCAATAAGTTGACATACTGAGAAAGTAGGCTGTTTTGGGTCTCCAATAAATTTTTTACCCCCCAACCCTCTATAATCAGCAATCCAGAATTCAGGAATGCCCATTTCTTCATAATCCGCAAACTTTTTATGGTAATCATCCCGCCAATTTGTACTGACCACTTCAACTACTAAGGGTACGGATGCAGCATCTGTTACCGTTGATTCTTTTTTCCATAGCGGTTCCAAGTCAATATTATCGATATTGTCAAGATTTAATAATAATACATCGGGTGAGTAAACCGACAACGCGCTGGGGGTTCGGACGAATGCAGTTTTGGGTATGGTGTAGGGTAAATCCATTCGGTCATATTCTATCGTTATTTTTCGAGCCAAAAATCCAACAACCTTTTCATGATCTCCGGTAGGTGGCGCCATCTCAACAATTACTCCATCGTGTAGTTCGTACTGCTTCCCGTCATTAGGGAACCACTCTATAAATTCTTCGTAAGTTACGGGCTTAGTTAGGGTAGTGGTCATAGTTACAACCTCCATATTTATTTGACTTTAACATCCTTGAAAATCAACCCTTAATGCCATAAACCGCACCCCTCACCACTGCATCGCTCCCAAATCAAAATAAATCCCAATCCTCACCCAAAATTTTAGGATTTTTACGCAAGTAACTCCCCCGCTGCCTGCAACTACATGCCTGTTTGGACTTTTTTCAGGGATGAAGCTTTGAGTATGGATGACGAACCATTGGAGAATTCAACTACGACGTAATTATTATCATCAGGGTCAAAGCTCACTACCTGCCCAGTATGCCCCGAACGATAATTACCTGGTTCCAAAACTTCAACCTTATCTCCTGGTGCTAGGGAATCACTTTTTTGAGGTTTCTCGGTATCAAAACTCAATTCGGAAAACTTAATCTCTACCCATTCATCCCCCTGGATTTGTACTAAAAAAGTATCATCCTCTTGGCAATAAGTTTGAGTAGTTCCCCGTTTGCCGCAATGCTCACCCGAAATTATTGTGCATTCCTTATCTGTATATTTTCTGGAATCGAAGCTGTTTTGAGATTTGGAAGGCACAGAAGCTACCGCAGTACTATCCGAGCCAGTTGGCGCCTCATATTTTTTGATTCCCCACTCATAAAACCAAGCGGACTTACACGCGGTGCCGTCAACAAAACTTACCCTGTATTCTTTGGAGTGTGTGCTGCGTTCAGATGATGGTACTTCTACAACTGTTCCAACCATCCCTTTATGTTTGCCCTTTGCTATAATCTCTACTTCGGTTTGGGGTTCTATTGTTGAACTCTCTCCAGTAGTGTCAGCAGTGTCAGCAGTACTGTCAGCAGTACTGTCAGCTGAACCAGAAGCCCCAACGGATTCAGTCCCAGCAGGGGTTTTAGCTTCTTTTTTTTCGGTAGTGTCAGCAGTGTCAGCAGTGTCAGCTGGGGTATTAGAATCTGTTTTTTTGGCATTTTCTGCAACGTTGGCGCCATTTGAGGAAGAACTAGATGCCGAGTCGCTAGCATCATTATTATTAGATGAATTATCCGACTCATCCTTATTTTCTTTTGAAGAGCTGACACTGCTGACACTGCTGACAGTAGATTTATTTTTTTCTTCAAATCCATCATTATCAACGTTTTCAGGGTTTTCTTCATTGCTGACAGTAGTGCTGACAGTAGCGCTGACACAGCTGACAGTAGGGATAAAAACAGTGGAATTTTTATTTTTTTCTATAACCCCATAACCAGAGGTTTCTAGTTCTTTGAAGTACTCTAGTACTTTATCTTTGGTGGTTCTGCCCCCTAAACAGCTTCTAATTGCATCTCTGATGGATAACTTGCCTAGTCTCCGAGATTCTGTGAGCAGTTTTGTTAGCACTGCTGGTAATTCACCCTTAGCAATTGCATTTTCGGAATGGATTAGTTTGATTTGTCCAATGTAGAAGTTAGTCAGCTTAACTGCTCTCTCGATAATGTGTAGAGGTATCTCCGCTGGAACATCTGTCCCAGCACAAACATGCTCCAACACATGCAAATTAATAGCTATTCTCCCAATCCTGCCTTCAGATTTGGAATAAACTGCCCTCATCGCTGGGTCAGAACTACTAACACGTAGTTGTTCAAACTTGTTGTAAGCTTTCTGGTAGCATTTAAAGGCGCCTGGACTTAACTTGTAATAACACTTATCTAAATTATCGACTTTAGAGTAAACTCCTGTTAGTAAGTCAGAGATATCTATCCCACCACCCAAGTCGTCACTAAGAGTCGCAGCTTCAAGTGGTTGGTTTACAAAGATAAAGCGTGACCATTGACCATCGGGGTCTTTTTCATCTTTCATCAACCCTTGTAAAACACTTGGTTGGGTGGCGCCAAAAATTGAAAGATAAGTTTTTGGTGAATAGCTATCAATGCCATCTTTTCTAAGTTCTAAATTCCCGCTGCCATCATAATAAGAAAGAATATCTTGGGCATCAGAACCGCGCCCACCACGGTACTGGTTTGCGGATTTAAAAAGTCCTGCTAGTTCATCAGCTAAGTACATTAAACTTTTATCTGGAACTCTAGCTGCTTGAGATTTAATGGCTTCTCCAGTTGCACCAGTAAAATAATAAACCTTTAATTGTGGTATAGAGGGTTCTTCTCCGACATCAACATCTTTATTTTTTTTATTTTCTGACCACGCTGCTAACTCGCGTTCGTATTCTCCTTTATTGTGTTGGTATATTCCATTTTCTCTGTTTTGTAATTCTCCTAATGGCTCTTTTACAATTGTTGAGAAAACTGGAGATTTACGTTGTCCTGTCTCTGAAACTGTTGCCCCGTATAAAGTTGGAGGTACATGGAATCTTTGACCACTGTGAACAATCAACATTGTTCCTACTTTATGCAAGCTACTTACAGCTACTAAAAGCGTAGTCAGAATAACTGCTGGAGTAATAGCCATCCACTTACAATATTGAGTTAAAGGATTTGCTAGTACATGAGGTAAAAAATCTGATAATTTCAGGTTGGCACTGAAGAGTCCTAACAGTTCATCAACTTCTTTTAGATTTTCTTCCCTATCGGAAGATATCTCAATTTCTGACTTGATAAGACGAGCTAATTTTTCTATATCCCGTAATGGTTTCTTTACAGATTCAGCTAGAGAAATAAAAGCAACATACTCTTCGCTATTTGATAAACCCCTTGACAGTATCTCAATCAATCGGTCGCGTAAGCTTAATTCTACAACTGGGGGATTTCCATCATTCCCACTACTATTACTAGAGCTTTTATTGAATTGTGAGGCGCCGAAACTTTTACCTGTAGATTTATTTTGATTATGCTTCCAGGCATTTACACAATTAGAAATTGCATCATCAGTTAATGTCGCAGTTGGGTTAGATTTTTCTGCCGACTGCCAAATCAAATCTGCTTCTTTTAAATCTAACGATGGTGAGCAGCGCGCTGCATATAAATCAAATAATTGTCTTGGATGTTCGCTGTATTGGATGCCCAAATATTGTAATCTTGCAGCAGTGCCAATTAAATTTCTAGCTAGTTTGGCGCCACTACTATTTCTGCTACCGGATGCGGCGCCACCATCAATTAGCGCGCGGTCATCTTTACTTAAACATGCCGATAAAGGTACATCACCTATTATTGGCGTATAATTGATTTCCGGTTCCAGTTGTGTTTGGGGTTGAGATTGGGGGATAAGATTACGCAATTCTTCGTAGCTGTATTTCTTACCCGATTTATTAATTATGCGAGTTGGATTAGCCCCAGCCTCTGAAATATGGAAGCATCCAGCTAGGCGCATTACTCTTGATTTATTTTTTATAGAACGGTCAGCATCCGCAAAGTTTAAAAAATCTGTTTGTAAGCTTTCCCACTGCTCAGGGCTACAAAATTTTTCAAATACCCAGTAACTATGTATCGACTTTCCACCTGTATCTACCTGAAATGTTGGTTCGGGTAAACCCAACTCTTGCCACAGGATAGCTGAAATTTCTTTTGGCAAGTTGTCATGTTCATAAAAAATGGCACGACCGCTTGTCACTTCTTTGTCGGTTTGCCCCCCACCATTAACAACAAAGTAAACACCCATACCGTCTTCTTGATACTTTGTAGCTATGCGTATCAGTTCATTTGAACTTTTAGTTTGGGCTTTGCGTGCTGAATTTTCTTCTTTACAACGAGGGTCATCTTTTGGGTAAAAAGCTCGGATATAAACTGTGTCGCCTCTTTTGTAACCTAGTGCAACTAGGTGTTGGGATATTTGAGACTGGTCTAATCGAACGAATGTTTCGTTTTTTAAGTTTGCTGTGGTCATAAGTAAAAGATTCACGCGGACTGCGTGCATGTGAAGCGAATCCTTTACCAATAGCCTTTTACAGTTGCTTCGATGAATGCTAATATATATGTAGCACGAATTAACTGCTTCCCTACCAAGGAAAGCGATTGATAAGTGATTCGTTTGTACGGAGAAGGAGCTGCCGGTTCTCAAAGGCGTTCAAAGTTTGGTCGCAATGAGGTCGTCAATGAGAAATGGCTGGCAGACTCCAGAATTCAGACGATAAAGAATAATTTTTAACTACTCTTCACCTGCTGTTTACACTTTAACCTACTTTTGGTGATTTTATACTCAATACTACCAAAATCCGTAAATATAAAGTAGGGTTCTTAAAATATAGGTATCCAGCAGCATTAGAGTTATGGCAAGCTTAAAGCAATATTTGGTGTCAAGAAAGTCTGAGATGTTTTCTCAGAAAGAAGCAGAACTACTATCGGGATTTACCAGAAACCAGTTGCGTAAACTGGACGAAGCTGGCTTAGTGGTGCCAAATAGGGATACAGCTATTCTTTATACCTGGAATCAATTGATTTTTCTTAGGGTTTTAAATAAGCTGCGCCAAGACTGGAGTTTTAAGCAGCTTGAGCTTTTGTTCTTGGATTGTAAGCATAGCAAAGTAGGTTCGCTTGATAAGCTTATATATAATATAGATACAAATTTATCTGCAATATTAGTAGTTGATAAAGACGGTGAAGTAATTTTTGATGTTGTTAAGCAATTGAAGATTGATAATGAATTTACTGATTCTAATTTGAAAAAAGCCATAGCATCTACATTAAACGGACAAAAATTAGATGAAGAATCTTTAAAAATAATTGCTTACATAGCTGAAAACTCTTTGTCAGACTCCAAAATATCGATTCGCAAGAGAACTCTTGTAGTTATCCCACAAGTAATTCAGGAGCTAATCGAGTTAGGCAAACAATTAAATATTAAGGATTTCGACTTAAAAATAGGTAAGTTGCTGCGTTCGGATAATGGTATTGCTGGAAGATTTGAAGGATTGATATCAGTAGCGTTCATGCTTCATTTTTATACATTATTTAGGTTTCTTACAGTTTCATTTTGAATCTTGGTTATCAAGAAGTTCCTTTAAGTCTGTTAGTGTCATTCCCTGACTTTGAGCCAAATCTTCAAGCTGTCGATTGATTAAATCAAAGTTTGCTTCCAATCGAGCCGAAATTATTTGACTAGCATAAGCGCTGGGAGTTTTGCCGCTGACAGCAGCCCAGTACTTCAACCTTTGAAGGTTATAGCGCGAGACGGTTATATTCAATCTGACATTTTCTTCAAGTGGCATTGCTTCTACTTGGGGCTTTGACATATTTATCCTCCTTTTAAAATACACCCTAGAGATACTGGACAGCTCCCTTCCAGAGATAACAGTTACATCTCAAGGTAAGAATAAGTTGTGCATAAAAACTTTATAGCATCTCCAGGCTATGCTTGTGCTATCTTTGTGCTATATAATTTTGATGTAGTCCAAAGGTTCAATGAATGCAGTTTTAGGGATTTAAACCCCCTGCAACCCCGAACCCGTTATGCACCAAGGAATCGAGCTAAAGGAGCATTTATCCCAGACCCCCGAAAAAGCGCGGGGTAAAAAGCAGAATCACGTCCGTGAAAATTGCACTACCCAGAAAGCACAAGGGATGCAGCGATTTACCCCAAAAAAAGAACCGATTGTAAATTTTTATTTCATCGGATGCGACAGACAGTAAAAATGAATCACCGATGCAGTTTGTAAAGAAATGTTATTTTCACACGCTGCTGCAATCACTCACTGAAAATTGACAAATTGCATCCGTGATTGATGTTTTGAGTAGCACTACGTATCAGTGCAAGAAAAAGCAAGTAGTTTTGAATACTGAGTTTAGGACTTACTTAGATGAAGAAACTAGAACAAAAAGAAGCGAGAGAGTTGTTTGAGGAGGTACTTGGAAAGCGGATTAGTGACGCGAGTTGGTATCGTTTAAAACCTATTTTTGGTGACGACTTCCCGTTAATAAAACAGAATGTTACGTGGTTGGCTGAAGTCAAGAAACAACTTCCTAAATGTGATTTAAGACTTGTACCAATTGTAAATTCGGTTAAGGTCGCTAACCAATTAATAGCTGGCAAGGAATCAGAAATTAGCGGCAAGGAATTACTGGAATTGTTTGAACAGCACCAAATTACAATTCATCCCAATACCCTTACAAAATGGTTTAAACCTCTAAACGGGTTCCGTAAAACTCGCGTGTATGAACTTAAAGAATTGTACCCGGTAATCTTAGCAGCACACACTTACAAACTGAGAAAGGAAGTAGAGAAAGCATCCGAGTTATTTATCCAAGCAATTTAGGAGCGGAGAAATTATGACAGATTACATAAAACGTATTCAATCAAACTTATCGCGCAAGAATATCAAACTTAGTAAGCCTGTTATCAGGGAAGAGTTAGAGCGACTTGGTTACAACAATGAAACATTAACTGATGACTTAGCCGTATCAATACTTAACAAGTTGGTGATTAAGTTTAGCAATGAAGTTGAGCCAATGCCTTTGATTCAAGAAATTGAACCTCCCCAAGATTCGGAATTAATAACTAACGTTCAACAAATTGAACTATCTCCCAATTCGGAATTAATAAACAACGTTCAAGAAATTGAACTATCTCCCAATTCGGAATTAATAACCAACGTTCAACAAATTAAACTATCTCAAGAACAAGAATTAAGCCACCAGGATGCAAACACCAATTTAGATACCAACACGCGAACCGAAGCGCCAACCGATTTAAATCTTATTGAAAGGGTTGAGGTAGAAAATCAAGTAATTGAATCAGAGGAAGAAGCTGAAACCGGGATAGTGGTGAGTGAGGGAGAGAAGCATGATTTAATTACTTCTCAATCATCCGTATTGGATGTTCAATTATCTGAACTAGAAACGATTGAATTATGCTCTCAGATACCGGACGTATTTGATGATTATAAGTCGTTTGTCGGTTCGGTTACTAGTGCTATAAAAGCCTTTGTAGATGATAAATTCGACCACCAAGAAACAAAAACAGTTGATGATTCCATCTCGGAACTAAGGCAGCACATAGCAGCGAGGCAGGCACGGTTAGATAGTAAATTCTCACAAGGTCTTAGCGAAGTAAAGGGGGACTTAGAGCAAATACGCTCAAATATCAAAAGCCGCCAAGTCGCAATCCTTGAAAGATTTAGAATCCCAGCCAAAACCTAAATTATCAGGTGTGGTTGGAGGATTAGGAATCTACTACCATTACAAAGTTGATAAATGGGATATTCGCCCAATGGGTTGGGGAGTAATCGCTATTTCTATTTTGACGCCAGTAGCCTTAACCATTAACGAACATCGCAACCGAATTGAGCAGGTTCAAGCACTTTATCCAAACATTGATAAACGGGATTGTAATTATCAACAGCACCCTACTGATAACAGGTTTTATTTAGTTTGTCCCGGTAATACACTCGACAAAGTAAAGCAGTATAACGACGAATACGAGAGGAAAAGAGATGAGGATAAAAGACTTCGTAAGCGGCAGAGGGAACAACGTATTGAATCGATTAAAAAACGATTTAAATTTCTCCATCGATACTTTAAATAAGCAAACTTTGGGGGATGAGCAGGAACTTAAGGACTTGCGAGATACACATAAAGATGCCCAATTTATTAACGAATTCCTTCCCCAGATAGCGCAACAGTGGATTGATATCATTGAAGCTCAGGGAACCTATAACGAGAAGATTGCTGACATAATTTCCGCTGGTAGTAAGTACGGGTTAAAGGTATCCTCTTCACAAGCTGCAACAGTTTTGACTGAGGGAAACTATAACAACGGAATTACAGAAATTGATGCGGAATTGCTAGCAGCTAGGTTATTACAGGAAACTAAGCACAATGATGAAATGGAATTTATCTCAATGCAGGCAGAGATAGTAAATGCTGAATACTCTGTTGATGCAAAAGATAAATTAATTAAACTGGTAAACCGTCCCTATCTCAAGCAATTAAAAACTGATACAGATTATAAAAAAGCAAGAATGAAACATATTCTCGAACACGGTAGCGATTCGGAATTGGAGCGCATTAACTATAAGGATTATGTTGCTGAAGCTAGTAATCCGGTTACTCGTATCTTGGCTAAATTGGGGTTTGTATTCAGTTAGTAGCATATCACTTTAATTATGTCGTTTTCATTTTTACAGCAAGAGAACAAGTCAGGTGACACCGAATATCCTGAAGAAGTTAAGGAACAGATAGAGGAATTCAAAGCGAATAAAATAGCAGAAATTAGGAAGGAAGCGCTTCTAGCTGAAAGGCTTACAAATTATTCTTATGTTGCAGCAGCTTATTTTGTAGGTAAAGCACTCATAGGAATAACATTTAACCCGACCTTGACCGCAGTCAGTGTGTTTACAATCGCGATGATTCCAGCTACCAGGGACTTAGATGGATTCAGAATAAATTACCACAATGGGAAACCGGAAATCGACAATATGCACAAACCTTTTTCAGTTATCGCCAAGATTGGGGGAGCAGGATTCTTAGTCTATGGTGTTCTCAATAATTACTACAGTTTAAAATCCGCAACCGAGCGAACCTATGAAGTTATTGAAACACAGAGAAAGGAATTTGAAGGGGATAAAAGCCCTATCGCCATACCTCAAAGTATGGGTTTACTTATTAGCTTCCTCCTAATGATTGCAGCTTATTATTTTGTTCCAAAACGAAAATAGGTACTGGTAAATGAAAAAGTTCTTGCACAAACACGGCACGGTAATAGCTCTGACACTGGCAGGATTTTTTCATTTAGTATCCCACCTTGGTACACAGTTCGAGCGTTACCAGATTTGTTTCGCTCCTTCAGAAAAGGCTATGAGGGGCTGTGAAAAGGATATTGATTTAGTTGTGTTAAAACAACTGTATGATTTGTCGCTTTACGGGGAGGGGAATGGTTCGGAATTTAAGCGAGAATGGATAGATATAATAAAAAAATCAACTGTTGTAAGAGAAATTCCCGCTACCAACCCGGACATCCCTAAATATTCCCTGGCTGTGTTGGGATTAATTATTTACGCGCGGTACAATCAAGGATTAAAAGCATCGGCACTACAAAACTCTTACTCTTCTGATTTAGAAGCTTTTAAAACTCAAGTATATGAGAACTGGGTACATGGCTTTAACGAGCGTAAGGTTATATTCAAGAAACAAGAATTCCAAGCAGAAAAGGAAATAGCAGAGGAGATAAATAAGCTTCGGGGTAAAGGGGAACTAACCCATTTACAGGAAGTATTAAAGCGTTCCAACACCATTGATGAAGCTAAATTTGATTTGGCACTGTCAGAAATCGCGGCTAAAAAATCGGAGTTTAGTAAGTCAAAAGCTGAGAACCTGAGAGACGCAGCTAAAGCTGATAAGGAATCTCAGAAGATATTGGGTATGAAGAATAACGACCAGGAACCAGAAGGAGCAACATCAACTAAGCTCGAACTGGATGAACAATACCGCTGGATATATCAGCTTCTCAAATTACCTTTCCGGGTTTTATCGGGGGAACAGGGAAGCGGAAAAAGCACCTTAGAACGGTTAATGATTCGACTTCTTAAAGATGATGGTTATCACGTTATTATCGTTAACCCAGAAACCAATCCTAGTGTTTGGGGAGGTGTTCAAGTATTAACCGATGCTCCCGAAATTAACTTATTCTTTGAAAGCTTTCCTGTAACAATTCAGGAGCGGAAACAACAAGCTATAGACATGGGAATTGACGAGGATGATTACTTGGATTATCTCAAAGATAAATCGGGTTTAGAAGGGAAAGTAGCAATCTTTCTGATGGAATCGAATACCTACGAGGTTCATGGTGTTGACCCTGACCATTGGGCTAATTTTCTCAAACAATCCTTAACCAATATCAGGAAGTGGGGTTTTACAGTTTGTCTTACAGCTCACAGTGATAACCAAACTGCGGTTTCGAGTAAGCTATCAGGATTCTCTAAAAATATTGATGCGGCGCCCAGAGTTGAATGCATTCCCGCTACCAATAATGACGGGGAAGCTGTTTCTAGTGGCAAAGCTTGGCTAAAAATGAAGGGGGTTAATGATAAGGAGCCTGTGGAAGTTAGCTTGTACAATTATCCAAAAAGTAAAAAGTTTTAAAGCTAAATGAAAGTACAGTGGAACTTTTCACAGTAACTACTGTTTATCAATCGAGATAGTCAAGCTTGTTCGTACTCAATATGTAATCCCTACTACTATAACCTACTGATAGCAGTAATGTGACACTTTAATTAAACCCAAGTGTTACCTAGCTTATCAAAATTACCGTTATGTCAATCAAAACAGGGTTTCAGTTTAATATTTCACTGCTACAATCAACCCATAATCAAAACAGTTAGGTGTCACCTTACTTACACCACAGTTAAACCACACTGTCACCCGACTTACCATCACTGTTTATGTAGTACGCTTTGGTCGATGTGGTCATAACTCTCTTGGTGACTGCATTTGAGCGCAATTGGCATGTCAAATAATGCAGTGCGTTTTGGGTGATGTCATGCTTGCTGACAAGGTATGTTGAATGGGGTTATTCACACCGCGCGCTCCCACGAGTCGAATCAATATTATTGATAATAAATAGTATTATCTCATACTACAAAAATAGTAATAGTAAAGGCGCCTCCTCCTACAGCGTAACCTGTACTATTGAGTAGCGAGCGTCCTGCTCTCTGACAGCGTGCCAGTTACCAACACTCAAAACTCACTCGACAAACATAGTATTATTTATTACTATAAAGCAGTAATTGCACGGTGGTTGTGATTGGTATAGTACAGCAACGAACTAGAAACCGCTATTTTTACACCCAAGCACAACCGTAGCTAATCAGTAACAGCTAAATCTGCGCTTTGGGAGAGAAAGTACTTTATGTAACCATACGTAAAGCCGGGAAGTCGTACAAGGTTAATTAGAAATAAAGACAAGTGTTTTCCGTATTTCCAAAGTTACATTACTCCGTATACAAATAATATAGGTAACTAAGAGGCAATTAGTGGGTTAATAACCACACCATAATACATGCTTGGGTACAACTGTAATAGCAGAGAAATTAAGTTTCTTGCTGTTCTATATTGTCGTGTCTTAATTATCCGATAGCTTAAATCAAATTTAACCTAATTTATATCAGGTAACTACCATGAATAAAGAAGTAAAAGTACAAGAGTTTGGAATTATTGTAGCGATTGAAGATAATAAACCCTCTGTCATGAACGCTGATTTCATGAAGTATTCGGGTATCGTACCAGAGTCTTGGGAACTCGCGCGCCAACCTATCTTCACTCAAAACTTGACACAAGTAGTTTACACTAACGGTGTCAGCATCATTGCTGAACCTAACCGCGTCATTTTTGTTGAGTCACTTGAAGGTAAAGAAGTAAAAGATATCATAGTCGCAGCAATTGCAGAGCGTTACGTTAAAATGCTACCCAACGCCAAATACCAAGGTTTGGGTGTAAACCCACGCGGTTATGTAGGTTTTGAAGGCGCCGAAGAGGACGCAGCACGCAAGTTTATTTCAGAACGTTTGTTTGCTCCTGGTGCATGGCAAGAAGCTGGTACCGAGCCAGTGCGTTCTACTGTTAACCTTGTCTACAGCTACGAGCGCGCGCAACATTTTCTCACCATCAACGAAGCTGCATTACGCAATCCAGACGAGTCAACCACCCCAATTGTGTTGTTCTCTGGCAGCTTTAGCTACGAAGTTAGTGGTTCAACCAGTGAAGAAAAGCTCAATAACTTGCTTAAAGCAATGGGTAATTGGCAAACCGATTTACAAGAATTCAGTGACCTCATTAACCACAAATTCTTAGGTGCAAGTCAAGAAACCGCAAGCATTGTACCTGATGTATTCACCATCAACAGCGTTGCTGCTGCTGTATAACACGAGAACTATCATTCAATAACTTTAATCCGGAGTAGGGAAAACCATCCCTCACTCCGGAATGCAATAATATTATCCACATTTTTTCATCATGCATCCTACCGTAATTCCCCAAGAACTTAATATCATTCTCGACACCGCCCAACCCCAACCAGTACTTGAAAACCCAAAAGTACTGTTATTTAGCGATGTTGTACCATTTGAGTGGGAGCAATCATGTTCAAGTGCAACCAAAGTTCGTAACCAATTGCGGTTGGTATTTGGTGATGGTAGGGGAATTGTAGCAGAAACACACAGGATAGTATTTCAAGAATTTATATTAGATAAACCAATTTCAAAAGTAGAGATACCTAATATTGCCTGCAAGTACGTTTCGGCAATGCCTAATTTAGGCTACCACCGTCTTACTACGACCATCACTGGGCATGTAAGGGTCGGAAACAACAGCTCGGTACCACTTGAATATATACACTCTCACTTACTCGAAAGAGGTAGTTGGTTGAACTTTGGACTGGCGCCTGTCGAAGGTAATATCACATTCCGCTATCAATTAGAAACCAGCATTCTTCAAATGAATGTTTGCAACGGAACAATGCGTACACCAGATGAGGAAATTATTCCCATCGTCGCGTTCTTGGCTGAATTTAATCATAATTTTGTTGACCAAACTCCAACAGAACAAGTTCAATCAGCTACGCACGCAATATCGAATTGGCAATTGTATTTAAAAATTTATACAGACTTAATTAATCAAAGATTTTTAGCCCCACCACCATCTAAAAATAAAAAGCGTGGTTTCTATTTAAAAGCAAGTTAATTTTTTATATCTCTCACGAATTGCATTAATATTTTCTCTTTTTTACGTATAACAAAACATTTTAGACAACAGAGGATACAAGGTTATCATGGTGCCTGACAACAATTTTGGATTATCCAACAACAATACATTCTCCAACGACGGGTTATCAGTCCCCTCACCGTTTACTGACCCGCTAATTGGTAATCAAAATAACAACCAGAGTAATACGACTTCTCCGGTTGGGGCGCCTAGTACCGAAATTGTACAACCTGATAGCAGTAGTGGGTCAGTCAGTGATAATGGACTGACCTCTAATAATGCTGCAAATAATCCTCTGCTGATAGAAAAAACAAGTACAACAAATACTGATGTAGACCCTCTTACAGGCAGTACCCTCAATGACCCATTAGTCAACGTTGCTCTAAGTGGTGATGCGCTTTTGGGTAGTGTGAATGTTTTGGAATTGGGCAATATTGATGAAAGTGCTGGTGATATACAAGAACAGGCATTTTCTTTTGATGCAAACCAACTGACAATAGAAATATTAGAAACCTTCCGAGAGTCAGCAATCGCGCGTTGGTCTAAGTTGGGAGTAAATGAATTTGATACAGGTATTCTTAATAATGTAGAGCTTGTAATAGAAGATTTACCTGGTTACAAGCTGGGTTTAACTGATGGATATAAAGTAATTATTGATACTGATGCTGCTGGACAAGGATGGTTTATTGATTCAACTCCTAGTGACGATTTAGAGTTTAGCGGGATTGAGAATAGTCCAGCACATCTTAAAGTTGATTTACTGAGTGTGATCGCTCATGAAATGGGTCACGTACTTGGTCTATCTCATGTAGATGAGAGTACTTCACTCATGAGCACTACACTACCAACAGGCGTGCGGCGTCTTCCCACGAGTGAGGATATTCATTCTACTCATGGAATATCCTCTTCAAATGCAGAGCTAAATTTAGATAATAATATAGTTTATTGGGTTGGCGGCAGCGGTTTCTGGGACGATCCAACTAATTGGAGTACGGGGATATTACCAGTCATTACAGATCAAGTTGTGATTGATGTGCCAAATGAGGTTGTAATTACCTTTCGTACTGGCTCAACATCAATTGCCAAGCTGACAACTCAAGAAGATTTGGTTATTTCTGGTGGTAATTTGACAATCCTTGGGGAAGGAGCGATAAACAACGACTTCACCCTGAGTAGCGGGACATTAAACACTACAGGAACAGTCACACTCAAAGGACAAAACAATCTATGGTCAGCAGGAACACTCAGCGGTCCGGGAACAGTTAATATTGCTGAGAACGCAACTCTCTCTATCACAAATGGCAACTACAAATACCTACAGAACAACATCACCCTCAATAACGAAGGTACTGTTATCTGGGACGTTGATGAGTACTACATTTATGGAGATGGCAATGGTGCTTTGGAGGTAATTAACAATCAAGGTATCTTTGAAATAAAAAATGACCAGGATTTCTACAACCTCACCTTCAACAATAGCGGTACCTTAATTAAATCGAACGCTACGGAAACAACCGCTTTTTACAACTCCACATTCAACAACACTGGAACAGTTGATTTACGTCAAGGTCGGTTGAACTTTAACGGTGGTGGCAGCAGTAATGGGGGAAGTTTTAAACTAGCAGCTAATACCACTGCTGAGTGGAGTAATAGCTATACTTTTGCGGATGGAACTACCGTAAGCGACCTTGGAACAATTTTGATTACTGGGGGAAATGTTAACTTCAACCAGCAAATAGTTAACCTGCAAAACTTAGTGATTAATGGTGGAACATTAAACACCACGGGAACGGTGATTGTTAATAACGACTTCACCCTGAGTAGCGGGACATTAAACACCACAGGAACAGTCACACTCAAAGGACAAAACAATCAATGGTCAGCAGGAACACTCAGTGGTTCGGGAACAGTTAATATTGCTGAGAACGCAACTCTCTCCATTACGAATGGCTACAAATACCTGCGGAACAAAATTACTCTCAATAACCTTGGTACTGTTATCTACGATAGTAGCCCGTATAACTGGTATCACATTGATGGAGATTCCAACAGTGCTTTGGAGGTAATTAACAATCAAGGTATCTTTGAAATTAAAAATGACGAGACTTTCTACTACCTTACCTTCAACAATAGCGGTACCTTAATTAAATCTAACACTACAGGAACAACCACTTTTTCCGGTTCCGAATTCAACAACACTGGAACGGTTGACTTACGTCAAGGTCGGTTGAACTTTAGCGGTGGTGGTAGCAGTAATGGGGGAAGTTTTAAACTAGCAGCTAATACCACTGCTGAGTGGAGTAATAGCTATACTTTTGCGGATGGAACTACCGTAAGCGACCTTGGAACAATTTTGATTACTGGGGGAAATGTTAACTTCAACCAGCAAATAGTTAACCTGCAAAACTTAGTGATTAATGGTGGAACATTAAACACCACGGGAACGGTGATTGTTAATAACGACTTCACCCTGAGTAGCGGGACATTAAACACCACAGGAACAGTTACACTCAAAGGACAAAACAATCAATGGTCAGCAGGAACACTCAGTGGTCCGGGAACAGTTAATATTGCTGAGAACGCAACTCTCTCCATTACGAATGGCTACAAATACCTGCGGAACAAAATTACTCTCAATAACCTTGGTACTGTTATCTACGATAGTAGTCCGTATAACTGGTATCACATTGATGGAGATTCCAACAGTGCTTTGGAGGTAATTAACAATCAAGGTATCTTTGAAATTAAAAATGACGAGACTTTCTACTACCTTACCTTCAACAATAGCGGTACCTTAATTAAATCTAACACTACAGGAACAACCACTTTTTCTGGCTCCGAATTCAACAACACTGGAACGGTTGACTTACGTCAAGGTCGGTTGAACTTTAGCGGTGGTGGTAGCAGTAATGGGGGAAGTTTTAAACTAGCAGCTAATACCACTGCTGAGTGGAGTAATAGCTATACTTTTGCGGATGGAACTACCGTAAGCGACCTTGGAACAATTTTGATTACTGGGGGAAATGTTAACTTCAACCAGCAAATAGTTAACCTGCAAAACTTAGTGATTAATGGTGGAACATTAAACACCACGGGAACGGTGATTGTTAATAACGACTTCACCCTGAGTAGCGGGACATTAAACACCACAGGAACAGTTACACTCAAAGGACAAAACAATCAATGGTCAGCAGGAACACTCAGTGGTCCGGGAACAGTTAATATTGCTGAGAACGCAACTCTCTCCATTACGAATGGCTACAAATACCTGCGGAACAAAATTACTCTCAATAACCTTGGTACTGTTATCTACGATAGTAGTCCGTATAACTGGTATCACATTGATGGAGATTCCAACAGTGCTTTGGAGGTAATTAACAATCAAGGTATCTTTGAAATTAAAAATGACGAGACTTTCTACTACCTTACCTTCAACAATAGCGGTACCTTAATTAAATCTAACACTACAGGAACAACCACTTTTTCTGGCTCCGAATTCAACAACACTGGAACGGTTGACTTACGTCAAGGTCGGTTGAACTTTAGCGGGGGTAAGTTTGTATTAGCAGCAGGTACTATTCAGGAAAATGGAGGAACAATAGATATTTCCAATGGTACCTTTATTGAAGATAATCAGTTACCTAATTTCAAGATAACTGGTGTGACTGCACCAACAAGCATCAAACCCGGTTCCAACATTGCTGTCAGTTGGACAGTGGAAAATATAGGCAAGGACGTGACGGATGTAACAACCTGGTATGACGGAATTTATCTGTCTCCAGATGATAAGTTTGATGTCACAGATATTTTCATTACCCGCAAATCACGACAAACGCCACTAGCAATTCTGGGTACATATACTGCTGATCATTCAATTATCCTACCAGAAACAGCTACAGTAAACCAATATCTACTATTTATTGTTGATGAAAAATATCACCAATTAGAAGAAAAAGAAAATGACAACGTATTTGCTCTCGCTATTGAACTTCTTAATCTCAACAATAATCCACCTACGGATGTTCAATTAAGCAAAAACTTCGTAGATGAAAATAGTTTTAACAGTACGCTGGTTGGTAGCTTAAGTACCACTGACCCAGATGTGGGCGAGACTCATACCTATAAACTATTAGATAATGCTAGTGGTCGTTTTTTCCTAGATGGGAACCAATTAAAAGTTGCTAACGGAGCATTATTAAATTTTGAAAATCAGTCAAGCTATAACATTATTGTCCAATCCATAGACCAGCAAGGGTTAAGCCTAGATAAAACTTTTACGATTAATCTTAACAACGTCAACGAAGCACCAGTTGACATCCAAACCAGTAAGAGTCAAATTAATGAAAATAGCTCTAATGGTTTAGTAATTGATACCTTAAGTACCATTGATTTAGATGATTTTGATACTCATACCTACAAATTACTCAATGATGCTGGTGGTAGGTTTAAGATAGTTGGCAATGAGTTACAAGTTGCTAATGGCAGTTTATTAAATTTTGAAGCTGATACTAGTCACTCTATTGTCGTTCAAACTACAGATGCTGGTGGCTTAAGTTTTGAAAAAACACTCTCCATTGCCATCAATAATATTAACGAAGCACCAACAGCAATTCAGATAAGCAACAACAGCATTAACGAGAATAGCTCCAATGGTACGGTGATTGCAACTTTCACCACAACCGATGCAGATAGGAGTGATAGCCATACTTACACTTTACTTAATGACGCCGACGAGCGTTTTGCGATTACAGGTAATCAATTAATAGTTGCTAATCGCGCTCTCTTGGACTTTGAGCAAAACACTAGCCATATAATTATTGTTAGTACCCAGGATGTAAGCGGTTTAACTTACGACCAAACCTTCACCATTAACGTCATTAATATAAAGGAAGTTGACCTTGTACCAACCATCACCTCAGTTAACTCTATCCAAGCATCTAGTGAAACAATATTGCCCGCCACATCGGGTGAGGTAATATCCTTAAAATGGGACGTTTTGAATGCAGGTGGAGACGCTATATCCGGTACTTGGGTTGACCGAATTTATCTATCAGATGCACCCCCAGAAACATTTACTCCCAACAGCTTTGATTTTATAAAAGAAGTAGCACATACAGGCGGACTAGCTGCTAAACTGCACTACGCTAAAGACTTAAACATTAAATTACCCATAGATATTAGCGGTACAAAGTACCTGTATGTAGTTACCGATGCTGACGACAGCGTTAATGAACTTAATGGCACAATAGACGGTAAAGAAAACATTGTCTTTCAAAAGCTACAAATAGAACTAGCACCCTACGCAGATTTAGCAGTATCTAATGTTACGTTTAATCCTAGTGGTACGATAATTGGCGACCCAGCAAGTGTTACAGTAAATTGGACTGTCACCAATATTGGTACAGGCGCCGGCATTACCTCCAAGTGGTACGATAGGGTTATTGCATCGGTTGATAGTACTGTTGGTAACTCAGATGACATAATACTCGAACAATTTGAACACAACGGCGCCTTAATTAAAGACGCATTTTACAACCAATCCAAGACAATTCAACTGACTCCAGGGTTTGAAGGTAAGTATAAATTATTCGTACAAACCAATGCACCAGTTAGTGATAGTGACGGTAAAATCCACTCAGTATTTGAAAATGGACTTTTATCTAACAATACCTCTAAATCACCTAATGAATTTTTAGTCACGCGCAAACCATATGCTGATTTAACTGTTAACAAAGTAGATACAGAAGCAACTTCTACACAAACAGGTAGATTCTTCAAACTCAATTGGGAAGTTGCAAATAACGGGATTGCTGCCACCGACAGTGCCGAATGGTATGATACCGTACAACTAGCACGCAAAAAGCCAAATGGTGAGGAGTTTGAATTAATTGGTTCTCCTTACTATTTTGAACGCACAGGCGCCCTTTCTAACCAAACAAATAAAAATACATACACCCGCAGTCGTGACGTATTTATCCCATATGACTTAGATGCAGATACTTATTTCTTTATTGTCACCACAGGTAGTAGCAACAATCCTTACGAATTTATCTACACTGACAACAATACTAAAGTTTCGGCGCCTATTACTATTACCAAGGGTAGTACACCTGATTTGTATGTCAGCCGTATTAGCACTGTACCAAGCGCGCAGGCTGGTAGTAAGATTGATGTAACTTGGCAAGTATTCAACTCGAATGCACCTGGTACTGGAGATGCAGGTGGTACATGGTACGATTACGTTTACCTGCGGAATATAACTACTGGAAGCACAATTGGTTTAGATACATTTAAACAAGATAATGGACTAACTGCTGGTAAATTCTATACCCGCACCGAGCAAATTACCTTGGGAGAATATCTCTCTGGTACATATGAAGTATTTGTTGAAACTAATATTGTTGTTGATAATTATGGCAATCGTAGTGTATATGAAGAAGCAAGTGCGTTAATTAATAACAAGCTTAAATCAACTTCTAATATTACAGTTAGTCTCCCCACTCGTCCTGATTTACGAGTTGAAACATTAAACGTACCAACGACCGCTATTAAAGCTGGTGGAACAACGTCAGTAGATTTTGTAATCAAAAACTTCTCACCAGTTGAAGCTAAAGGTAAATGGACTGATAATGTTTACCTGTCATTGGATGATAAAATTGATGGCAGTGATATTTTAGTTGATAGTTTTGATAACGATAGCGCGCTAGCAGGACAAGTTCAATATCCCCACACTACGAAAAACTTTGAAATCCCCAAATACTTCAGGGAAAAAGCATTTATTATTGTCCAAACCGATGCTGGTAACACCATTAATGAATATCCCCAAGACGACAATAATATTGAAGTTGCAGAAATTAAGATAACATCACTTCCACCTGCTGACTTAGTAACGAGTAACGTCATTGCACCATTACAAGCATTTGCTGGTTCCACAATCAAAGTCAAATATAAAGTTAGTAACGAAGGAATTGGAGAAACCACACGCAGCAGTTGGACTGATTCAATTTGGTTAACCCGTGGTTTAACCCGTCCTTCCCCTGTAAATATTGATGGTGGTTCGCAAGATATTCAACTCAGAAATGTTACCCATACCGGAACACTACAAACTGTAAATGACTTTAGGGGTACAAAATTCTATGAAAACGAAGTAGAAGTTACCTTACCAACTAATTTGGATGCTGGACAGTGGTATGTTACTGTTTGGTCGGATGCGTTAGATGATGTTTACGAAGATATCCAAGACATCAACATAAACCCGAATGACCCCAACGAACTTGACAACAACAACTATTCAAGTAGTAGTAATCGCATTGAAATATTATTACCCTCAGCACCCGATTTACAAGTAACTGAGATAAATCCAACCCTAATTGCAACTACTAATCAACCATTTAAAGTAGTTTGGTCAGTTGAAAATAAAGGTAATTTAGCTATAAATTCGGGTACTTGGTACGATGATGTATATATTACCGATGCACCAACTTTAGAAGCATCAACAGCTATATGGAGTTTAGGAAGTGTTGAGCATAGTAAGCAGCTACAAGCATTTGGAGGAAGTTACACAGCAGAATTAGAAACAGTACTTTCCCCAGGTGTTAGTGGTAAATATGTCATCGTTAAAACCAATTCTGGTTTTTTCTCTAGTATTTGGGAAGGTTCCTACGGCAATAACAATACTTTAACTGTAGCGACGAATGTAACTACCAAACCCGCTGATTTTGTTGTCACCGATATTAAAACTTTCACCCCAAATTATTCTGGCGACCCCACTACTATAGAATGGAGAGTTACAAATGATGGCGCCGCTGTTTGGTCGGGTACACGCTACTGGTACGATGAAGTATGGATTTCTAAGAGCAGTACCTTTGATAGCAGTGCAACCTGGTTAGGAAGTTTTGTACAAACCCTACCTTCGGGTGGTTTAGCTAACGGTCAATCCTACACCCAAAAGCAAACTGTAACATTACCAGCAGGAATTAAAGACAATTACTACATCCACGTCTTTGCTAACCGAAACGTTGCAGATAGATCCTACGGTGGTGGTGTACCAACTGGTGGGGGTGACAACTATTGGACGGGTGTTCGTTACCAAACCAGTGCTTACGAAGATACCTCGAACAATTACAATAAAGCTGTAATTCCAGTAATTTTCCGTGAAGCTGATTTAGATATTAGCGGTCTTACAGTTGAAACCCTGCAACCGGGTGTTAATCCCAAATCTGGAGAAACAATTAACGTCACTTGGCAAGTTGCCAACATCGGAGACCGTGACACCCGTGAGAAGGAATGGTATGACCGTGTTTATCTCTCATTGGGAGATAATAGCTTAGATGGCAAAGATATTTTCCTTGGTGAATATAAACGTACCACTGGGTTAAAGAAAGATGAATTCTATACACAAACTCAACAATTTGTTCTGCCAGATAATATATCGGGTAATTTCAAAGTTATAGTATTCACCGACTCCAACTACGCATATGCACCGTATGGAGATAATAACCTAAATTTTGAATGGTTCTTAAATCGGGAATTAGCGCGCGTTCCTGAATACGATTTTGAGGATAATAATAAAGACTTTGTTGATTTAACTATTGACCCAACAATATCACCTGATTTACAAGTCACTGCACTTAAAACCAAAGAAAATGGTATTGCGGGACAAACACTTGATGTTGAGTACACCGTAAAAAACGTTAGTGAGGGAGCAACACCGGAACGTCAAGGTACTTGGAATGATTTAATATATTTATCGCGCGACCAAAAACTTGATTTAGTTGCTGACCGTTATCTTGGTTTTATATCCCATACAGGTGGTTTGGGTGCAAATTCAAGTTATACCAATAAACAAACCTTTGATTTACCTTTTGACCTCGATGGTTCATATTTTGTCTTTGTTGTCACCGACCCACAACAAAGTGGCGCCCGTGGAGTAGTATATGAAGGTACAAATGAAGGTAACAATGCCAAGCCAAGTGATGAACCTTTAATAATTGGGCGCCCAGACCCAGTAGACTTAGAAGTGGATACCCAAACTAATACTATTACCGTTCCAAGTGATAGTAATGTGGGACAAGCACTCAATAACATCAAGTGGACAGTCAAAAATAACAGTGATTACAGCATTACTGGAGAATGGAGTGATGCAGTATATCTGAGCAAAGACGGTATATGGGATATTACCGACCGCTTACTTGGACGTAAAATCTTTAGGGGAACACTTGCGGGTAATAATGTTACCGATGGCAGCAATGCTTATTCACTCGAATTAAATCTATCTGATAATATTCTCCTACCAGGTGTAACACCAGGTGACTACCGGATTCTTGTTCGCACCGACGTTTACAATGAAGTTTATGAAGGTGTCAACGGTGGAGAAACCAACAACCTCAAAGCAAGTGCAGACACTTTCAAAGTTAATGCAGAAACACTCTCACTCAATCAGAATAAATTAACAACCCTACGCAAACAGCAAGATAGGTTGTTTGAACTAGATATTACCGAAGTCGGTCAAACCATCCGCATCACAACAGATGGTGCTCTTGGTACAGGAAACGAAATTTATGTAGGTTTTGGAGAAGCACCAACCAGCACCAAATACACCTCAGTTTCTAAGGGTGCAATTGGTTCTGACCAAAGCGCGATTATTTCCAATACCCGACCAGGTAAATACTATATATTAGTACGCGGTACCGAAGGTAATGACGCACAAGTAACTATAAAAGCAGAAGTATTACCATTTAGTGTCACCGACATTGCAACAGACAGAGGTGGTGATAGTCGTTATGTTAGCACCACAATTACAGGTGCCCAATTCGATGATAAAACAACCGTCAAATTAGTTCGTCCTGGTATTGGAGAATTCATAGCATCTAATATCAAGGTAATTGATAGCACCACAATTAAAGCAGTATTCGACCTAACTAATGCGCCACATGGATTGTATGATGTTAAGGTTAGTAAAACTACTGCGGGTAGTACAAACCCAATCGAAGCAACTTTACCTTACCGTTATTTAGTTGAACGTGCGATAGAGACCGATGTTACGGTAGGATTAGGAGGACCTAATATCCTGGCGCCAGGAGAAACTGGTACATATAGAGTATCGGTACAAAGTCTAACTAATATAGATACTCCTTACGTCCACTTCAGTTTTGGTATTCCCGAACTTGGAGAAAATCCAATTATAGAATTACCCTACACTAAATTCACTTCAAACTTACGTGGGGAACCTGATAATAACCCCAATGGTAAACTTGATGATGTACCTTGGGCTGAAATTGTATCCGATGTAAACTTAAATGGACAAATCCTAGCACCTGGTTATGTAATAGATTTACCCAATGCAGGGTTTACAGGAATGAACTTTAATGTTCAAACCTATCCAGGGTTAAAAGAACTGCTACTACAAAACCCTGATTTATTAGAGGACATAAATCCGAGTGATTTAGCGTTTAAATTTAATATCGTCGCAACTGCAACCGCAATGACGCGCGCAGAATTCGTTGCAGAACAATCAAGAGAAGCATTAAAATTACGGCAAGCTGTCCTTAATGATAGAACCGCAACAGCAGCATTAATTAACCTTGCTGCCAATGCTGACACTTGGACAAATGCATTCCTTGCAGCATTGGAACAAACAGGATTATTGCGAGAAGAAGATGATACTCCACCAATTAGAGAAAGTCAGCAAATCATCAGTTTAATAGCAACACTATCAACTGGTTTATTAGTTGGTCCTGCTGGTCAGGAAATCAGGTCAACTGGTGACTTAGTAAAATTCTTTGAAAATGTCCGTAAATGGTATGGTCACGATGCAAGCAAGATTGGCAGTCCAGATATTCCTGATTTAAAACCGTTTGATAAAGGACTATCCCGTAAAACTCATTCCCAAGCATTTAACATATACGTTCCATTTGGAGAAGCAAGAGTAGATTTACCACAAGGTGTACCAGTACCAGCACCCAACTTTGGCAGTGCATTTACAACACCCAGCAGCACAAGTAACCTTGTTTCCTTAACAGGACCAATTGGTTACGGTAACAATAATATTATCCCAATCGGCGCCGACCTACCCTACACAATCAGGTTTGAAAACGCAGCAACCGCACCAACTGCTGTTAGTAGTGTCCGACTCGTCACAAAGCTAGATGATGATTTAGATGAGCGTAGTTTCCAACTTGGTGGTATTAAAGTAGGAGATATTCAAGTAAATATCCCTGGTGGAAGAAGTTCATTCCAAGGTGACTTTGACTTTATTGCAACCAAAGGATTTATTTTACGAGTCAGTGCAGGAATTGATTTACCAACCAGAACCGCATCTTGGTTACTCGAAGCAATTGACCCAGAAACTGGAAATGTAATCAAAAACCCCAACGTTGGTATTTTACTGCCAAATGATGTCAATGCGAAGGGCGCCGGATTTGCTAGTTACACAGTTGCACCATTAAATAATAAAACCACAGGAACTGAGATAACTAGCACTGCCAAAGTTATCTTCAACACCTTAGCACCAATCGATACAAATCGTACCGTAAGCAAAATAGATGGTGCAGCACCTCTTGCAACAATTACTGCAACCGCATTAGGTAGTAATAATAGTGCGACAAATAATAGTCAACTTGCAACAGTTAGTGGAAGTACTGATTATAAAGTTAAGTGGAATGCTGCTGATGAAAGTAATGGTTCAGGGGTGAAGCATGTAACTATATATGTTGCAGAAAACGGTGGAGACTTTAAAGTATGGAAGTCGCAAACTCTTGATACAGAAGCAATATTTAGTGGTAAAGCAACATCGAAATACGAATTCCTAGTTCTTGCAACAGATAATGCAGGCAATAAACAAACACCACCATTAGGAATAACTGCACCATCGGATGGATTTAGCGTCAACTTGGGTACTATTCCAACTGTTGGACAAACTACACAACAAATCTTACCAGCAGAGGCGCCGACACAACAAAATTCCACAAATAAATTATTTATCCAAGCATCTTCTGAAAATAATATTCCTGCAACATTACCAACAACCAACAAACCTGAATTTGAACAAGTATTGCGTCCATTTACTGCGAGTGCATTTGCGACTAATATTCCAACAAGTAATGCCAATATTGGTGCGATGGCAATTGTGGTACTTCCAGATGGTACAGTATTAGCTAGTGGTGGCGCCAATCGCGGTTCAATATACAGGTTCAATTCAATTGGTGGGACTGCTACAACACCACTTGCTTTCTTAGAGCAGTACCCAATATTCGACATGGCAGTTGACCGTAATGGTGCATTATGGGCAACTACAGGTGGTGGTCCTTTACTGCAACTCAACCCACAAACTGGTAACATTGTCAAGAAATATGGGGAAAGCATTACTCAAGCAATGGCAATTAATCCTCTTGATGGGTTTATTTACGTTTCTTCAGGTAATGGAATTGAGATATTCGACCCTGTAAATGAAACATTCAAGCATTATAGTGACCTGCGTGTTGATAGTTTAGCATTTGCTCCCGATGGTAGTTTATGGGGTACATCGTGGCCAGATAGAGGACTTGTTGTTAAGTTTAAACCAAACGGTAGCGCAGAACGAATGCTATCTTTATCAGAACCAGTTGACTCCTTGGCATTTGGTGTTACTGGAAGTCAATTAGAGGGATTAGCGTTTGTTTCCACCAATAAGGGTGATGTGTTGATGGTAGATTTAGCTACCATGAAGCATCTGACGGTAGCAACTGGTAAGAATGGCGCCACCTGGGGTGAGAATATAGAAACAACGCGCGATGGTCGAGTATTAATTAGCCATTCAGGTCAAATAGATGTTTTAAGTCCAATTGTTGCACCCAAAGTAGCTGCAACCAATCCTGTTAAAGACGCAATTGTTGCTTTACCGCTAAATACAATCAACGTCACATTTACATCAGATATGTTTGCGGGTGCAAGTAATAACCTTGCATCGGTACTCAATCCAAATAATTATCAATTAATTGGCGCCAATAACAATATCATTAATCCAGTATCTGTACAATACGATGCTGCGAGAAAGTCAGCATTACTTGGATTTAATAGCTTTGATGCTGGTAACTACGAATTTAAGGTACTGCAAAATATTAAGAGTACCGCTGGTGCAGAATTAGAAACAGCGTATAGTGAAAGATTTACCACTGTTTCTAACTTCTCTAACTTAGTTGACTTTAACTTTAGTAATGCAAGAAGTGAGCGCGCGACAAATACTGTATCATTCGATGTAACGATTACAAGCAAAGCTGACCAAGATTTATTATTACCTGTAATGTTGTTACTTGACCCAAGTACAGCATTTACTGGAACACTACAAGGTGCAGTAGGAAGAACACCGAATGGCGCCTACTTGCTCGATTTGAAGGATAATTTAACTGATAATCGTCTCAAACCAGGTCAATCAACAACAGTACGCACAATTACTGTTAATAACCCCGATGCATTAAGGGTTGAATTTACACCAGGTATTTATGCAATGCCATATCCAAATATGGCGCCAGTCATTACTTCAAATGCTGTATTAAATGCAACTGTAGGGCAGGAGTATAAATACCAAGTTGCAGCTAATGACTCTGATGGTAGCGTGCTGGGATACCTGTTGTATGATGCACCCCCAGGAATGACGCTTGATAATAATGGGTTGATTAACTGGACTCCTGTAGCAGGTGGCGCCAATCAAGAGAATGTTGTACTTTACACCTACGATTTACGTGGTGGTTATACAACTCAGTCGTTTAGTATTAATGTTCTGGGGGCAAATAATAAACCTGTATTCTCATCACCATCTATAAGTGGTGGCACAATTAGTACCAATAGTGGTGTTACAACAATTCGTGGTGCAGAAGGTAAAACTCTACAAATTAAAGTTGGCGCCACAGACAGTGATAAAGATAAACTGACATATTGGGCAGATAATCTACCTGGTGGTTCTGTATTTGACCCAACAACTGGTATCCTGACATGGACACCAAATTATCAACAAGCTGGTACTTATGAAAATGTTCAGTTTGTTGTTAATGATGGCAAAGAGAGAGTTACACAAAATGTAAATATTCTTGTTGCACCGACAAATCAGGCGCCGACATTAGTACGTCCTGCTGATAAGATTGTCCGCGAAGGTGATTATGTACGCATTCAATTAAAAGCGAACGATGCAGATGGTACAGCACTTACCTACTTTAGTAATTTACTACCAGGTGGCGCCACACTTGACCCAGTAACAGGTGTGTTTGAATGGACACCTGCATACTTCCAAGCTGGTGAGTTTGAAATTCCTTTCAATGTTAGCGATGGTAATTCGATAACAACACAAAATACTAAGATAACTGTATTAAATGTTAACGCTGCACCCGTATTTGAAGGATTAACATCTTGGGTTGCACAAGAAGGAGAAAGTATCAGGTTCCGTGCGTTTGCTCTTGACCCAGATAACCCAGGTTTTGTACCACAAGAACGTAACAGTAAGGGTGAATTAACAATACTTGAAGGTAGCGACCCATCTGTAACTTACACCGTATCAGGTTTACCAACTGGTGCTTCCTTTGATGTTGACACAGCAATGTTTACCTGGACACCTGGTTATACAAGTGCGGGTACATATAATGTCACCTTTACTGCCACAGATGATGGTAATGGTACAGGAGTAAGTAAGACAACAAGTATTACTGTACCGATTACAATTCGTAATACTAATCGGGCGCCTTTATTTGATAATGTCACTGTTGCATCTGGTAGTAATAATACAACCACAACCATCACAACATTCAATCCAGATGGTACTTTCTCTGTTAATAGAACTGCATTTAATAATGTTAATGTTGAGCGTGGTGAGATTAAAGAAATAACCTTTAAGGTGACAGACCTTGAAAGTGATGCACTCTCGTTAAATCTTGAACTTGAAAGAAATGCGGGTGATGGTATACCCAGCTTTATTAAACCGTTGCGTAACAACAATGATGGTACATGGACATTACGTGTAGAACCAGGTTTGGATGCTTTTGGTAATAGCTACTCATTTAGACTGGTTGCAACCGAAGTTCGCACAGATGGAACAACCGCACTCAGAAACGTATTACCATTCAACGTTAATGTTATCGCTGCAAACAGCGCACCTCAAATTAGTTACATCGGAGATAAAGTTGCAGTTCTTAATCAGACTTTAGACTTCTTTATTAATACCAGTGACCGTAACCAAGATGCACTAACCTACTCGTTTACAGGTTTACCCGAAGGTATTGCAAATATTGTCCCAACTGGTGTGTATGGTCAAGCTAAATTAACTTGGGCGCCAACTCAAAGCGATGTTGGTAAGATATTACCTGTTACTATTACCGTCAGAGATAGCGGTAATGGTGTTCCAGGTAATGTACTGACCGATACCCAAACCTTTAATGTTGTTGTTCGTAACAGTAATGCTACACCTGTATTATCAACAATTGCTCCACAAACTGTTAATGAAAACAGCACTCTCACTCTACAACTAGCAGCTACAGATAGTGATGGGGATACACTAACTTACAATGCTTTGAATCTCCCTGTTGGTGCTGTCTTTAATCGACAAACAGGGTTATTAACCTGGACTCCTGATTATTCACTAGCAGGTACATACAACATCTCTGTAACTGCATCTGATGGTAATAGGTCAGCAACACGACCACTCACCATCACGGTTAATAACATTAACCAAGTGCCTATATTTACACCACTTGGTGTTCAATATGGTCAAGAGAATGATAGGGTAACATTCAAGTTGGTTGCTGACGATGCTGATGGCGCCACTGTTGAATATACTGCGATTAGTACACTGCCACAAGGGGCGATTTTAGATAGCCGCACGGGTGACTTTACTTGGAAACCTAACTATGAACAAGCTGGTGAGCATGTCCTTAAATTCCAAGCAAAAGACCCTGCTGGTGCAACTACAATGCTTGATGTTGTTGTTAGTATTGCCAATGTAAATCGGGCGCCAAGACTTACAATATCTGATAGAGCGGTAGTATTAGGCTCGAAACTAGAATTTAAACTTGCTGGCAGTGACCTCGATGCTAATAGTACTCTTAAATACAGTGCTGTCAATCTACCAGAAGGCGCCACACTTGATGCTGTAACTGGACAATTTAACTGGCAACCAAACCCTGGACAAGTTGGTAATTATACTGTCACATTTAGGGTATCTGATGGCGATTTAACCGCAACTCAAAATGCTTTAATTAGAGTGGCATTGGCGCCAGTACCTCCAACTGTAACGTTAGATTTAACACCTAGTTTCCCTGCTGTACCAGGACAAAAAGTAATTGTACAAACACAAGCAGCAGGACTTGCAACAATCACCTCACTAACAGCCAAAGTTGCTGGTCAAGTAGTACCAATCGATACATTCGGTAGGTTTGAGTTTACACCTACTGCACCAGGTAAGGTTGTTGTTGAGGCAATCGCTGTTGATGCTGATGGTCGAACCAGTAGCACTAGTAAGGTTGTTAAGATTCGTGATGTTAGTGATGATGCTGCACCAATAGTTAGCTTTGCTGCTGGGTTGGATAACAGTAAAGTACAAAGTGCAACTAATATTACTGGGGTTGTTACTGATACCAATCTTGATGAATGGGTGTTGCAAATAGCTGAATTTAATAGCAATGAATTTACAACAATCGCGCGCGGTACTCAATCAAGGGATGGGGTATTGTCACAATTTGACCCTGGTAGATATGTAAATGGTTTCTATCAACTGCGGTTGAGTGCTACTGATATTAGTGGTCGTACCAGCACTACTACTTCAAATATTGAAGTATCAAATACGTCGAAGAATGCTTATATACGCAAGGAAACTGACCTTACTACTACAATTGGTGGCGCCACTGTCAATATAATACGTACCTACAACTCATTATTAAATGATGAAACTGGTACGTTTGGTAATAGTTGGAGTTTGGCGAATATTGATGCTGATATCCAAACGAACGTAACACCTACTGGTAGTGAGAATTTAGGTGTATACAGTCCGTTCCGTAGCGGTACAAGGTTGTATTTGACGGCGCCGGATGGTAATAGAATTGGGTTTACGTTTGCACCACAGAAAGTAACTATTCCAGGTGCTACATATTACACACCAGCATGGGTATCTGACGCTGCTGGCTATAAATTAGAGTCGGTTGATGCGAAGCTAACTGCTGCTGGTAATAGCTTCTACGATTTGAAGACTGGGTTTGCGTATAATCCTGCGAGTGGAAGGTTCGATGGTTATGAGTACAAACTCACTGATGGTAGTGGTAATGTTTACTATCTCAGTACTGATAAAGGTGTAGTTGAGCAAGTTGCAACCAATGGTACTCGGTTAGTTTACAGCGATAGTGGTATAACCTCCTCGACTGGTGAGACGATTCGATTTGTTAAGGATGCTGCTGGTAGATTACAGCAAATAACGGCGCCTGATGGAACTTTGGTTAGCTATACATATGAAGGTAGCAATTTAGTTGCCGCGCGCAATCTATCTACTGGTAATGCTAGTCGTTATGGTTACACTGAAGAGTTGTTGACATTGGCAAGTGGTAATCCTGGTACTTCTGGAAGTGTAATTAGTTATGGCGCCACACCACAAGTGTCTACCGTGAAGGGTGATTTGGGTGGTGCAGTACAGTGGAACGGTAAGACAACGAGTGGTGCAGGTAATGATAGATACACGTTTAGCTTGAGAGATGGTGAGATTAGTTCCACTGCTACAGGTATTGTCCTCGTGGGTGTGGAAGCATCGGGCAATGGTGTGTTGAGAATGCCTGCACTTAATGGGTTGGCGCCAGTCGCTACTAATGGTAATTATGCACTGTACGCTATTGATAAAGCAGGGTTGAATTTGGTTGAAGTTGCTGCTGGTAGTGCGTATAACTTACAACTCACTGTTGCTGGGGATATTAACCGCGATGGTGCTGTAGATGGTGTTGATAGTGATTTGTTAGATGCGGCAATACGTCTTGGTAGCAATGATAAAGCCTACGACTTTAACCGTGATGGTGTATTAAATGCTGCCGATGTGCAGATTCTTGGTAGTAATTATGGGTTTACTGCAAATCGGGCGCCTGTTGTAAAACCAACAAACGTACTAACCCACGTTGATTTAGATGCAACAGTTGCGTTAAATAAATTAGCTACTGACCCAGAAGGAGATGCGGTATTCTTCCGTATTATTAGTGCAGAAAATGGTAATGCAAGCTTTACTCCTGATGGTAAGTCGGTACTGTTTACGCCGAATGATGATTATTTTGGCGCCGCTAGCTTTACGCTGGTTGCGGATGATGGGTATAGTACGTCGGCGCCCGTTAAGGTCGATGTTAATGTTAGCAATGCAGCGCTGATTAATCTTGATTTTGTGAAGCGTGGGTTGCGTCTTGATAAGGGTGGAAGTACCGAGTTGGTTGTAATTGGGGATTTTGCAGACCAAGAGGATGTCATTTTACCTTACTCGTATTTGCAGTTTGCTTCTGATAAGTCTACGGTGGCGTCTGTAACAAATATGGGTGTGGTTACTGGGTTAAGTGATGGTGTGTCAGTGCTTAGTGCTAAACGTAATGGAATTAGTGCATTTACAGCGCTGCGAGTGGGTGAGTTGCAGCCTATAAATCAAACCGAGTTAAATATTGCGATTGCAGAAGAACAAGGTCTGGATTTATACCCAGAAGCCGTCATGCTAGCAAAAGGTATGACAAGACAATTGTTGGTTGGCTTATATGGAGTTGAGGAATCACCAGACCTTAAGTTTAAAGATGCGGGTACTCGCTACTTTGTCAATAATCCAAATATATTGCAAGTAGGTTCGGATGGGCTAATTACAGCGTTGGATGAAGGTATTGCAAACGTTACTGTTATTTACGGCGCCGCAGAAGCAATAGTACCCGTGCGTATAGAAAAGCCGACTCCGCTTGTTAACGGTGAAACTAAGCTTGGTTTTAGTGGAGGAATTATTCAGGTTGGGGATGGTGAGCATCGTTCGCTGCTCATGCTGGCTCAAGGTGCATTGACAGAAGATGCTTTAGTTAACTTTACAGTTTTAGATGAGAAAGAGGATTTATCGCTACCGCTACCGAGTGGATTTGAATTTGCAGGTGGTTTTGATTTAAATCTTGGTGACAATACTCTCCTTATCCCCGCACAAATTGCAATTCCTGCCCCTGCTAATTTACCTGTTGGCACCGAAGTTTACTTCATGCGTAAAGGTTCAATGCCTGATGCAACAGGAACTTGGCAACCAATGTGGATGCTGGAAGAATCAGGTAAAGTCACGGCGGATGGAATGATTCGTACTTCCTCACCTCCATATCCAGGTGTTACTAAACCAGGCGAATATGCAGTTATTTACTCTGGAACTGCTGGTAATGGCAGCATAGTTAGGGGTAGAGTAAGCCTCGAATATAAATTCCCACCTGCCTTTTACGGAATACTTATTCCGCCACCTGCACCCGATATTGACCTCGGAAAAATAGGATTCGGTATTGCTTTAGCAACATTCTCTAACAGCAAGGTCAAAATTCTCAAGGACATTGGTGATGTACTTAAGTTACTTAAAACTCCTTTAGAAACAGTAGAAAAAATCAAAGGATATGTCGAAAAAGCACAGAATCTTGCTGAACTGGGAGTTGCGCTTTCTCAAGCATCATCAATTAATTCAGATGTTCTGAAAAAAATCCTTGAGATAATTAAACCGTACAGTGCTTTTGGACAATTACTAAACCCAGATTTATTTTTCTCAATTCCTGCTTTTAAAGTTAGCTACGATATCTCGAAGGTGGATATTGTACAAGTTCCAATGGTTGGACTACCTGTGGTCACTTCTGCCAACGTACAACTAAACCCAGATGGGGTAGCTACCTTTGAAACAAGGCTAAACTTACCCGCACCAAAGACAGCTGACCCCCAAGCGTCTCCTATTTTGCAGAAAGCAGAGTTGAAAATTGAAACCAAAGAGGATGACACAAAGGAACCTGTATTAGTTTTAACGGGTAGCAATTTTGTGTTGCCAGATAACACAACTAATGCTGGCAACACGAGACTTGAGGATTTGGCTGTTAATTTCCGTGTTGGTAACGAGATTTATCAAGGTACAATTTTATCCGGTAAAGACTTGGGTAACAATCAGTTTGAAGTTCGAGTCAAATCTTCAAACAAAATAGCTTTGGGAAGTGCCGAAATCTCAGTAACGCGAACTCAGAAGGAACGCATTGGTACTGAAGCTGATAGCTATCAAATAGTTAAGTACGATAGTAACCCCATCCGCTTATCTGCTAATAATGGTTATGTTTTGGCATCCCAACCTTGGAGTGATAAGGTTGCTGTTTTACAAGGAACAAACCCAGAAGCAGTAGTTGAAGCAAAAAGCAGCAAAGACTTATTGGTAGCGCGTATCCCAGTAGGTGCTGATGGGGTGGCAGATAGACCACGAGATATTGCTTTTACCGCAGACGGCGCCCGTGCTTATGTAACTTTAGAAAATTCTGGTCGCATTGCACTGGTTGACCCATTGTTCTTGCAAGCAATAGATACAAATCCAGAAACTGAAGAAATTGACACTATCAATTTACCAACTGCTGCCTCACCGCGCTCAATTGTAATTGACAAGCAAAACCAATACGCTTACATTGCTGATGGGCGCCTAGGACTAATATACGTATTAGATATTAATCCAGCCTCAAAAACTTACCATCAAGTAATCCAAAACATCCAAATCAACAATGCACCTCGTGGATTACGCGAGCTAGCAATTAACAGTGATGGTCGTAGGTTGTTTGCAACGGCGCCTGCGTTTGGTACAGAAAAAAGTAAGATTGCGGTCATTAATATAGACCCCAAAGATAAACCTGAATCTTACCAAAATAATCTGAATCGATGGCACGAACAATTTGCCACAATTGATGCTGACAGAGGAGTTGAGGGATTAGCTGCTACACCTGACCCGCGTTTTATGACCTTTACCAATCGTAAGAGTGATGGTACAGGTTATGGGGTTCTGGAAATAACTAACGACGAAGCCTCAATTTTCTTTGCTGCTAAAACACGCTATGCCAAATTAAATCTTGGCAGCATTCATGACTACTTTGATGTTAATGAAGGTGTAGCAGTTACTATCACCAAAGACAAAAAATATGGATTTGTAGCTGGTTTTAATGGCAGTAACTTTGGTTACGGTTTTGAAAGTGTTGATGGAGTCCAAGCAGGTAGCAATATTGGTATTATTAAAGACCCACTCAGCGATAATCCACTGTTGTTTGCCGCAACACGACCCATTCCTCTAGGTTTAACCAGCGATTTAGCACTTTCCAATGACGATAAATATTTATATGCTTCCTACCCACTAGGTGGTGGTGTATATGTATTTGATGTCGAGGAAATGATAAAAACTTTGGAACGCCCAACTGACTATATTATTGACCAGTTTGGTAGACCAATTGGTTCTAAATTCTTTGACCCTCGTTATCAACGTCAGGCTAACATCTTTGACTTTGATACTGTACCACTTGATGATATTAACCCGAAAATCAGTGTTGCTGCTGATTATGGAATTATCAAAGAAGACCGGGTAAAAAATCAATTTACTTATGGAGTGTTTGAGGGAAGTAATCGGGCGCCTGTAAACTTTGGTGTTGTTAGAAATTTGGCTGTATCGCCTCCAGATGTACTGAAATTAACGAGTCCTAATGGTATTAAAGAGGGAGATTTAACTCCTACCTTTACTTGGGATTTCCAAATTCCGGACGAGCAAATTAAAGAAGTTAACCTCTTCGTCAGTACTTTTGACCAAGGCAAAGGATTATTACCTTGGGATAAGGTGGTTGATTTATCCGACTCATCATTCCTATCTGAGTTAAGCCAGCAGCAAAAACGGGAACTGCTATCAGAACCCTGGAAGGATTACAACGATTTCAACCCAGGACGAATTGTTACAGCTACCTGGAAGCGAGAAACTAATACTTGGTACTGGCACGATGGCACTACGGTCGTTGCTCAACCTACCAATGACCCTGAAAATAATATCACTCGCTTTACTTTACCAGATTTACGCACGCTAACTGCTGGTCAAAATTATAACTGGGCTGTACAAGCGATTAATACAGCAGGACAATCAGAAATTGAGTTTGGCAAGTTTAACACAATTATACCTGTTAGTACCAACCCATTTAGCAGCGTAACTGTGCTTACTCATGGCTTCACGCTGTTCCCAACGCAAACAGGTGTTCCCAATAACTTCTATGATTTAGCTGACAATATTGCTTCTGCCAATGGTGATTTGCCTTCGGAAAAAGGATTAATTCTGCGCTACGACAAACCAACGAGTTTGTGGATTCCTATAGATAAAGAGTCACGAATACTTACTGACTTAACAGGCAATCTCAATCCAGGGGATGCGAATTATCTGGCAACATTGGCTAACAATATTAAGAGCAAATATATCAACCAAAATAAAGCATTAGTGTTGCTACCTGAATGGTCTACAAAAGGCGAATCAACTCAACCAGATAGTGGTTTTACAGAAGGAGCAGCCGATGCTATATTTGCTTCGATTGTACAATTAGACCAGGCATTGGGTGGTGACGTTGGTGAACGCGATGAGTCGGGCAATTTGGTTCGGTTGTATTACGATAATGGTGATTTGATTAGAAAACATGGAGCGCTGTTTGACTCACCCTTACACTTTATTGGTTTTAGTCGCGGAACTGTTGTTAATAGCGAAATAATTCAGCGATTAGGAACTTATTTCCCTTATGCGGGTGGGAAAATTGATGCTGAGGGGAATGCTGTTGTTGATAAAGATGGCAAGCAAGTTCGCGACTTGCAGATGACAACAATTGACCCTCACGACTTCTATCAGGAAAGTTTGAAGGTTGATTTAGCTGGTTTTAAATTAAAAGACTTTAGAGATTTTGAGGAGCCAACGGTTCAAGTTTGGGATAATGTCACCTTTGCTGATAATTACTACCAAACTGTAGCTAACCCCAATGGTTCAACTTGGACTCCTAATGGTCGCTTTATTGAGGGTGCGGATGTCAATATTAAACTTGATGGTCGTACTGGGTTTACCGAAGATAACCGTAGAGGAGGACCACACGGAAACGTATTCTCTTGGTATGCGGGTACAGTCGATTTAAATATTGATGATGTTGATAATGGGTATACTATTGATGTTGATAATGGGTATACACAAACAGCGCTACCTGTTTACGACCAATTAGGTGAGAAGAGTCTCAGCAAATTACTTAATTTAAATGAGAGTAATGTATCGCTAACTCCGTGGTATTCCAGTAGTGCAAAACAAGGTTCTGGTTCTACTGAGGGCATTGGTACTGGTTGGTATTACTCCGCTTTGGGTGGTGGTAAGCGTCCAACTGTGGATATGAGCAAGCGGGTATCGGTTAAGTTTGATAATACCGATGAGGATATTGCTGAGGGTGATTTTGCTGTTCCAACTGTTTTCAATGGTAATTTTGATGTTGGTACTAAAGATGATGAAAATGCTCCTGTTGCTGGTTGGTCTTTCCATAATGGTGGTTCGTCTCTCTTAAGAAAATATTTGGTTGATAAGAAATCCGTCCTTGCTTTAGCTAATCCTAAGCCTATTGAAGAGTCAGAACCTATTGACGACACAGAACAAGATGAAAATGCCGTAAATAATGAAGAGCGCTTTTTGAATGCGGCTCTAACTATCGAAGAAAGAATAAATTCAGATAAAGTTTTGAAATTAGGAGGCTCTGATGGTATTAAAAATAATGACCCATTTGAAGCTAATCAAAAACCAGAGCCTGGTTGGGGTGTTTTCCGATTTGACCTCTTTGCGCCTAAGTCTCTCGGTAAGAGTCAAGGAAAACTCAAGATAACTCTACAAGATACAGCTAATCCTGATAACAAAGTAACGGACACAATTTTTCTTAAAGAACTAGAACTAACAAATAAACAAACTCCTTTATCATATGATTATCAGGTTGTTTCTCGACAACTAGATTTTGCTCCTAGTGGCTTTGAAACATTCCATATTCAAGTGCCAGAAAAGCTCAGAGGTAAGATTATCAAACCAATTTTTGAACTTTTAGACTATGATGGTGAAACTTTTTATATAGATAATATTGCCTTCCAAAGCACTAATCTAAGGTTTGGTAATCCAAGTAATGCAAGATATGCTGACCCGAAAGATGGTTATTCAAAAGAAGTTTTAAATACTTATAGAGATAACTTTTTAATTGAAAGACCGCAGTATGCACTGTCATATAACAGCGTCACTAATACTGCTAATTGGGCTAGTTGGCAAATTACAAAAGACTTGATATGGCCTGCTGATGGTGGTTTTTCTCTAAGCAATAAGCGCAATTATCAAGTAGATAAAACTCTCCCAAGTGAGTTTTACCAAGTTCAAAAGAAAGATTATCTAAATGAAAGTGGTAAAAATATTTCTTTTGTTGAAAATGGCAAGAAAGTAGATTATGCATTAGGGCATTTAGTGCCTACTGGAGATAGAGATAGAAACTGGAAAGATAATATAGCTGTTAATCATTTATCTAATATCGTGCCACAAACGAGACTTAGCAATAATGGAGTTTGGGTAGGATTTGAAGGCTATGTCAAAAGTTTTATATTATCAGGCAATGTAAAGAATCCAATATTAAGCAACAAAGAGGTTTTCGTCGTTGCAGGAACTCATGGGGTAAAAGATGTTGAGCTTACAGCGAAGGGAACAGCAGGAACTGACCCTCTTTCTAACCAAACATCTATCAAGATACCTGAATTTTTATGGCAAGTAATTTTAGTAGTTAACCAACCGGGTTTAAAACCAGAGCAAATCACAAAAGATAACGCATATGCTATTGGCTTTTGGATGCCAAATACTGCGCCGGAAGTTCTGCCAGATCCAGATGGTCTTAAACTTTATGATGATATAAACAGTGAGTCGAATTGGAGAAAGAAAGACTCTTCAGGCAACTACGTGTATATAAAATCTGTAAATTTTATCGAAAGTAGAACAGGCTATGATTTCTTCTCATATCTTCCTACAGCAACTCAAACTGATATCAAAGACAATGAAGACAAACTTGAACCAACAAATATGCCTGATGGTGTTCCTCTTTTGGCAGACGAATTTTTGGGTTCCCAAAAGAACGAAATATATGCGGGCAGCAACATTGCATGGTCTTCAATATCCAATACTTTCGTACCAAATACTTCCATCTTCCATGATAGTATTACTGAAAATAGCCTCACAAATGTTATAAAAGCCCTCGACATTTCGCAAATCGGCATTGCTGAAATTAGCGCCGTTAAAAAAGGAGTCGTTCACGATAGCATCCCTGAGATTGGCGTGGCTGAAATTAGCACCATCAAAAGCACATTGGTTCATTTCAACCCCGCTCAGGTTAGCTCTGACAAAGAAAGTACCGCAGAAGTTAGCCTCACTTCCTTCAGCCCCACTCAAATCAGCACCATTAAAAATGGCTCCAGTCAAATCACTCCCATACATGTTGACTCCTTTAAGATTAGCCCCACTGAGATTGGTATTTCTCAAGTTAGCGGCTTCCAAAAAGGCTCCTTCCAAGTTGATACCACTAAGATCAGCTTCGCTCAGGTCAACACTTCTCAAGAACAAACCAGTTCTGTTGCAATTGACACGAAAAGCAAAGTTTCTTTCTCCAGCAGCATACCTTTCCAACAATTCTTCAATGTCCATAATTTGTCTTTAGCATCAAGCAACACATTCAAAGATAACTCACCTACCCTTTGGTCTACTCTCTTCGACTCCACCAACCCATTCGACCTAACCTTCCAAATCGCCGACCTCCCCACAGGACAACTAGCAGAAGCCCAAATCACCAAATTCGATCAATACGGGCGCCCGAACGGCGGCACTCTCCTCATCGACAACGATGCTAACGGCGTAGGCTGGTTCATCGATACTACCCCATTCGACAACACCGAATTCTCCCAAACCCTAACCGACACAGCATTCCGCGCGACCACAGGCGCCGCAGCAGGCAAGTACGACCTACTAACCACCGTCCTGCACGAGATGGGACACTTGGTAGGCATCATCAATGGCAACCCAGGCTTCGACAAGTACGTCC
The DNA here is from genome assembly GCF_019977735.1 of Calothrix sp. PCC 7716. GTDB lineage: Bacteria > Cyanobacteriota > Cyanobacteriia > Cyanobacteriales > Nostocaceae > Dulcicalothrix. Next base: position 18,194 of record NZ_AP025023.1, on the reverse strand, counting down.
AAACCATCAACGGCAAACGAACATTCGTCGGTGCCGACTTCACAGCAACCCTAACGACTGATGGTAGCCACCTCGACTCGAAGGTACATGCCTACGACCTGATGAACAATACGCTTGCTCCAGGTGTGCGTAAGCTACCGTCGTGGTTAAACCTACAAATGATTAACGCCGTCCGTAATACCACGGTTGCGTCAAGCAGTATAGCACAACTAAAAGCACCATTAACTTCAATACTGCTTGCAGAAATTACCAACGGTAACTTCGACGAAACAGATAGAAGTAAGCCCGAATTTGGTTGGTCAACCCGTGGTGCCGCTACTATCTTAAATAAAGAAGCAGTCCTTACCGAAGACTCGCCGTTCAATAGCAACTTCTCTCAATCGTTTATTATTCCAGAAGGTGCCAAATACTTACAATTCACTCTCAAGAACACCACATTAGGTAAGGATAGTCAACAGGCGCCTGGTGATGCATTCGAGGTCGCATTACTCAACGCACTAACCAAACAATCTCTCATCGATACAGTCAGTGGACTAACCAAAACTGACTCCTTACTCAACATCCAACACGACGGCACAGCTTATACCAGCAGCAAAGTAAGGCTAGTTAACACCACCCAAAATAACGCTCTCGCCCTCAGCCAACCACTTACATTTAGAGTTGACCTAACAGGTGTACAAGCAGGTACAGCAGCAACTCTCTACTTTGATTTACTCGGTTTCGGAGCAAAAGATGCTAAAGTTGTCCTCGACAACGTAATGCTACTGAATAATGACTTAATAGCACCAGTTGCGAATAACGACACAGCAAGCACCGACCAAACCAAACCAGTAATTATTAACCCAATTGCCAACGATATAGGAACAACCATTAACCCCACAACCCTAGCAATCAGTACCAACCCAACCAACGGTACAATCATACTCAACCCAGACGGTACAATTACATATACCCCCAACACCATATTTGTTGGAACTGACACCTTTACCTACACAGTTAAAGATGGAGACGGATTAACATCCAACGAAGCAACTGTCAATATCACGGTAAATAATATTGCCCCAACCATAACGGCTATTACAGGTGATACCACCACAACCGAAGGTACACAAACCAGCTTTACTGCTAGTGCTACTGACCCAGGTGACACCCTCACCTACATCTGGAACTTTGGTGATGGTAGTGAAATTGTTACAGGTCAAACAGTCAACCATATATATATAGATAACGGCGCCTACACTGCAACCCTCACCGTTACCGACAGCAAAGGTGTAAACAGCTTCCAAACCTTCTTAGTCACAGTTAATAACGTGGCGCCAGTCGTTGATGCAGGCAGTGACCAAACTGTTTTTGAAGGACAAAGCGTAACATTCAACGGCGCCTTCACCGACCCTGGTATATTAGACACCCACACCATTACTTGGGACTTTGGAGATGGTAATACCACAAGCGGTACTCTCACACCAACCCACATTTACGCCAACAATGGCACTTATACCGCTAAACTCACCATTACTGATAATTCAGGAGGTATAAGCAACGACACGATTACCGTTACTGTTAACAATATCGCCCCAACTATCAACACCATCAACGGCGATATCACAGTCAACGAAGGGGCAACAGCTAACTTTAGTGCCACCGCAACCGACCCAGGAAACGACACTCTCACCTATACCTGGAACTTTGGCGATGGTTCTAACCCAGTTTCTGGTAAAGATGTCAGCCATATCTTTGCTGACAATGGCGCCTATACTGTCACCCTCACTGTTACCGACTCCGATGGTGCCGCGTCAGTACAAACCCTCAATGTCAAGGTCAACAACGTTGCTCCTATAGTCAATGCTGGTACTGACTCCACTGCTAATGAAGGGCAAACAATAACCTTCAACGGCGCCTATACTGACCCAGGTATCCTTGATACCCATACAATCGAATGGGACTTCGGTGATGGTACAACTGCAACCAACGTACTCAACCCAACTCACACCTACGGCAATAACGGTATCTACACCGTCACCATGACCGTTACTGATAATGCAGGTGCTTCAGAGACCGATACCCTTACTGTCACTGTCAACAACGTCGCACCAACAATTACCCAACTCACGGGTACAACCGAAGTAGAAGAAGGTACACCAGCAACATTTAGCGCAGAGGCAATTGACCCAGGTAACGACACATTGACCTACACTTGGAACTTCGGTGATGGTTCCGACCCTGTGCAAGGTAAAAATGTTAACCACACATTCCTAGACAATGGTAATTATACAGTTACCCTTACTGTTACTGACGACTTCGGCGCCTCCACAACTCAAACCCTGACCACAAAGGTGAGTAACGTCGCAGCCACAGTAGACGCTGGTGCAAATCAAATCATGTACCAAAACGAGCTAGTGGTCTTCGACGGACAATTTACCGACCCAGGTATATTAGATACCCACACAATCGAGTGGAACTTTGGTGATGGTAACACCGTAACAGGTGTCCTCAACCCATCTCATACATACACACTAGATGGCGAATACACTGTTACCCTCACCATTACAGATAATTCGGGCGCCGTTTCCAACGACACAATGAACGTCACGGTGAAGAAACCACCCACAATGACCGCAGGCGATATCTCAATTATCGAAGGAGACAACGGTTACAAATACGCTGTATTTACTGCCAGCTTGAGTGAAGCTAGCTTACGTACCGTAACCGCCAACTACTCTACCGCAGATGGTACAGCAACTTCAGGCAGCGATTATACCGCCACCAACGGTACAATTACCTTCGCAAGTGGGGAAATCAGCAAGACTATAACTGTACAACTAATTGGCGATACCATAGACGAATTTGATGAAACCTTCTTCCTCAACTTGAGTGATGCAACAAATGCTACTATCGCTAAAACGACTGGTGTAGGTACTATCTTAGATAACGATGAGGCGCCAACACTCGCTATAAGTGATAGAACCATTACCGAAGGCGATAACGGTACACAAATTGCTACCTTCACAGTTAGCTTATCAGCAGCCAGCGCTAAACCAATTACTGTTAAATATGCTACTGCTGATAGTACGGCACTTGCTGGTACTGACTACACAGCAACAATTGGCGCCATTACTTTTGCCCCAGGTGAAATAAGCAAAACTGTTACAGTACAGGTACTTGGCGACACATTAGATGAGTTTGATGAAACCTTCTTCCTCAACCTAAGCGATGCAACAAACGCTACTATCGATAAGACTACTGGTGTAGGTACAATCTTAGATAACGACGAGGCGCCAACACTCGCAATTAACGATAGAACTATAACCGAAGGGGATAACGGCACATCAATCATCACTTACACCGTTAATCTTTCTGCACCAAGTGGCAAACCAATCAGCGTTAAATACGCTACTGCCGATGGTACAGCAACTGCGGGTTCTGACTACATCGCCACTAACGGTACAGTTACATTTGCCCCTGGTGAAACAACCAAAACCATCGCAGTACAGGTGCTTGGTGACACATTAGACGAATTTGACGAAACCTTCTTCCTCAATTTGAGCGATGCAACGAATGCTACTATCGCCACGACAACTGGTATAGGCACTATCGTAGATAACGATGAGGCGCCGACGCTCGCAATTAACGATAGAACGATTACTGAAGGGGATAACGGCACACAAATTGCCACCTTTACCGTTAGCTTGTCAGCAGCCAGCGCTAAACCAATCTCAGTTAAATATGCAACAGCCGATGGTACAGCAATCGCTGGTACTGACTACACTGCAACAAGTGGCGCCATCACTTTTGCTCCAGGTGAGACAACCAAAACTGTTACAGTACAGATACTTGGCGATACCTTGGACGAGTTTGACGAAACCTTCTTCCTCAACTTGAGCGATTCAACAAATGCTACTATCGCTCCTACTAGTGGTGTAGGTACAATCTTAGATAACGATGAGGCGCCGACACTCACAATTAACGATAGAACTATCACCGAAGGCGACAACGGCATGATGGCTGTAACCTACACTGTCAGTCTCAACACAGCTTCCGGTAAACCAGTCACAGTAGATTACACTACGGTCGATGGTACTGCGACTGCGGGTACTGACTACATCGCAACTAACGGTAAATTGACCTTTACACCAGGAGAAACCACCAAAACAATAACAGTCCAAGTACTTGGTGATAGCATCGACGAGTTTGACGAAAACTTCTCCCTGAAACTAGATGGCGCCACCAACGCTACCATCACAAAAGCGTCTGGTATGACTACTATCATTGATAACGACGCACCACCAGCCATTACAATCAACGATAGAACCATTACCGAAGGACATAACGGTACACAAATACTCAACTTTACCGTTAGCCTCTCGGCGCCAAGCCAAAAACCAATCAGCGTCAAATATGCTACCGCCAACGGCACTGCAACAGCCGGAAGTGATTATACAGCAACAAACGGTATCCTCACCTTCGCAGCCGGGGAAACCACCAAAACAGTATCAGTACAAATAATTGGTGATAGATTAGACGAACAGAACGAAAACTTCTTCATCAACCTCAGCGAAGCCATCAACGCCAACATTACTGATAATCAAGGTGTAGGTACCATTATCGATGATGATGAGTCGCCAACATTGACTGTTGCTGCCGTACCTGGCGAATTGTGGCCACCTAACCACAAAATGGTTGAAGTTAAGGTTAACGTCAATGTTCGCGATGACTTTGATGCTAACCCCACCGTTCGACTCCTATCAATTACTAGCAACGAACCTACTAATGGTTCAGGTGATGGCAATACCACTGGTGATATCGAAATTAGACCAGATGGACGCATCTTCCTACGCGCGGAACGTTCAGGCAATGGTAGCGCTCGTATCTACACCTTGACCTACAGTGCAACCGATAGCGCTGGTAACGTTACTATCTCTACCACACAAGTGCGCGTTCCATTGAATCAAGGCAAATAAACAAGCATTACAACGCCAAGTAGCAAGAATGCTAGTCTTCAATTAATTAATCGAAGACTAGTATTCTTGCTTTTAATTAAAAGTTTAGTTCCTGTATTAACACGCAAATACTAAAGTTATCCTCACTACTTAAATAAGTATGGTCGCTGTTGCCATTAATACTTTACTTGAGCCATGATGCGGGAGGTTAAGAAGCTATTGGCTATTAGCTATTAGCTAACCGCTAACTTCCTACCGAACAAGGTGCTTTACCACTCGCTATGGCTTCCGTTATCCAAATTGGCAATAAAAAGATACAACCAGCAGAATTACCGCAATTACTTGCTGGGCATAAAATATTACATGTACTCCAACGTGAAGTAATTATCGATGAAGCTATTGCGACCATCGAATTAACTCCCGAAGAGAAAGCCACAACAATAGAACAATTTTTTCAACATCACAAGCTTACTACAACTGAAGCTATAACAGCGGCACAACAACAACTTTGTATCACGCCTCAACAATTAGAAGCCATCGCCACAAGGGAATTGCGGGTAGAAAAATTTAAGCAAGCAACTTGGGGTAACAAGCTCGAACAATATTTCCTCCAATGTAAATCCCAGCTTGATAAAGTTGTATACTCTCTTCTCCGCAGTGACAACTTTGAGATTGCACAAGAGTTATTCTTCCGCATTCAAGATGGAGACTCCACATTCGCTGACTGTGCAAAAGAATATTCACTTGGGCAAGAAGCACAAACAGGTGGATTGATTGGTCCTGTCCCAATATCCCAAGCCCATCCAGCCATAGCACAGAAATTGGGTACATCTAAACCAGGACAAGTGTTACCACCAATGAAACTGGAAAACTGGTACGTAATTGTACGCCTAGAAAAATTAATTCCAGCACAGCTAGATGATGCAATGAAAGCCACACTCCTCAACCATTTATTTGAACAGTGGTTAGCTGAACAAATTCAACAAACACCAATTTCTCTTGTTAATGACAATCCCGCTATTCCATCATCAACACCAGCTTTAGTAATGTCATGACAATTAGTACTAGCATCTACTACGAATTCCTAGCCAAAATCCCACCGTTTGACAAGCTCGAACCAACGGTACTTGAGCTAATTGTAAATTTAATTGAACCACTACGCTATCGGATGGGGCAAGCCATTTTAGTTAAAGATAACCTGCCTGCACGAATAGCTATTTTATTTTCAGGAAAAGCACGCTTATTGGGATATGCACCCAGTATAGAGGCGCCACAAACATTGTCTCGACTCAAATCAGGTGCAATAATTGGTGTAACTAGTATTATCAGAAATGTAGCATGTGAAACTGCCATTTCATCAGGTGAATCAGTCTGCCTCACTCTCAAAGTATCTGATTTTATTGAATTATTAAATAAACAGCCCCACATAGCTACATACTTCCGTAACCAAATAAATTTAATAGAAATATTCGACTTAATAGGCGCCGAACTTAATCGCCGGGGTAAGGTTGTTCATGACTTAAAAGAATTAGCAACCAAAGCATTAAATCATGCTACCATCCTAAACTTACCATCAGGTAAAACCCCACTAAATCAAATCGACCCAAATCTACTATGGTTCGTTAGCAGTGAAGGTAGTAACTATCCTGTTGGTAGCGTCCTCTCCTTGGAGGGGGGGATAGGGAGAGGGGGAGAGGGGGGGAATCAGAGCAAGGACGAATCAACAACTTATATTAAAGTAGAAAATCCCAAGGGATTACGTCTTATCGGGTTTACCGACCCCACATTATCATTTTCAGAAATCCCCCACTCTCCCACTCTCCCACTCTCCCCCTCCTCTTCTAATCATTATGATAGTGTACCTTTTGCACCAGAAAAACCAGAAGTAGCAGAAGAATCAAGCAACAAGCAACAAACTAAATATCCCTACATTCATGGTCGAGGACCAGTTGATGCAATACTCGCTATTTTCAAAATGTTAGCAATATTTTTTAACATTCCATATAAGCGAGATGTACTCAAACGCGCGCTCGATAGTAATTATCAACGAACTGGTAAAATATCAATTGAATTGTGTGGCGCCATTGCCGAATTGATGGGGTTGAAAGTACAACTAGTAGAAGTACCAGCAGTTGCAGTATCTAAATTACCTACACCAGTATTAATTCCTTGGCAAGACACTTTTGCAATTCTTTACCATGCTACCGAAAAAGAATTAGTACTCGCTATCCCCGAACAGGGTATCGTTCGTAAAAAGCCTGCTGCTTTTATCGATATCTGGGGTGAAGAAGGACAAGTACTCCTTGTACAATCAACACCAGAAACACCCAAGAAGCGATTTAATCTAAGTTGGTTTCTCCCGGCAATCAAGAAACATAAAACTGTATTAATCGAAGTATTTATTGCATCATTATTTGTACAATTATTAGGACTTGCTAACCCACTCGTTACTCAAGTAATTATTGATAAAGTAATTATCCAAAATGGTGTCAACACACTCAACGTGTTGGGATTTGTGTTGATAGCAATGGCAATCATTGAAGGGGTAATCACTTGGTTGCGTACTAATTTATTTGTAGATACTACCAACCGGATTGATTTATCGTTAGGTAGTGAAGTTATCGACCACTTGTTAAGATTACCGCTACGCTACTTTGAAAAGCGTCCAGTAGGAGAAATATCATCAAGGATTAACGAATTAGAGAATATACGCTCATTCCTCACAGGTACAGCACTCACTGTCGTGTTGGATGCTATATTCTCGGTAATCTATATTGTAGTGATGATATTTTACAGTTGGTTACTCACAATTGTAGCATTAGCAACTGTACCATTATTCGCTTTATTGACGTTTATATTTGCTCCAATTATTCGCAATCAAACTCGTACTAAAGCTGAACGTAATGCGGAAACTCAATCCTATTTAGTTGAAGTAGTATCTGGTATCCAAACAGTCAAAGCACAGAATATTGAACTAAATTCAAGGTGGCAGTGGCAAAAACGCTATGGTAAATATATCAGTGCCAGTTTTGATAATGTACTCACATCCAATACAGCAGGTTCATTATCTAACTTCCTCAACAAATTATCCAGCTTACTATTATTATGGGTAGGCGCCTATCTTGTTTTGCAACAAGAAATCACGCTAGGGGAATTAATCGCATTTAGAATTATCGCTGGTTATGTAACTAGTCCACTATTACGATTAATCCAACTGTGGCAGAACTTCCAAGAAACTGCATTATCATTGGAACGATTAGCTGATATATTAGACACCCCCCAAGAAAGCGAACTAGCTGGTAGAAATAATATACCAATGCCAGCAATTAAAGGACAAGTCAAATATGAAAACGTCACCTTCTCATTTGCTAAATCCCCCAACCCACAATTAAATAGTGTATCAATAGAAATTCCCAAGGGTGCGTTTGTTGGTGTTGTGGGACAAAGTGGCGCCGGAAAAAGTACTCTTACTAAACTAATTCCCCGACTATACGAACTCGATGCAGGAAGAATTCTCATCGATGGGTACGACATTAGCAAAGTTGAATTGTACTCGCTGCGTCAACAAATTGGGATGGTACTGCAAGATACTCTCTTATTTGACTGTACCGTACAGGAAAATATCGCTTTAACAATGCCCGATGCTACCCCAGAAGAAATAGTGGAAGCAGCCAAAATTGCTTGTGCCCACGACTTTATCATGAACCTGCCCAACGGTTATAACACGCGCGTTGGTGAAAGAGGTTCAGCATTATCTGGTGGACAACGGCAAAGAATGGCAATCGCGCGCACGGTACTGCAAAATCCACCCTTATTAATTATGGACGAAGCAACCAGCGCACTTGATTATGCTACCGAACGACAAGTTTGTTCAAACCTACAAGCTGTATTTAAAGGTCGGACAGTACTATTCATTACGCACCGTCTCGCAACTATTAAAAATGCTGACATTATTCTGATGATGAGTCAAGGGAAGGTAGCAGAGCAAGGTACACACAATGAACTAATGGCAATGAAAGGTCTTTATTATTGCCTGTACCAACAGCAGGAAGCATCTGGCGGCTAGCTTTTAGCAATTAGCTTTTAGCTTTTTGCTGTGTTGGATTTCCTTTAAGTGTTTGAAGAAAAGAATTAAGCATACGCTTAGTTTCGATTAGTTCATTACTCAATTTATCGTATTGTAGTTTATCAATAAAACCTAAATCATGTACAAGTATAAGTTGATATTCCAATTCGCTACCCGACCCCATCGCCATTTGAAGAAAGCGAGCAAAATCGGCATCACTTCCCCTCCCACAGCCTTCAGCTATATTAGTAGGAATAGAGGCGGATGCACGTCGCATTTGACTAGTTAAACCGTATAATTCATATTTTGGAAAATTGGCGGTTACTTCATACACACTGAGAACTAGTTTATGACTTTTTTGCCAAACCTTTAAGTCTTTAAAATCTTTCATACAAACAATTATGCAGCAATATTATTAGGTAATTGATTCAATATAATTATACTAATAATTTCATTGATAAGCAATATATCAAACATATTGTTTATTGAATTTAATCTCAAATATTTACTTTCAAGCTAACAGCTAACAGCTAATCGCTAAAAACATATGAATAATAATAATGGTAATGGCAGCTATTCTGATAATGGTAATGGTCATAACGATAATGGAAAACCTCAAATACCATCGGCAGTTTCAAGAGAACAATTAGAAAAGCTTGTATCACAACCATCAGAAGAAATTCAACCCAAACCACCTAACCATGCACCTAGATATATTCCCAAGTTTGAACAACCAGTAATATTAAAACAACCAAGAAAGTGGTCAAGGGCAATATTATGGGGATTGATGTTGGCTACTACTGGTACAATTATTTGGGCTAACATTGCTAAAATCGAGGAAGCTGTATCCGCAACTGGTAAACTCGAAGCAAGCGGCGCCACTAAAGATGTACAAGCACCAGTGGGTGGAGTAGTCAAAGATATTCACGTTAAAGATGGTACTGTAGTAAAAGAGGGAGAACGCCTCATTACTTTTGATAATACTACCGCCAAAGCTCAACTAGAATCATTACAAAAAGTTCGTGCTTCTCTTGTACAGGAAAATAACTTTTATACTTCACAATTACGCGGCGCTCTTTTTGATGTTACCTCATTACAAGTACCTGCATCAATGATAGACTTAACTAAAAGTCGTGCAGCATTGGTGGCAGAAAATCAAATGTATCGTACCCACTTTGATGGTGGTTCCACAGGTAAACTATCTATTGACCAACGAGAAAGAATTGCATCGAATCAAATTGAACTAGATGCGCGCGTTACTGCATCACAATCAGAAATTGAACAACTCAAACGCCAAGTTGAACAAACAGATATTAAAATTGCCTCAACCAAAGATACCCTTAAAATGAATCAGGGTATTCTTAATAATATTACTGGATTAGCAAAACAGGGGGCAATATCCCAGATTCAATTACTTAAACAACAAGAAGAGGTACGTAATGCACAATCCCAGCTTGACCAATTAACACAAGAAAAAGCGCGTATTAGAGCAGAAATAGCAGGTGGACAAGCTAAATTACAGAATACTGTTGCAGTTTCTCGTAAAGATTGGCTTGATAAAATAGCTGATAATAATAAACGCATTGCAGAAATTGATAGTCAATTAACGAAAGCAATTGTCGAAAATAATAAAAAAATTGCTGAAACTGACTCCCAGATTAGTCAAACTAAGATGAATTTGAAGTATCAGGAGATTAAGGCGCCTGTTGCTGGTAAGGTATTTGAATTAAAAGCACACACACCAGGGTTTGTTGCATCATCAACCGAACCAATATTAAAGATAGTCCCCACCGATAAACTAATTGCTAAAGTTTATATCACCAACAAAGATATTGGGTTTGTTAAAGAGGGAATGACTGTTGATGTGCGTATTGACTCGTTCCCATTTAGTGAATTTGGAGATATCAAAGGTAAGCTGGTGTCGATAGGTTCGGATGCACTACCACCCGACCAAATATACCCATTCTACAGATTCCCTGCGAAGGTGGAACTCGATAGTCAGCAGCTAAACGTAAATGGACGTAATATCGCGTTGCAGTCGGGGATGGGAATTAATACCAATATCAAGATTAGGGATAGAACAGTGATGAGTATATTTGCTGACATGTTCAGCAGTAGTGTGGAAAGTTTGAAGAATGTTAGGTAGTTCAAATACAAACCGTTTTAAGGACGGTGCTACCCGAAGCAATTTATTTACTGCATTACCTTTTGGTTACATTAAATCTTTGCTGCATTAGAAGCTGGTTGCTTTATCGCGGGGAGTGCCTAGAATGGAATGGAAAAATAATTGTTGTGGGGAGCGGCAAAAAGCCGCGCTACCTGTTCCCGCCACTCCCTGTCGGTCGGGCGAAAACAGGTTTGGTAAGGTGCCCGAATTGGTTGATTAAAGACCATCTATATATAGATATAGTACGAATATTGATGTAATTTTTCGCAGTCTTTTGTCGTGTAAACCTGTTGCGCGCGCTCTGCGGTCACCGCATTACCTAAAAGTTGCATTTAATGATTCCGAGATGTTGATGCGTATTGAGGCGCCCAGACAATACAATTGCCCCAACTGCCCGTACAGTAGGCGGCACCATCATTTCAGTTAATTGTTGCATTACTTCTTTGTTGCATTACTTCTTTGTTGCATTATTTCTTGATATCATGATGTGTTTATTTCATTACAGCTTTGTTGTATTATGTTTTTGTTATTTCAATGTATTAAATAGTGCTAACAATCACTGCTGCATCATTAGCCGGTGGGCAGGGCAAGACAACGAGTTGTTTCTTCTTGGGCTTGGCTTTAGCTCGTTCGGGCTACAAAGTTTTAATGGTTGATGCCGACCCCCAGTCAAGTTTGACTTTTTACTTAGGACACGAAGTTGAACCCAACCAACCAACCCTGCTCGAAGTCCTCAAAAAACAAGTAACGGTTCTTGATGGAATTTATGAATCGAGTTTTTCCAACCTGTGGATAATTCCCAGTGATGATGGACTCGAAGTTGTTCAAGAATATTTGTCGTCTACCGCAATGGGTGAACTGACATTATCAAGGCGATTAAAACAAGTCAAAGAATTGTTTGATGTTTGTATTGTTGATTCCCCACCACAACGAACACAAATTTGCTTAACAGCGGTTGTCGCTGCTGATGAATTATTGATTCCCGCCGAAGCTTCTTCCAAGGGATTGCATTCGTTGGTACGTACACTGCAATTAGTAGAAGAACTAAAATCGGTGGATGCTTTTGTTGGTTCGATATTAGGGATAATTCCTTTCCGCGATAAATGGGTAGGACGTACTCAAGCCAAGCGAAGTGAAATCAGTATTAAGGATATGAAGGAAGTAGCGGTTGATGCATTCATCGTCCCTTCCATACTGGAAAGTGAACGCTACAAACAAGCTATAGATAATGGCAAAACTCTTGAAGAATTGGGATATCCCGATTTGGAATTACCGTTTATAAAAATTATTGAGGTATTAAAGACAAAATGGCTATCGAAGAATCCGCAGAGCGAAGTGACGCGAACAGTCGGTTGTTAAAACAAAGGGCACGAGCCACTGTCCCGACTAGAGATACAAGGGTAATCAAAACACAACCAACTGAACATAGTAACGAATTTAACAGCACGCCACCAACTATTTCTCTTGAGGTAAGTAAAGAAGACTCGGCGCTTTCAAGAGAACCCCAACCCGACGTAGCAACAACTATCTCCTCGAAACTTGCGACATTTACATTACGGGTTGACGACAAGGTGGACAAAGGGCTGAAATCACTATGCACTATTGAAAATATCAGCAAGGAAACTTTTCTCGAAGCTGCGTATTTGGTGTGTATGGAAAATCAAGAATTTATGCAACAGGTATTATCCATAGCCACTGCACGTAAACAAGAGCGTCGATCCGCAGGTATTCAGCGTCGGGCTAAGGCGATGACTCGGTACTTGCAAGATTGGTAAAGATTTGGGGTAAAATGTACCCCTTAAGCCTAATGGGTGTAGAGAAAGCCAATTCTCGCAACCCATTATACGGTAATATTCAGTGGGATTAAATCAATAAACCTCGGGATAAAAAAGTTCAACAATTTTTAATAAAGTCAAACAATCAGTAAAAAATTCTTTTTCTTGCCCCTCGCGCCCTTGTGACCACAAATACAACCGCATCCAATTTCTCCCCTGAATCGCTGGCGTTAACTCAACCTGTACCGCTAACCCTTCACCCAGCTGAAGTTTACTTGCGTTCTTTGGGTTTTGGTTCCCGAAGGACTATGCGCGAAGCACTCAATATTATTGCTCTACTCGTATCCAATGGCGCCTGTGATGCAGTAACGCTTGATTGGTCAAAACTAAGATACCAGCATACGGCTGCAATACGGTCGGTGTTGATGGAAAAATACAGTCCGGCAATGGCTAACAAAATGTTGTGTGCGTTGCGGCGGACACTAAAAGAAGCTTGGCGGTTGGGGTTGATGACCATAGAGGAGTATTCTAGGGCGGCTGATATCCCCGGAGTGCGGGGTAAAAGTTTGCTCAAAGGACGCGCGCTCGATGCATCAGAAATTTCTGCGCTGTGGGATAATTGTCTAAAAGATAACTCGAATTTGGGGGCGAGAGATGCGGCACTGCTAGCGGTTTTGACGGTTGGATTGCGCCGCAGTGAGGTAACGCATCTTGATTTGAGCGATTTTAAGTCACGCAGTCGGTCGCTGACTATCCGGGAAGCTAAGGGGGAGAATGAGCGAATTGTATACTTACCGCCACTGGGCGTGCAGGTCGTTCAAGATTGGTTGGTTATTAGGGGGAAGGAACCGGGACCACTATTTTACCCGTTAGATAAGGGACAGAAAATTATACATAGGCGGATGAGCGAGCAGGGGATATTGCGAGCATTACGGCGCCTGGGAGAACGTGCTAAGGTGGATACGTTTACCCCCCACGATTTTAGAAGAACTTTTATTGGTAATTTATTGGATGCAGGTGTGGATATTGTGACAGTGCAAAAACTTGCGGGTCATGCGTCAATTGATACTACTTCTAAGTATGATAGGCGATTAGAATCTGCTAAAAAACGGGCAATTGATTTACTGGATATGCCTTATGGCAGTTGAGAGCGCGCTCCATTGACGGTGTGAATTCAATTGTCGGTAAGCACGCAAATTATTATAAAATCTACACAGTGTATAACATGGTATATACGTGGGTGTAGATATGGCAAAAGTCGAACGTGAATCTATCAACTTCAAATTGCCCAAACCTTTAGCAGACGCGCTTCGTAAGAAAGCAGCCGAACTTGATACTACTGCCACCGACCTCGTAATACAAGGATTAAATCATGTCTTGGGTGATGTCCCCGGTGTAGAAGGAAGTGTAGAGAAACGTCTATACGAATTAGAGGAAGAGTTTTGGCGCCTGAAACAAAATATAAATGTTGGCGCCAACCCTGAGCATGAAAGTAGGTTGATTGCATTAGAAAATAAACTCTCTACCGTCACCAATCAACTTGCAAAATTCGAGGGTGCGCTACTAGTGCTGCAAAGTAGTATAAATGCATCAAAGTCACGAAAATCAAGCTATTCTCAACCATTAAATTCTCAACCAATTAAAATTGAACCCCACGACGAGAAAAAACTGGCTTTTCGACTTAGTACTACCGTTGCAACACTGACTGAAAAACGTACAACCCTTAGTGCCAAAGAGTTTGAATCATGGACAAGGGACAAAGACAGTGTAAAACGTGGTTGGCGATTTGATGAAAAAGACGGACTATACCATGAAGTCAGCGCAACTTGATTTATGAACTGTACATTAACGTTCGGGCTTTGTCGCTGTTAGCTTCATTAGTGTCACATTTTACTTTTTTTTATGGTGCCATGACTAATGTATATTCAAAAGCGTCGGCTATAAACAATTTTCCGAACATTGTTTTCATCACTAGCTATTTTACAAATCTTTATATAGATAAGTTTTAATAATACTTGTAAAGCATCTTGAGTTGGGTGCCCACACCTTCGTAATTTTTTTAATTAATTGGTGTCAAATCAACCATTTAATAATGGGCATTGTGTAGTTATTACACATTTGATTTTTCAAGCTCCACGCTTCAAATTTAAAGGACGGAGTGCCCCGGAAATAATACTCGTATAAATATTGCAACCACAGCAACGGGAGCAATGCATTGCTTCGTAAGCTTTTTAGACTCACAGCACTCACAAAAATTCGTCTAATCAGAGTAAAACCAACATAAGACAACATAAGACAACATAAGCCAGCTTTCCCGATAATTTTCAATCAGTTTTGCTAATAACCAAACTTATATAGTCTTCTTTTGGCTTCTTTTGGCTTATATTGTCTTGGTCAAAATACCTCAAAAAATCAGATTGAGGATATCAGTATTTTTATTTTGGGGTGGAGTCAATTGGAGCCAAGCAAAACGCTCATTCATCAGAAAAATCAATCAGGTCTTCTTATAAGTTGGCTCCAATTGGCTCCATTTTGTCTCCAATTAAAAACTTTATTCCTTTAAACTCGATTCCGATTCCGAAAATAAGAAGCGCGCCTTTTTATAAATGTTTTTTTATCAATAGCACACTTGCCGAGGGTTTAAGCTTTTACATAAATCTATTCCTACGGTTTATTTATCGATAAATCGTATTTATAAGTACAAAGTTAGTTAACTATCAAACCAACCTGTACTGATGTAACCTAAGTGACACCTTAGTTAAACCTAGGTGGCACCAAATCCAAGCAAAACAGCCAATAACTGCAAATCTAATTACTTTTTTCATTTTAAATCACCAGAAGCCATTGCCATTAATAATAAGTAAGGTGACAGTTAGGTTTAACCTAGGTGACAGTTAGGTTTAACAAACGTTGAAATACAGCAGAAAACGCTCTTATTCCTTTTAAGAGAGTTTCAATCAGTATAGGAGCGCGCGTTGCCCATCTAAATTAACTACATTTTTACTACATTTATAATACATTTGAGAATATTTTTACAGTATAAATACTCAATAATTGGGAGAGGGAGTAAAAAGGGATAAAAAAGGGAGTCAATCGGGATAAAACATGGTTTTTCAGTATATTAATACTAATCAATAATGATGGTGACTCCCGATTAGTCCCTCTTTAGTCCCTCTTTAGTCCCTCTTCTATCACTAATTGGTCATGAATTATATTTGCCCAAATCGAAGTGCATCTCCCGCTCTCCCCAAAAAAAATAATTTCGGGCGCCACTCTTTCAATCTATGTTTCAAAAATAATTGGTCTGTAATTTCCCATGCCAACCAACACAAACTGTGTTGTTGTCGCAGCATCACTGTGCCATAACTTGCCTTCTATATCTTCATACATAGATTTTATTGGTAGGGAAATGGTAGGGATTTTTTGTTCACCATCAAGCTAGCGGAAAAAAAATCCCTACCTACCAATTCCCTACTGGGAAAGGCGCCGTAAAGAACCTCCATAACAATTTCGCTCTCGGAGAGTTAAATTTACATACAATCATTACACTATTAATACGGCATAATAATTGTTGCATCTAAACAAAAGTTATTGGCAACACTGACATTTATGACAATATATAATTATTTTATAACCAGTGGTTTTCTATTTATCTTGCAGCGAGATTCGTATCTAAATATAATAGTCTTCGCGCCTAAACTTCGGCGCGATAAATAACCGCAATCGTGTAGTTGAGCAAACAAAAATATCCTTACAATTGGCGCGGTAGTTACTCTTTCAGTACTGTAAATGCTTTTTTAAGTAGGTGGTTTTGAAAAGGTTTATCACCAGATGCTGCAATCGATTTTTTAATATAACAGATATAACCCGACCAAAGTACCAAACCAAAATCAAATATCACCACCAGATATTGGGTAAGATGAATCAACTTACACATAAATAATTCAGTCAGAGGAGCATACACACCATTTATTTAAAATGTATATAGTGTTTATCAATAGCTGATAAAACCCGAATCAACTATCACGGGCAAACTATTACAACCTGAATCAAGTTATATAAACCTGAATCAGGTTATAAATACCTCACTTACCAACATAAAATACTTCTGGGAGCATGACACACTTTCTTAACCACCACAATCGAGTGAATAATAATTACTCAATTCATAAAACAAACAGACACCAAATTAATTTATTAGTGATTAATAGCTAGTATACTAAATAATAACTGGCAGTAATAAAGCCTTACAACTATTAAATCATGGGTGATGTTTTAATATTACCCCCTTCAAACACAATAAATACCAATTACCCGCCATATATAAGCCAACCACCCCATAATCAATACTGCTAACTCCTGGACAATCAAAAATACCCACAGTCCACCGTCCGCGCTTTTCAGTCAACAAGTACCACCCCAGTCCCCCCGCCGCACTATAATTGTCGTGTCACCCGCAGTCCTCCCAGGTGCAAGCAATGTCGGGGTATATATATTTTTCAAAATATATTTTATATTGTTGCCCCGACAATGCTTGCCAAAGGGGGGAGTGCCCCCCTTTTGGATATCCCCCCCAATCACTCCAATCCCTCGATAAGCAATGCCGAAATCAAAAACCACACCCAAAAAAGTATACAAGGCGCCCAAACAATCACCGAAGCCCTTGAAAGATACTAAAATACTCTTACCACTCACCAGCGAACAGAAGCAGGAATGGCAAAAGCGCGCGTCAGACGCTGGTTATAAATCCCTCACACCATTTATTCGGGATTGTGTGGAAAGAGGCAAGATTTATGTGACGCTACCAGCACCACCAGTTAACGAACTTTCTTACGTTGAATTGAATAAAATAGGTATTAATCTCAATCAAATTACCCGTAGAATCAATGAAGCAGTAAAAATTGGGCTACCAATTACAGATAATCCCACTGCTTTAATCAAAGAGTTGCAGTCCCAAATCAAAGAAGTACAATTACAATTATTAGGTTTATCCGAGATATCGGCACATGATAGCTAACTTAAATAAAGGGAGTAGTCCCTATGGAACTATTAAGTATGCTGCTTTTAAAGATGGTGCTTACTTATTAGACACCAATATGGCAGGGTACGACCCCGTTCAACTAGCTAGCGAGTTTGAGTACTTTGTCAAAAAAAATGATTTTGTACAAGTGCCTGTATTCCATGCTAGTATTAATTTCCATCCAAGTGATAGAAAACTAACAGAAGAAGAATATATTGATATAGCAAGC
>NZ_AP025022.1 GCF_019977735.1 Calothrix sp. PCC 7716 | reverse complement strand
ATCCCACATTCCGCACTTCAGAATGTCGCATCAAATACTACATATGTACTGACTGCTATGAGTAAATATAAATACTGACATAGTTCAAGTAAGCTTATATTTTTCGTCTAACCGGAAAACTCGTAAAAAGAAAATAAAAGCGCACAAATATAACAGTAATAAAAAAATAACTACTAAGTATAGTTAACAATAAATTTTATATGCAAGTATAGTAATGTTACGTAAAACGCTATTTTCTAAAAATAATTACTGGTGGCGCCTACTCTTAAGGAGCTTATGTAATGGAAGTGTTTTAAATAATGAGCAAAAAGTGTTTGCATAGCGTCTGTGTAGTGTGAAGCTGCACTGCAAAAACAGAAAATTGAATCGATACCATCTCGATTGACTGTGTATTTTATTTGACACACGTATTGAAACTTAATTTGGCTTGTACGCAGTTAAAATTATGACATTAAATTTGACAAATGCAAAATATTAGTAATTAAATATTAATAAATAAACTTATATTACTAACTAATTAATAGGTTAAATAGCTTATGAATACTTGATTTTGAGCTTTTTATAAAACTAAACATAAGTTATTAGTCTGCTTTACGCGCGCCTGGACACTTGTGAGACAATCAAAAAAACTCAAAAATATTTTAGAGGTAAAAAATGTCTCCAACATCAGATGCAAAAATTAAGAATATCGACCACCTAGGAATCGTAGCCGGACTAATTGATGAAATAGGAATAGTTGAAACAATTAATTCAAAATTAGGAGTAGACTCTCGTGAAAAGATTGCCGCAGGAATATTGGTTAAAGCTATTTTAATCAATGGATTAGGATTTGTATCAAGACCTTTATATTTATTTAAGCAGTTTTTTGATGATAAAGCAATTGAAATATTGTTGGGTGAAGAGGTAAAAAGCGATTATCTTAACGACGATAAAATCGGAAGAGTCATGGATGATTTATATAAATATGGATTAAATAATCTATTTATAGAGATTGTATTGTCAGTAATTAAAAAGTTTAAAATAGATACAAAATATTCACATTTAGATGCAACATCATTTCATCTACATGGGAAGTATCAAAGCGAAATAAATCAAGAAAATCAAGAAGAAAGTAATAAAGAAAGACCAATATTTATAACTAAAGGATATTCTCGTGACCACAGACCAGATTTAAAACAATGTGTTTTAGATTTAATCACGAGTAGTGATGGAGATATACCATTATTAATGAGAGCAGGAGATGGGAATGAAGCAGATAAAGCAGTATTTGGGAAAATTTTAACAGAGTTTAAAAAACAAATAGTTTTTGACAGTATTATGGTTTGTGACAGCGCATTATATAGTCAAGAGAATCTCCAATTAATTGAGCATTTAAAATGGATAAGTCGAGTACCACTGACGATTAAGAAAGCACAAGAATTAGTTCAGTCTGTAAATACAGAGGATATGAAAGAGGTAGAGGAGATAGAAGAGATAGAAGAGATAGATACAGAAAAAAAGGGAAAAAAAACATATCAAAATTTAGACGGATACAAGTGGAAAGAAGAAATAGTGAATTATGGTGGTATTAAACAAATTTGGCTAATAGTAGAAAGTCAAAAAAGAAGAAATAGCGATTTAGAAAAGCTAGATAAAAAGATAAAAAAAGAAAAAGGTAAAGTTGAAAAGTTGCTCAAAGATTTGAAAAAAGAGGATTTTGAAACTCCAGAGCAAGCGCGGTATAAATTAAAAGGGGTTAACAAACATTTGAAATTATTTGAAATTAAAGAAGTTAAACTGACTGAAAGTAAATCAAAAGATAATAAAACTATTTATAAAATGGAGGGTGTAGGTCATGAAAAATTAAAAGAGATAGAAATACGAAGAAGAGAAGCCGGGAGATTTATTTTAGCAACTAATATAGTTAATGACGACGAAAAATTAAAACCAGAAGAGATTATTACAACATATAAAAATCAACAGTCTTGTGAGCGAGGATTTAGATTTCTAAAAGACCCTTTATTTTTTGCTGATAGTTTTTTCGTTGAAAACCCTGAAAGAATCGAAACAATGCTATTTTTAATGTCTTTATGTTTACTAGTCTATAATCTTGGTCAAAGGGAACTAAGAAATAGCTTAAAAAGAATCAAAATCGGAATCAAGAACCAATTAGGAAAGCTAACCTTATCTCCTACATTAAGATGGGTATTTCAATGTTTTCAAGGAGTTCACATTTTTATTTTAGATGGTATTAATCAAATTTTTAATTTAACACCAGAACGCCATTTTATTTTGAGTTGTTTACCATCATCTTGTCAAAAATACTATTTGCTTTCTTAACTCATATCTTGCACCTAACGTAAAAACCCGTATAAAGCCAATTAGAGATGGTAAAACTATAACCAAAAGATAATTTTATTACCTAAGTATGAAAGAACATATTTTTGACTACGAGGCACCATATTAATACGTATTTTAAAGCTGAATTTTCATTTGATAATGGCGCCATTGAATTGAAAAATACATACAAATATACTGTTAGCAGTAAGTGATAATGAATTTAATTTGCATTGTGGCGCCAAAACATGAGAAAAAGGGCGTTGAAGTTTATATGAATAAGCAAGAAATATGGTTTCAATTCTTGCCCACGCCCAAAATCTAGTTTACACTTTGCTGTCATTGATGCCTTCTACCTACCAACAAGAAAATCTCGAAGCGATGTTTGGGATGTTTTTAGAGGCACAAGGTTATCCTCTACCTCAACACAGTAAAAGTAAGTCAGCTAGCGCCTTAAGCAGATTTCTCAACGTTTATAATTGGTCAACTAGAGGTGTGATTCGCACTGCCCGTAACCGTATTATTAAGGAGATTTTATCTGAGCGTTCGTTGGGGCGCCAACCATTTTTACAAGTTATTATTGACCTAACAACTTTGGAGAAAGCCGGAAAATTTAAGGGGCTTGAAAGCTTAATCAGCGTTTACCACGGAAAACGAGGTATGCATTTGGTTGTGGTGTACTTAGTTGTTGGTCGGTGGCGAATACCCTGGAGCTTCCGTGTTTGGAGGGGGAAAGGCGCCACTTCCCCAGCAAGATTAGGATTAAAAATGGTTAAATCTTTACCTAAAAAATTAACCAAGCACTTTAAAGAGGTAATGGTTTTAGTAGATACAGGCTTCGGCAGTATCCAATTTATACACGGTGTTCGAGAGAAAAAATTTCACATAATTGCTGGCATAGCTTGTACCCGTAAGTTAGTTGATGGGCGCAGTGTCGCCCAATTACACAAACGAGGACAGCAACTTTACCTTCAGGGTTTAAAATTTCCTGTCTATATATCCTGGTATTATTTTAAGCGTCATGACGGTAAGTATGAGAAACGATTTGTTATTTCAACCAAAGCCCTCAAAGCAAGCACTATTTCTTGGTGGGGTAAACGAAGATGGCAGATAGAGGGTTGGTTTAAAACCGCAAAACACCGTTTTGGATTACATCGCTTTGGACAAGGAACCCTCCTAGGGGTTTATCGCTGGTTAGTGTTGTCCCTGATATCTTATGTTTTGGCACATTGGGCTTATTTATCGACATCGGGCGCCAACGGCGACTTACCTGACTGGGGTGAAGCAGCAGAAATTGCATTCCAAACTATATTTCCCCATTTAGTAGTGTTACTTCTTTTACAACATATCGAACAGATGAGAGACTTGCTACTGAGTCAAGGAATTGACATCCAAATTTCCAGGTGCAAGATATGAGGTACGATGACCCCATTACTAAGAAAACTATACGCCGGACTCACAAATAAAAAAGTACTAATGGGAATGCTTTACGTAAGATATAAGAGAGCTGGAACTCTTGCTCCTAGTTGTTATAACCGTATATAGCTACTATCAAATTTTGAGAATAATTAGTATAAAATAAAACATTTAAAATACTTTAGTACTTTATGAGTTGAAAGGTTTACTCCAGCCCGCCAGTTCTGCTTATAAATTCATAGCAAAAAGCGCCCCTGTTGGAGGGACGCTTTCGGTTTATTCAGTTTTATGAGTTATTAGCCGTTGATAGCAGGCGCCGACAATGCTACAGGAGCAGCTTCGCCAGATGCTAAGTCTAAGGGGAAGTTGTGAGCGTTGCGCTCGTGCATTACTTCCATACCTAGGTTTGCACGGTTAATGATGTCTGCCCATGTGTTGATTACGCGACCTTGGCTGTCAATTACTGATTGGTTGAAGTTGAAACCGTTCAAGTTGAAAGCCATTGTGGAGATACCTAAAGAGGTAAACCAGATTCCTACTACTGGCCATGCAGCTAAGAAGAAGTGCAAGCTGCGGCTGTTGTTGAATGAAGCGTATTGGAAGATTAAGCGACCGAAGTAACCGTGTGCTGCAACGATGTTGTAGGTTTCTTCTTCTTGACCAAACTTGTAACCGTAGTTTTGGCTCTCGGTTTCGGTTGTTTCACGAACTAAGGAAGAGGTTACGAGTGAACCGTGCATAGCACTGAACAAGCTACCACCGAATACACCTGCTACACCTAGTTGGTGGAAGGGGTGCATTAAGATGTTATGTTCTGCTTGGAACACCAACATAAAGTTGAAGGTTCCAGAAATACCCAAGGGCATACCGTCAGAGAATGAACCTTGACCGATTGGGTAAATCAAGAATACTGCGGTTGCTGCTGCTACTGGTGCAGAGTAAGCAACACAGATCCAAGGACGCATACCTAAGCGGTATGAAAGTTCCCACTCACGACCCATGTAGCAAAATACGCCGATGAGGAAGTGGAATACTACCAACTGGTAAGGACCACCGTTGTACAACCACTCATCTAAGGAAGCTGCTTCCCAGATTGGGTAGAAGTGTAAACCGATTGCGTTGGAGGAAGGAACAACTGCACCAGAAATGATGTTGTTTCCGTACATTAATGAACCAGCTACTGGTTCGCGGATACCGTCGATGTCAACTGGAGGTGCTGCTACAAATGCGATGATGAAGCAGATAGTTGCTGCCAAGAGGGTAGGAATCATCAATACACCAAACCAACCGATGTATAAACGGTTTTCGGTGCTAGCGATCCAACGGCAGAACTGCTCCCATACGTTGGCGCTTTCGCGACGTTGTAAAGTTGCTGTCATTGTTTTATAAGTGCGGTTAAAAGTTGTATGTATCAGACGTTTCTGCGTCTATAACCATATATTAAGACACTTTACAATTTGTTACAATACTTCTTAGGGTGAGTAATTCTTACCTAAGTGATTAGGTTTACTTATCAATATAAGTATATATTGCGGCACGTGTAGAGACGTTACATGTAACGTCTCTACCAGAGCGTCTGTGTTCAAGGGCGCCTGCTGTCTATATATATAGTGAACCAGAGCGCGCGCTTATAGTATGGGGTAATATTTTCTGTTAGTTGTCTAAAGTTTATATACGTACCATGTCGTATTATATTAAGATATTTATTATTTTAGGCTTTGAACAAAATTAAGAAACACCCAAAGTATTGAATTTGCAAAGATTTTGGGCGTTTTGATTATTGCGAAGCCTTTTTATGAAGAGCTAGCTGTGCTTTGTTACATTCTCTTGAGGCAAAACTGTTATGAGCCGATGCCAGTTTAACAGTACATCATTACCATTATAATTCGAGTTTTGTTGGAATCCAATTAAAGCCTCAATATCTTGTGTACCATAGGATGCTGAAGTAGTATGTTGTGTTTTTAATTGAGATAGTGCATAAACTAGTGATTCCCAAGCTTTCCTAATTCGGATAATTTCCTGAATTTTTTGCTCATTATGGCTGATAATAAGTAGTTCATAGCTATCTTGATTTTCAACCATAGCTGTCCATTGGGAAATGGTTAGCCTAATATTAGGTCTGTTAAAAGTGATTGCTTTAACTTGTACTTTAATCTCAGATAATCCTTGACAATTACCTAGAAAATAAAATCCATTTTCGTTAGTATGGTTTAGAACACAATTAAATTGTTTACGATAAAATTTCTTTGCTTCTTCCTTAGCCCATCTACCAATTTCTAGTGCTATTTTTTCATCACTTGTACCTGGGTCAGTTTTTGCCATGTTAGACGCTTTTGATATGTCGGAAATCGCTATTAACTCCTCTTTAATTTCAGTTGATTCAGAAGCCTTGGTAATGAGAGCATTAGATTGAGAAGATTCTGTGGTATTTGGTGGTTCAGTCCCTGGTGCAAAGCCGAGAGCATCTAGAATATCAGAAGCTGCTTTATAAGACTCTGCGCTGATTACTTCTTTGAGTGCGGAAGCAACTTGTCCAGTTTCCGCATCTAAGTCAAGTGCATAAGCAATTTCTCTGGCTATATGCGCCCAAGGAATTTCATTATTTTGGAGGCGATAATATAAGTTAAATTGATTACCAGTTGTTTCTAAATAGGTTAATACTTCCTCAGTTTGTTCTTCTGAACTTAAATTAAGGCGATAACGAAGTTCGATTATTTGAGATTGAAAAATATAAAAATGATTTAAGAAATTATCAACTAAGTGGGTTTCAATAACAACTCGCTTAATTAAATGTTTCCTGTCTCTAATTTTTGAACACAAATCATCGTTAGCTATTGGTTGCAAACTATCTTTATTAATCAAGTCAATTGTTACAACTCGGCTTAAAGGACATACTCCAGCAGCTTTAAGCGCATTGTATTGATTTTTAAACTTTAATTTAGTTAATAAACTGTCTTGAAGACTTGGAAACATATCAGCTAAATTTGGACGGTCTTTGAAAAAAGCTTCATGAGGCATTTTTAAAATATTTTTATCCGTTAATACTACTCGCTTATTAGATAATTTGTTTGTTACATCCGCTTGATTAATCTCTTTATTTTCTAATCCTTTTGCTAGAATGTCCCAGCACTCTATTATAATCTCACGGTCTGCTTCAGATAAATTTTGCTTTTGACGGGTGTATTCATCACTAATTTCTCCTAAAACAGAAATTGCATCTCGTGAATCTGGAGATTCATGAACATTTAGTAAACTAAATAATGCTTCGCAAGGACGTAGCTTTGAATTTAGATAAAATCTATAGGGTTGAAAGCGAACATTATTCCAAAAAACTTGATAGGGATAAACATAACCTTTCTTTCCTAAGTAAATACTTTTCTCTTCTCTTAATTTATTTAAACTTGTACTATCTATCTCATTAATATGTTCTCGTAAAAATCTATAAACTTCATAGTTAATTCCAGTTCCTTTATCAGAGCAAGTTAGCAAGTGATTGATAACTTGCTCATTATTTGGTTGCTTTCTTATACCCAAGAACTTAAGAAAGTAAGAATTAAGTTCTGCGTTTGAAGGAATATCAAGAAACTTTGCTTGCGTAAAAAATAAATCACTTTTCTCATCTGTAAAAATATCATTAGCTGAGTACCATATATCTTTCTCATTTTTATTATTTTTTACTGGTAGCCAAGGAATTGTTTTTAATCCCTGTAAATCTGAGCTTAAATTTTGATGTTCTTTACTCCAGCGTTGATTAATATGGAGAAAAATTTCTTTGATTTTCTGGCGATTTTCTTGAATTGGGGGTTGTTGTACTATTTTTTTTATTTTTGTAAGCAGATGAGAAGTTCGTGGCTTATTTTCAACTCCTAACCATTGGAATAATTTGTTGATAAGTGTTTTGTTATTATCAGGTACATAAGCGATAGGATATTCATTTCCAAATATTTTTTTTACTTCTGGTTTATCGAAATAAACCTCGCTCGGTACGCGAAACTCTCTATCTTTACATTCAATTAATGAACACTTAGCTAGTTTAGACTTGGCAACATCATCATTACAAAACTCATCGAGACGACTAGCTAAGAAATCAATTAATTTTCGTTTTGCTTGTGGGTCAAGCTTTTGTTTTAGTGCTAATGGAACTTGCTCACATACATAATTCAAGAGTGTGAGTTCTTTTGCTCCTAAAATGATTAAAAATTCTCGATGCCCACCTATCGCTTCTAGGTCAACTAAAGATGCTATGTGTAGTGGGTCATTGAAAGAGCTTGGAACTAATAGACCAGTCAATGGTAATAATTGCTCACCTGATGGGAAAATGGGTAATTTACACAAACGTTCTCTGATATTTTCTTGACTAAATAATTCATAATTATCGTCTAATAATTGAAAAAGACGAGGTAATATATTTTGTTTTTTTAATTGAACTTGTAGAGTAGATAAAGGTATACTTTCTAATAACTTAATTACGGCATCGGCAGTATAGTCTTTAGTTAGATGATAATCTTGAATGATTTTTTTTATTGGAAGTGGATTGTGATTAGCTAAAAATATATAGTCATGACCTTTTAAATCACTAAATAGCTGAAGAATACTTGGCAATTCACAGCAATAAAGTTTATTAATAGGATGAAGCTTACCATCATGTCCTAGCGCGATTGCACATTGAGCGATTTTATCTTTTATGGAGTTGACATACTTGAAGCGTTTTAAGAGAATATCTAGTTCAGAACCCAACATATCTCGATTATCTTCACTTCTAATCCATTGAGGAGCATCTTCTATAGAAATTGAACGATTCAGTTTACGACGAATAAGAAAATCCGCTAATTTTGAAGCATCAAGAATATGAACACCAACATCTTCACTGCTTAGTAAAGATGAATAGACATTTAAATCTGGATGAACAATAGATAAACCCATTTCTTCTAAAACAGGTAAATAATCACTTTCCTGTTGAAAATCCTTAAGTAAAAATGCTTCTTCTGGTTTGCACCATTGTTGATTAGTTGTCCATATCAAAGGAGTTTTACCTAATTCATCCTTAAAATATTTCCAAAAAGAGGAATCTATTCTAATATATTGAGATTCATAATTTATTTTTATAACTTGAGATAAAATTTTCCATAAGTAGCAAGGACTTAATTTGTATTTAAGGGAATCAAGATTATTGGCAAATGCAATAATCGCTGTATGCCATGCAAGATAATTCCAATGACTTTTATAATCATTATCAAGGAATGAAATTCTCTTACGGTCTGACGAAGGGAAAAAGTCAGCATTAATATGAAAGCCAAAACCAGTTTGCTGCTGAGTTGGTAAATACGTATAGAAGAGTCCTTGAAGATTTTGGTCTTCTTTTGGAATAGCGACTATTACGCTTGTCTTGCGTTTAGCTGGAATATTATCACCTGTTTCGCGTGTAATATCTCCCTCTAGTAAATGCCATCCTTGTTGTTCTGTAGTATCTTTAATATTATCAATAGTTTTGATTACAATATAGTTATTATTATGTTTTTCTCTGATAACCTTAACAGATGTATTTACACTATCTAAAGTAATTGTATGCAAATTGTTTAAAAACAGAAATGCTTTTGGTAATGCTGCTTTGACTTCCTTAACAAATTCATCAATTGACTTATCGGTAATTGTAGGTAATTGGAGTTTTTGACGAGTCGAGCTATTATTTTTTGCCCAAGGTAGTAAAAACGTAGTTCCTTTTAATGGCATCGTGGATACTTGTTTTTCTATACGTCGTTCGGCTGGTTCTTCTGGTCGGAATATCCAGTGTTTTCCCGAAGAAATAAGCTCAGGTCGGTCTGTAATTTGATAAACAGATGTAAAACCAATCCCAAATTTACCTATAGTCCATTCATCTCCACGCCTGTCACCACCAGCAATTTTTCGCATCCTCTCAAAGTCATCTTCACTAAATTGGCTATTATTAATGATTGTTAAAGAATCATTATTAACATAGAAGTTTATTTCACTAGCTCCAGCATCTTCAGCATTTTGTATTAGTTCATTAGCTAGTGTGGCAAAACCACTTAAATCTCCTAGTTTGGTACGTAAGAAATCTAAAAGGTCAATATCTTGTGATACATATTCAGTCATACTTCTAAAGCTAACTATATTAGTCTCAAAGGGTTATGACTTTATAGTTCCCATTCTCTGAGGCATAAATTCAGTTAAGCGATAATTTTGGTATGGACTACTTTACTAAAGTGCATTTGCCAGAATACAGTACAAGTAAACTATTTAGAGGTTGCTGTAATTATCTCCTTGGATGAGCCAGCCAAAACTCTTCTAGCTGGAGTGCGCTTACCGAAGTGACTTTAACAACCAACATAACAACTTCATACTTAATACAAGATTATTACGGATGTAAAAAAATGCTTCGGTCAGTGAAGCTAGAGAAATCATTATCAGGGTAGAAGTCATGAGAAAACTTATCTCTAGCATCATTGGATGCTTGGCTGCATTTATTCCTGCGTCTGCATTTGCAGCAACTATCGTTGTTGCTAATGATGGTACATTTTTAGGTGTAGTAAATAATGATGCCTATGATTCAGATTCAATCTGCAATCCATATGGTCGGTATGGCAGCCCCTACGGTATAGGCATTTTTAATACCTATGGGAGAAACGGGGGTGCATATTCTAATATAGGCGCTTATAGCGAATACGCTCGAAAACCACCGCTTTTGATCGAAGATGGACAAGCCGTTGCCTATATTACCAAGAATCCGAACTTCCAGAGTCGAATTGACCCAGACTTTTTACAACAAATTGCTTGTAGAAACTAACGATAGAGTTTTAACAAATAAACTAGCACCAGCCTTAGCAATTGAAAATGACTAACAAGATTTGTCCAGCATGTGGTTCGAGTAATACGAAAGTCAAAGATTATACTAAAACTACTTCCAAAATTGTTGGAGGAATAGTTGGAAAGTTTACGCCTATAGGCGGTTACGGTAAAGATATTGGGGGACTAGTAGGTCATAAAATAGACAAACATTTAATAGGAAAGTATAAATGTAAGGATTGTAAATACAAGTTTTACCCATAAATCATACTAAGTGATAAACTCTAAAAAAAAGGCGAATCAATTTTTTAAAATTAACACCGACATCTTATCTATTATCCCATCCCCTTATAGTTCTGACTTTCCACATCCCGTGAAAAGTCAGCTCGACCACTAGGGTGTCCACGCGGTCAATGTACCCATTTGGGCTTTTTATACGCTCTGTCTTAAACTTAATGGTTCTGCAAAGCCGTGTTTGTACTTGAGTATTTATACAATAATGGTAATGAAAGACACCATAAGCTGAGGACTGAAAAATATAAAAAGGTTTCAATAAGAAGCACTTGTAGGCTAGTGCAACTAATTGGTAGATTTTCTTTTGGTATACTTTCTTCCTGTGTTGTATCAGTCCAGTTATCTAACCAGTCTCCATCAACGTCTTTAACAAATTGGCGAATACCGTCAACTCCCATAGCTCTTCTGGAGCGTTTCAACTCTCTTGACCTTTGAAGCGCTTCTCTGGCTCTAGCTATTTTTTCTTCTTGAGTTTGAATTGACATCATAAATCTATCTGTCTATCTTAATTACAGGATAACTGTTTTCTTCAATATGGTCACTATATTGAATTACATTTTGGCTAATATTTAATTCTACTTGATTTAGAGTTGGATTAAAGCTTATAAAAACACCTCGTTTTATTCCCCAGCGTTTTAAGGTTGATAACCAGTCGTCTTGCTTTGTTTGATTAAGACTGTCCCGAACACTGGTAAGTTGGACACATAATGGTAACTCTTCTATTCCAGATGCGATTAAGTCTGTTGCCATCGATAAATCGGCTATGTACGGATTAAAGGTATCTCCACCTAGATTTTTGGGAGATTTTTAGTTTTCAAATCGCTTTTTATTGATAGCATGAACACGTCAAAAAATTGAAAGCACAAATTGTACCGTGTCGGTATGAGCGCGGAGTGTTTGATTGGGCGAGCGCTATCGTTTTTGTGAGTATCAGTACGTCAATTTAAACCAGGTATAAACGAAGGTATGATTTGTTTCAGTTTACCTAGCTCGCTTTTTATTTTTCTTCTTTTTCACTAC
Source organism: Calothrix sp. PCC 7716 (assembly GCF_019977735.1). GTDB lineage: Bacteria > Cyanobacteriota > Cyanobacteriia > Cyanobacteriales > Nostocaceae > Dulcicalothrix. Next base: position 69,869 of record NZ_AP025022.1, on the reverse strand, counting down.
ATATAAACAACCGTTCGGAAGTTTAAGGGGATATTGGGGTGAGAATTTATCCGTTTGAGACGAAATTTACCCCTCCTTTTTCGGTAGTATCTACCCCTCCCAATGGGGGTTCCCCTATACCATTAGGGGGGGGGGTAGATACGGGGGTGTTAGGAGGTTCAACACCGTACATGACAAGCATTCCAGCTTGGTATCGGCGTTGATCTTCGGCGGCTTTACGCGCGCGTTCTTCTTTTTGGGCGCGTTTGTTTTCCCGATGTTTGATTACTGCCAACGCAAAATCAAATTCCTCCTTGGACAGTGAAATATGTTTTACCTGTTTACCCCTCGAACCAACTTTATGGTCAACTAGTTTTAATCCCAACTGTTCAAGCAGGGTTCCCAGTAACCATATTGGTTCGCAGTCAGGGGGAACTGTAAACCCTAAAATCGCTTTAACGTGAGCTGCCGCGTGTGTAGCAATTTTGGTCATCTGCACCAAATCAGGGTCAGCAGCAGTAATTTCCTCCCCATCAATTAAGCGTTTGAGGATTTTTGGCAGTCCCAAAATAAATCTTGCTAGCCACTTTGGCGAATAATTTCCCCAGTCTATACACAACGGCAAGTGTAACCGCTCCTGGCGGTCTTTCTCTGTGACAATTGCTGGTGGTAAGGGGTATGTTTTACCTGTACGCGGGTCAGTAATTGTTCCTTCTGGCTCTAAGATTACTGCCTCCAATGCAGCAATGTCTCGATGTAGTTTCCCACCTTTATCTTTTGCTACCAACTCCTCAGTAACCTCCATACCGTAAGCGTCTTTGATACGGAATTTCTCGCATTCAAAAACTTCTTCTGGCTTGAGGTAATCTTTACTTTGACGCTGGCGATACTGAGATTGAGAAATATCTTTGGCTTTAGTGACAGCGGCACAGTAAGCAGCATCCAAAGCTTTAGCAGCTGCTTTAAGACGTTCCTTAGCCTGAGAATCATCCTCGGCGCCCATTGGCATAATTGTGTTACCCATCTCTGTCAACAAGTTGCGTAAATCTGCGCGCAGGTTGTTAATTGATTGGTGACGTTTTGCTTGGATTTGGCAGTATGCGTCTAATGCCCAGTCTTTCTCGGCGCCTCGTTTGCCAGTTTCCCGGTCAATTTTAAGTAGGAAAGCTGTCATTTCGTTGGTTTGCAGCAATCTTTCTTTGATTTTGGTGGCGTTGGTGTCCTTGTAGCCAAAGGGAGGTCTTGGCGCCACCCAAACGTCAATTGGTACTTTGGGACGGTAGCGGTACAGTTGTTGTACGCACTCGGTCGCTGTTTGCGATACTCCGTGAAAAACGCCAAAAACGGCATCAAAATGATAATTAGGTATATCAACCCCCGTACCCAAGCTAGGGGATGTTAAAAGGGCATCTAGACTCGTTACAGCGTTAGTTATGTCTTTGATAAAGGCAACATTTTCTTCGCTGCCGGAGTTTTCGGAGTGAATCGCCCAGATGCGTAAGGGAGCTTCTGAGGCTTCTGAGGCTTCTCTTACAAGGGGGTTATTGTTCAATAACTCTTCTGTCCCCTTGCTTTCTTCCTCGGATACTCGCAGTGGCATAGAAAGCGACTTTTCCAGGTTCTTAATAAACCTCTTGGAGTCGGAAACCACCATAATTTTCTCACCCGTCATTAGCGATGCCGAAATTTGGGCAACTATGGCAGAAGAATTATTGCCTTCGTACCAAAAAACTGGGCGCCCACCATTTTTCCAATCGTTTACGATAATCAACGGTTTTTCACGTTTTGGACGCATTGCCCGGAAGAAATTCACCGTTACGTCGTCCATATGCGCGTCGGCGATCACAACTAATGGCGCGTTGTAAACTATGTATTCCAGTACTTCTAAAATTTGCGCGCGGTGTTCTTTACAGGTTTTGCTATGTAGTAGGTGCGTGAGGTACTGGCAAGCTTCATCGATAAACACGCAGCCATAGGTAAGTGCGTCGGTATTGAGCTTGTGCAAGCTGTCGATGGTGATGCTGAGGGCTTTGGTTTTGGCTAAGTCTCCATAACCCAGGTCAGAGTACATCTCGGTTTTGAGACGTTCTGCGAGGTTTTTCAACAAATTAACTCGGTGCCCGTTGTTGAGAAAGCGTGCTTCTGGGTGAGAAAGGCGCCATTTTGCGAGCAATTCGGTTTTACCAGTGCCCATGTCGCTTGCTATTACCACTAGCCCAGCATCTGGTAATCTCACAGCATCAGATAGGTACTTTACGTTGACGCGAATATCTGCGGGATATTTATTACTTAATCCTCGGTGCCTGCCGAGAAAGAAGGAGCGCTGGTAATCTTTGAGTGTTTTGGCATCGTTAATAATTGCAGTTAATAGTTCGTTGGCTTTGGCGCCACGGTTAAAGACAAAATCATCAACGCCTTTTTCTGGTCCTGGTAGTAACGCTACCTCGCATTTCCCACCAACCGCCTCAATTGTTTCGCCAGTACGCAGGGTGGCTTGGTGAACCGACCAACGAGTACTAAGTTTTGTGTCGTGGTCGAAAAGGATGATAAACTTGCGTCCCTTTTGTGCTAGTGGCAGCAAGTCAGGGTGTAGACGTTCGTCAAAGTCTTGTTTACCAACCCGTCCGCCCCAAATACCGGGGAGGGCAATTGCTACAAACCCCAAACTCAGCAGGCAGGCAGCTTTTTTCTCACCCTCGCACAGGATTATTGGGATTTCTGGGTGAAGAATAACCCACTCCCAAAATGAGAGTGTGGGAGTGTGGGAGGGTGGGTATTTGTCTTGAAGGCGCCGAGCTAGGGGAGAGTGATAACGCTTAATTTTGTATCGTCGTGCTACTAAGTCCCAAATGCAGTCAGGGACATCGAAGTAGGTGACGCGGTTGGGTGCTTTGGGTGGCGATTCGTATTTGATGGGCTTATCTTTTTCCCAATCAATGCGGGGAACGTTGGGCTTGAAGCGTCCCCATTCCATTGGGCGCCAGTCGTTGAGAGGGTCTAACCCGCTAATCCACATTCCCCCGTGTTCAGCGTGCTGGTACTGCTTTAAGTAACCATCCGTGACTCTACCAGTATTTCGGCGCTTTATTTGGTCGGAGATAAATAAGTATGTGTAAACTAAGGCGCCTTCAATGTGGATAAAATTAGCTTCGATTAGCGCGGGGTGGATGGCACTCAGTACCGCTAGCTCGTGGTATTCGGCTTCTGTAAGGTCGTTGGGGTATAGGTTTGGAGCATTATCTTTCATCAGTCCTCACCCCCTTTTAAGCTGGTAAACCGGAGGTCTAGCAACAGTACCCAAGAGAGGTCTAGGGAAAAAGGGGAGTAACTCAGTAATTGGCGAAATGTATATAGCATTGCAAAATATTGCCAGAACCGCAGAAACGGTTTTGGCAAAGTGATCTAATTACTCTATTTCTCCGCCTTGTTCTAAAGGGCTGAAACTTTTATGTAGTAATGATTTTAAAAATGGATTGTCGGGGGATACGGGGGTTTTTGTCGGGGGATACGGGGGTTTTTGTCGGGGGATACGGATGCTTTTGTTCTAAAGCTTAAAGCTATGCTGGGTAAGCTTTTGAAGCCTATTTTTTGAATTATTTTTTTTAGAACAAAGCGAGAACAGAAAACCATTGGAGCCAGCAGTAAGGTTCCTTTCACTCGTATTGTCCTGGGATACGGGTTTTTATCCTGGGATACGGATGCTTTTGTTCTAAAGCTTAAAGCCATATATGGCAAGGCTTTTAAGCTCTTTTTTGGGGTGATTTGTTCTAAAACAAAACGAGAACAAACACCATTGACCACAGGTGATAATCGACTAGTTGTAGCGAACTGTTAAGTGCAATGCTCAATCTTGGATATCTAGAAGCGTTCGGATTTGGGCGCCTAGCTCTGAATTGACGGTGCGCTCGCCTCGTTCAATCAAGGAGATGAGCTTTTGGGACACGCTGAGAAAGCCGGCTAATTTAGCTTGCGTCCACCCTTTGGCAATACGTGCGTCTCTAATTTGGTTACTAGTCAAGCTGATTTTTGGCGGCGCCGTAGCCTTGGCTTTGAGCCGTGGTGGTTCTTTCTTTGGCTTTGCTTTGGATGCTATAAGTTCTGGGATAGGGGCTGGAGGTTTTATAGTTAACTTGGCATTTAGCAGTTTGTCTAGGTAGCCTTTAGGCTTTTTATCTTTGCATTCTGGTCTTAGCCAATTCGGGTAACTTTCTGAGTCAAATACAATCTGCCAGCCCAGTTCGAGTAGCAACATTATGGCATTATCCCAGCGCTGCTTTAAATCATAGGCTTTGCGACGTTCTAACTGGGCTTGCTCTATTGCCGTTTTTGGGAATGCAATTTCTAATAACTCAATTACTTTGTACTTTCCATCAAGGCGAACTCGGCTATCCAATGTTAGGTATATAGCCAGTCTTAGGGCTAATTCATCATGATAGGGGTCAATTTTTAAAACTTGCTGTGCCAGGTAGCCAAACTGATACAAAGCTTCCCGCGATTTGGCGCCTGCTCGGTTCAAAAAATCATGAGTCCATAATCCTGGCTGTATTGTAATGTAAACTTCATCAGGATTATCTATTTTACCTTCCAAATTAAACTGACCAGTGGCTTTAATCTGGACGTTCCACATTCTCCCTATAGGAGCGCTACCTATAATTTCTCCTTTTTTATTTCTCCCCTCTACCCAAACAGTTTTAACTAACAAACAATCAAGTGCAAAAGCTGTGCTAGCAATTTCTAGCAGCTTTTCTGGTTTTGGTTTTTCGTGGTTTTTATCCCAACCAAATTCTTGAATAATATCACTTGCTTTCAAGTTGAATGTGCTTTGCCAAGGTTTCTCCTGATTCATTGTATGTGCTGCAAAAATCAGGTGTAATTTAGCAGTTGTAAAGCCAAATTTATCAATAATTTGTTGAGCTTCATTCCAGGGAAGCATAGTAATATCCCCTGGACTAGAGATGTAATGCTCAATGTAATTGTTAGGGTTGCCTTTGGCTCTGTGCTGTAAAAAAGCTATACCCTCGGTATCCTGGCGCCATAAGTCTTTTCTCGTATAAGCTTCCATACTAGAAAACATTAGGGCACTGGAGGGTACAGGAACTATGGGTTTTAGTTGTGATTCTGGAACGGGTGCAACAGAGGAAAGTCCATTATCCGGTACGCTTTCCAATTCTGTGTTGTTTTTTAATTCTGTTGTAAAGCTTTCTACTATTTGCGTGGCAACTTCTTCCACATAGCGAGCATCAAGCGCGCGCTCTGGTTGTTCTTGTGTATCTTCTATTATCCGAATAGCCGCTTTTATAGCTATTTTCTTAATGCCTTCTGAGAAGTCACTTTGTAGCACAGTTAATAATTGTTTTTTATCAAGAAGTAAATTGGGGTCAGCTTGTGTCACCAAGTTACTAAGATTGATTATACCAGAGTTATTGGGTTTACGACCACTCTGATTTTTCTGATGTTTATTGTTAATATTATTATCTTGTGACATAAAGTTAAAAAATCAAAAATAGAAACAAGGTTTTATTTCATCGTTATGGAGATTATTGCACTAATAAATACACTAAAAATAATTATTATACGCGATTTAATGACTCAGAAATATGAAATATTTACTGCCAAAATGGGTTTCAACCAGTGTCAGTCAGGATGGAATACTTTAGCATCCGGCGCCAACGATGATTGAAAAACGCTCTCTTATACCATTAGCGCTCAAGCTTGGACTGGTGCCCAGCCTGCGTGCATAGCGCGTACAAAAAAAACGGAGTCGGTACAGTCCCATCTTTGATCGAGGGCAGCGTAGGTCGATTCTAGAAAAACCTGTCTACCTACTTATAGAGTTGTCTACCCACTTCTTCGCTTTATGGAGTAAGCGTTTGAGGTATTTTATTCGAGGGAAGAACAAAAAATATTACCCGATTCTAGAGAAGCAAGTAGACAAAATGTAAGGTGATTTTAGGAAGGGTAGACAAGCTATGAGAGGCGCCGTTATCCAGTGTGTTTTCCAGCAATATGGTTTGAGAAGTCCTTTTCTGTAAGCGCGCGCATAGCGATTATTGTATTTTGGTGTTTGCATCGTTGTAATGCTCCCGATTTTAGGTAAAATTACTCAAGGTAGTTTCCCAATCAACTACCTCTAACTCGTTGTTTGCTGCAAAACGTTCTATATGTTTAACATTAGTCGTAATAACAGTAACCTCGTCATAGTATTCAAACTGCTGTAGTGCTTGTGCTGCAAGAATGGCATCGCAATCTAAGCTTTTATCATCGGATGTTGGTTTTCCTTGCTTCCTCACTTCTGCCCAAAATATAGCAGCTTGTTCAAATGTTTCTGAATCAATAGGTATTAAACTGTGACTTATAAATCGGTTAAGTCGATTAATGCTTTTGTTATTATCTAACCTTATTAACTCTCGCCTGACCTCATAAACAGAGATTTCTGGAGCTTTTAAAGCAATATTATTGTCTCGCAAATATTGCATCCAATTTTTTACTTCTGGCTTGATTTTAGGATGAGTAACCTGTGATAAAGGATTGGCATCTAGTAAAACAACTTGTTGCATGTAAAAGATAAATTTTAATCTTGATTTAAAGCAGCTTCTATATTTGGATAAACTTCCTCATCATATCCTGATTCATCTTGTTGCCACTCAGAAACGAGCGCAATCATTGAATCTAAAGCTTGCATATCGTTTTGGTTATTAGCCTGTTTTTTTGATGAAACGACAATGTCAATATCTTGAGCTAAATCTGAAACTTCGGTTGCTTTTATGTAAGACCCCTTAATACTTACTTGGAAATTATTAGGAACAGGATGTCTAGTTACCGTATGGTAAATAATTCGACCTGACTGAGTTGTATTTTCTTGCTCAGAAGTATTTGAGGTTTTCGATTGTATTAATTTATCAACCTTCTCTTTGACTTCTAATAATTGTTCTAAGCTAAAATTATCCAACTCAGCCATAAGTTCTGGTGATGTGTAAAATTTCATAATTTTAAAGCCCTAAACACTCTAACTATATAGTAAAAGCCGATAAAGCTTTACGGCTACTCAAAAAGAGGGGTAAGCTACCAGCCGACCACCAACAGTATGACGAGAAACCCACCTTTGAGCCAAATTAATTGTTCTGCCAATATACAGAACGCTATTGCCATTAAGCACAAACCGGAATTGCTGCACAGCGATGAAAGAACTGCGAGCGTTTGTACTCATTGCTTCATAGAGTAATATTGACAGTTTTTAAGCTCATTTTTTTTCCTGCTGCCTTTTGCTCTTGGTAGCAATTGCCTCAAGGACAATGCGCTCTACCATATTGCTGACAGTCCGTCCCTCCTCTTCAGCCCAAGCTTCTAAAGTTTCTTTCGTTTCTTCAGAGCAAGTAAACATTATCCTTGGTCTTCTTGTTGCCATCCTCAACACTTGTCTACACTCTGCTATCAGCTTACGCCTCTTACAGAGTTTTAGAAAAAGTATTGACTAGTGTTGACTGGTGTTGCCACTGTCAGCTATATTAGCATTAACAGCCTAAAAAAGTCACACAACAAAGCTCCTGATTGCCGGAAAGTGGCTTTTGGAAGGCGCCCAATCACAATCTTCTATGGTGAGAGTTCCTGTTTAAGAGGAGTTTTCATTATTTACCACATTGCGGACTGCAACCGCGTTGCAGCCAGTTTTACGTTGGTCCCTCGCAAGTATCTAAAGAATTGTTACAAAACATTTGAACCATGACAGTTGAATATTCCAACTCAGAAAACTGGCTGGCTACCGTTAGCCACTGCGCCAGTTTGCGGCCAAAATCGCTAATCAGCGGTAAAGACCTGGGTGCTGGTTATGGAAAAGCGATTTACGACGACATGATGGTTGTCGTTCCCGCTGCGTACTCGCTATTGCGGAATCGTAACGTTAACCACCATGAAACCATTTCTAGTTCGGGAGCATGGGTTTGTTACGTGGAAGGTTCTCGCTCAGACCTTAAAGAAAAACAGTATTTTTGGGGAACAGCAGCCACAGCACAATCCAACCACACTTTATTGCACGAAAACAAAGCTTTAAAAGCAGAACTGGCGCTAGAAAGTATTTTGGCTGATTTAGCTATTCTTAACGTGCCAGATGGGTCGAAACTCTGGATTAGCTTGAGTAACCACAACCCCGACAGGTGGGGTGTTGAAATCAAACGTAAAGTTCAGGGAGTTCACACTTTCCAACACAAACACCCGGTTAGTCGTGAGATTGTTACTAAAACTATAGAAATTGGCATTACTGGCATTTATCCAGAAGGATTTGGCAGCATCGCTTATTGTTTGTTTGGCAATCAGTCTTTACATCTGAATGCTGAGGAGATTGCTATAGCCTTGGATATTGGTTCTAGCACGTGGCTGATAACCATCTTTAACGGTGGTGGTGCAGTAATTGACCGACATTTAGTAGAAGGTGGATGTGGTGAATTACACCAAATGATTGCTGAGATGCTAGATAAGCGTAACGACTCAGATAGTTTTTTGAGTAAGGATGTAAAACATTCTCCCAACTTGGTAAACCAAGGCATATTAGCCGGAACCTTTACCTACGGGGGCAACCATTTAACTGGGAAACCATTTAAAACCGAGTATGAACAATGCCTGCAAACTTGGTGGGACACCCGGATAGAGAAATTCGCCAATTTTGTCACTAATGGCGGGTATTTGGACAAAGCTCAATATCTTGTGTGTTGGGGTGGCGGCGCCTCTAATTCTGGAGTGGGGGACAGGCTTGCTTCTTTAGGTTTCGTCACCCTGAGAGAACCCCAATTCATCAACGCTCAAGGATTAAAACTTCTAACCGAAATTACCTTGGAGGAAATAAATGAGTAATTATTCTTCACGCCGAATAACTATTAGCTACTTTGCAGCTATTGAAGCGTGCAGAATTGCTGGTTTGCCCCTGGATATTCCACCACAGGCGTTAGCTGGGGCAGTTGAAAAACTAATTTTCCAGTTTGAGAGTGATAAACAACCCTCAAGCCAGCCAAAAGCCGAACCGCCTAAAACACAGATGGTAGAAGCAAACAAAAACGCACTCGCCGCAATGGTAAAGGGATATGCTGCCAAATAAGAGACGATTCCACCTGGAATGCTTGTTTTGAGGACGATTGCCCCAGTTTGCCGACCTAAGCAATCGCCTCAAAACCCGATAACGGAGCTACCTACCGCCGCAATGGAACGATAGACAACAAGGAAATTATCTCATGACATGCAATAACCCTGACTGGCGCATTACAGTCAACAACCACCCCGAACTCGAAGACCTACAGACATACCACTTCGATGACGAAAGTGATGTTGAGAGTTTCGCTCAAGGTCTGCTGTGCGAGGGTATTACAGAATTTTCTCTCTACCACAAAGACGGTGAGGAGTGGGTAGAGCAAGAAACCAACCCCTATGACTTTTTTACAACGATTGATGATACCCCTTTCCCATTAGCCCACGGTCAACTATTACCAAATCTCTCAGGAGATGTGGCGCCAGAAATCATCTGGAGTTTAGCACAGGGCGACAAAGACGCACTTGATTCGATTGACAACGAGCCAGCCCGCTCCAAAGCCGAACGTATCTTTGAGCTTTTGACTGAATCAGGTGCATGGGACGAGCCAGAGTTCTTACTGCAAGAGGGTTGTGGGGAAATATTTGGGGACGAGGCGCCGTGGAGATGGGAAGACTCTGACGGTATCTCCGGTATCGAAATAGACACGCTCACGCTCGAAGAACTGTAAAAACTAGGGGGAAAAGTATGAGACTTGGGCAGCACATTGAAACTGGGTTAACGAACTTGGGTTCGGCGTTGGAGCGTGTCAAACAAAACGATATAGATTGGCAGCGCGAGAGCTACCAACTAGGGCTAATTAGCGATGAGGACAAGATTCGAGTCCTTACGCAGGAGCTTTACCGAAAAGCCCATGTTGGAAGAGATACAAGTGATTTACGTGCCGTAATAGAAATGATTTCAAATCGAGTTAAAGACGAACGCGCGCGTCGTCACTCGTTACCTAACCAACTTGATGCAATTGCTCGCGGTGTAATTGGTTTGCTGCTGCTAGCAACACTTGGAAGTTACGCGATGGCGCCAGTTTGTAACAGTTCACAATCACGCTTTTGTAAGGATGCTCGGCGTATACCAAGTGCCATTAATAGGTATTTTTCTGAGCCAAAAGCAGTGCCCGGATATGTTCAACAAAACAATATTCACATCGACCAAAACTGAGAGAGAAAATCATGACTTATCAAGACCCTAAAATCAAAATTCACGTAGCGGCGCCTGATGTTTCCCGTGCTTCTCAAACCATCTTTGGGTTAGATACCGATGTGATTATTAAAGCCATGATGGGCGATGAGTCGGCTACTACCTACTTAGCCGACTACGCCAACATGACTATGAAGGCACGGAAGAACATCAAACCCGTGCTGAAACAGGCTGCAACAATCTACGACGGCACAAAGGATATTAACCAAGCGGTGTTGTACCTGCTCAAATCGGCAGCGAAAAACGGGGGTCAAATTGTCCAAATGAAAGGGCAGGGGCTGGTTCTAAACAAGCAGTGGATGAACTTTCTGGAGCAGCAAAAGCAGAAAGTAGCCAACGACCTGACCGAAGTTGATGTCAAACACGCTCAACAAATGAACCTTTTAACTGCCCAGCATCAAGTTAACCTGCGGCTGGGGGACATCGCTTACCGCGATAAGTTAACCAAAATGGGCAACTCCGCACAGCAAAAACTATCTGCGATGCAATCCCAGGCTGATAGAGAGTACGAAGCCGCGAGACTTGCAGCAATTCAGCGCGATGGTAGCCAAGCCAACCTGGGCGCCATCCCCCAACGCACTTTACCTGGTTCGGTTGGTGGTGTTAGCGGTGGGTTTAACTTGTCGGGTATCACTGGCGCAATTGGTGGTTTCTTCCGAGGTGTCGGTAACTTCTTCGGGCACCTAATTCGCTCGCTATAAAAACAATTCCCCCTGGTAGCTCAATACCTGCCAGGGGCAAGAAAGTGAATTCTTACCACCCATAAAGGGAGGTGTTCGATGAAACGATTTGAAAATTTGAATGATTTACTTGGCTCGTTGTCTGACATTGAGCTTGGGCAGTCCCTCTCTTTTATTGATGACGATTTTAATAAATGGCTACTTGAAGTCGAAGAGGACTGGATAGCGATTGATGATTCGATTCCAGAGGATGATTTAACGTATGAAGACGTTGAATTTTACCCACGCAGCAAATTATCGGTAGAAGATTCCTATTTATCGTTTACCTCAAGTGGCGAAAGCATAGAAGACTCCATTCTCTCCGTTCTTTACGAGGCGGATTTAATCGATACAAGCACGTTTAACAAGTTCAACCCTTAACTTCCTGCTTTATGCAGAACCCACAAGATGACATCCTATTGCAGCTATTTCAGCAGCAACAGTCCCCGGAGAGTCCAACAGAGAAGGGGGCGCCGGAAAGCTTTACAGAAGTTACCCCCAAAGATAATGCACGGGTTGAGGGTTTCCTAGATGCCCTTTTTAAAAATGCCAATACCCTCGCCGTAGCGTCTAGTACGTGTACAGTTGGCTCAATTATGGCAGGGAGTTTCGCGGTCGCACGGATTATCGCCATCCCTGCCTACGTTTGTACCATTGGCTATGCCGTCGCGGTGATGACTGGCGCCATTGCAGCATTTGAGCAGTTTAGTGGCGCCGTATCAGAGAAAGGTTTCAGCATTGAGTTAAATCCGGACTTCTGGAAATCTATAAGTCGTGCCACAACCATCGCCAGTGTAGGATTTTTTGCCCTGCGTCCCCATTGGGAAGCTGAAGACCGCGCCATCAAAGGGAACGAGCGTTACTACAGCCAACAACAGGAATTTACCAACCCTGTGCAGCAAAACGCACCTGATTACATGGGTTATGGGGTTGCAGTAGCAATCACCGCAATACTTGTTTTCTTACTTAGACGCAGAAAGTAACCATGTCACAAAATGAACAGTTTCAACTCGAACAAGATGTGATTGACACGGTACTGCCCAACCCAAAGCAATCACGCCAAAATCTATTAAATATAAGCTGCATGGGCATTGGTACTTTACTACTGGCAGGCGCCTTCTACGGTACTGACATCAGATACTACGAATACTCGTATCAACCTACACCCTTTGAACTACGCAGCCACATCCAGAAGCACCGAGACGAGGCTTTCAGGCTAGAGCAAGAGTATAAAAAGCAGCTAACCAACTGGCAGCAAGCTAAAAAAATGGGTTGGTTTACCCCCAAACCCGTAAAACCTAAATACCACGTCCCAACTCCAGAAGAAGCTTTAAACCAGCTTAAAAACGATAAATCAAACTACTACCTAGTTCCCACTTGGGCAGTAGAAGCAGAAGGCGAAAGTTTACCGACCAATCCTGAGTTCCGTAAAGGTAAGTTACCAAAATTACCGCGAGAAATTGCTGAGAAGGATGGTTATGGCAAGCCCTACCTAAAAACAGTCAATGACGCACCTTACAACCCTTACAAAGCCCTTCTAGGTTTCGGTGCGGCGGTGTGTTTCGGGTATGTTTCAGTACAAGCAAATGATAGGGTACGGAAGTTGGCTTTTGCTATCCCCTTGTTCCGTGCCAAGATTAACGAATTTTGGGCAAAGGGTATTATTCAGCAGCGTTTAAACCTTGAAGCTTGGGTAGATTACGGGCAAGTTCAAGCGCGCGTGAACGCAGGTAGAGCCTTTGCCGATGCGCTTTGGGCAGGGGATATCACCGAGGCTGAGTATACTGAGATACGAGAATCAGCAGAAAAACAGGCACAGATGCTTTACGAAGCACAGGCGCCTAAAGCACTGCCAGGGAAGTCGATGGATGAGATAAATAACCCCAAAGACAAAATTGGCGCCGTGCAGCAACTGCGGGACAAGTATTTAAAACTCATGACCGACCATGAGGGCGGCTGGATGCTGGCATTACGGTACAAACCAGTGATGCTGGTTGGCGGGATGGGCAGTGGTAAAACCAGTTTTTCTGCCGCCCTCGCCTTGGTGCGGTTCATCGTCTGGAGCATGAAGCCAGCCTTAATCCTTGACCCCGATGGACATCAAAATATGGCTGGTAAATGGGAATTTCTAACCAAACTAAAAGCTAGTTTGTATGGTTCCAATGATAATTGGGAAGAAATGAATCAAGGTATTGAGGACATTTTTGAGCGCTGGAAGTATCGCACAGAGAAAGACGCTTGGGAGACTTTAATTCTTGATGAACTAACAGAATATTCCGCCCATGAGGAATGCGCTAAAAATGCACCCAAACTAATGCAAGGAATCGTTGGTAATCCTCGCAAAGCACACGACGCTATTATACTTCTCACTCACTCAGATACTAACTCTGGAACTGGTGGTAGTAGCGGTTTCTCCGAATCTAAAAAAGAGGCGTTTATCAGGGTAAAACTAAAATCTACTAACGACATGACACCCACCTATAAAGGCAGCTTGCACGGCTACAAAGACGCAGAGGGAACGGAAGTAGAGGCGATGCCAATCAGCGTTCCCAAATGGTTTAATCCTAAGCTGATTTGGGCAGATATTGAGACGGAAGCTAAACGCAATATCGATGCGAAAAAAGCAGCAGATAGCAAGACAGAAACATCGCCAACAGACCCAGATATCCCCGCTAATATGCTGCGGGCTTTTATCGAGAGATTCAATAGTTTAATCAAACAAGATACCCCAGCACCCTCAGCCTCATATGGAGTCAACTTATCAGAAAAGTCTCAAAGGCTGATTGAGTATATCCAAAAAAGAATTGCCAAAACAGGCGTTCAGTTTGTTACCAAAGATGAAATAAACAAGAATTGTAGATGGATAAATGCCGATGAAATTCAGGCTGCTTTTGAGGAGCTAATCAGCACGGGAATAGGAGAAGTTGATTCGGAAGGTAGATTTTATTTCTTAACATAATCTCCGGCGCCTGGTTCCCGGCTTTTTAGCCGGATATCCAGTTAAACCGTCAACGCGCGTTGGCGCTGGAGTCTACCTAACAATGCCGGAAAGCTATATATAGCAATGCCGGAAGCCTCCCGGCATTTCTCCGGCTTTATCCCGGCTCCCGGCAACCTCCCGGCTGTTAAAAATAATTCACTACTATCTATAAATAGTTAATTATTGTTAATTTAATAATCTGCACAGAAGCAATGAGTACTCCCGACTATCTAACTTTTAACACTATGTTAATAACCTCTCCCCTAACCCCTCTCCTACGAGGAGAGGGGAATTATATTTGCTCCCCTTCCCTCGTAGGGAAGGGGGTCGGGGGTTAGGTTTTCCATATAACGTGAAAAGTCAGATTGACCAACACTGATTTATAGCTTTATTAAAAAATATCTTGCTACTGACCAAAGATATAAAAATCTCAAAATAACTAATAACTAAATTACAATTTTATTGTGTAACTTTAACGATAAAATTAATAGTGAATATAATCCCTTTATTTGAGGATGTGAGGCGTGAAAAGAGACTCAATTTATTACAAAATATTTCAGCGCTTTCCTGAGTTACTTTTTGAACTAGTTGATGAACCTCCTGAACAGGCGCCGAATTATAGATTTGAATCTGTTGAGGTAAAAGAAACCGCTTTTCGTATTGATGGGGTCTTTTTACCTCCAGAGGGTGTAACACCCAGAATCATTTTTTTCGCAGAGGTTCAATTTCAGAAAGATGAATCTCTCTACCATCGATTCTTTACTGAATCAATGATGTATTTGAATCAGAATCAAGGTCAATATGATGATTGGTACTGTGTGGTAATTTTTCCATCACGGAGCTTGGAACCAAAAGATAAAAAAACTCACCGAATATTTTTGGACAGCGACCAAGTGCAGCGCATTTATTTGAAGGAGTTAGGCGCCCCCGAACGACAGCCAATAGGTATAAATTTGATACAGTTGACAATTGCCTCAAAGAAAGCTATGTCTAGAAGTGCAAAGCAGTTAATTGAACGAGTACAATTAGAAGAAACGGACACAGAAGCAAAAAACAAAATAATAGACATTATTACCACTATTGCAGTTTACAAATTTTCATCTTTAAGTAGAGAGGATGTGGAGGCTATGCTGGGACTAAACATTGAAGAAACACGAATTTACCAAGATTTGGAGCGTCAAACCAAATTAAAAGCAGCAACACGCCTAATTAACATGGGCTACAGCATCTCCGATGTGGCGCAGGCAGTTGATTTATCGGTCGAGGAAGTTGCAACACTAGCTTCAAATCCACCATCTGCTTGAGCTTAAGTTGGGTAGCAGCGCTCTCAAGAGCCATGTTCAGGAATAATTTTTGGAGCGAGAGAGTTACTACCCTAAATTTTTCAAAAATTAAGAGAGTAAAGCAGCGATGGTAGGTAACTCTACCAAAATTTTTCACGCATTGTAACTAGATACACTCCGGAAGCCAGTGTCTAGTAGGGTACAATTAAGAAGTAATTCTTTAACTCGCGCTCGCACCAACCGAAAGCGTCAGGTAGGTGTTCATATTATGAAGGGCTTCGCGATATTATGTCCGTCCGGCTGTTTGTCCATAATGTAGAGACTGTACATGTACAGTCTCTACATGTAAAAATATTTACGTAGAAGGTGGTTTTCAAAAAGGTTGATATCGCAATGAGAAATACAAGCCGTTTTCTTGTAATGAATTTCCTTTATCTTTGACTGATACTAGAGGAATACCGTAATCTACGCGCAGGTCTAAACCTCGAATTGGTTGCCATTGTACACCCAAACCAACACCAATTATAAAACCAGGGTCGGGGTTATCGCCACTATTGTTCCAACCTGTACCCATTTCTACAAAAGGATTGAGTTGTAATTTTCGAGGGTTTTCAGTTAGGGGTATTCGTAGTTCTGCTGTTGCTAATATTCCGTTGTCTGAAACAATTTGATTTTGCCGATAACCCCTTACTGTGTCTACACCTCCTATACTAAATCGTTCTAATGATAGTAAGGAGTCGGGGGTTAATTGAGCGTTTATGCTTGTTAAAAATATGGTTCTTGGAGAAATTTGTTGTACCCATTGAAATTGCCCTAACCACGCAAAGAATAATCCATCTGTTCCCGAATTGTTTACTGTTGCGTCAAATGCGTCAATTCCTATACTAAATTGTGAGCGCGCGGCTAATACTTTTTTGGCATCCCGCTTTACCCAGTCCTGAGAAAAACGAATGACGCTAACTTTTGACCTACCGTTTTCTGGTCCAGAGGAAAAGGAGAAAGGAATATCATCGAGGATATATGTTTGACTGCGACGTACATCTAAACCTAAACCTACGGCAAATTCTGTTGTTGGTTTTCTTATTAAGGGTTGACGAAAACTAAATGATAGTGTCTCTGAGTCACTACGAATTCCTAAATCATTAAAGGGTTCTTCGATAATTTTACTGTTATTATTGCTGTAACGAACGTTGAAAGTACCATTTTGGGCATTGACTGGTAAGCTGTAGGCGATGCTATATATGTTTAGTCCATCGGTAAGTCCGTATTCTGCTGATAAATTATCGCCAAATCCTGTAAAATTATTATGACGTACAAATACACTACCTTGTACTGACCCAATACTTGGTGATTGATTATTGGCTACCGAAATACCTGCATGAAATGCTGGCGCCTCTTTTAATTGTACTCGCAAGATGTTACGACCTGGGGCGCCTCCTGCGGTTAATTCGGCGTTGACTTGTTGCAAAAGTGGGTCTAACTGTAACAGTTGCAATGCTTCTTCTAAGCGTCTGCGGTTTAATGGGCGCCTTGTTGCTAATTGTAGACGACTACGAACATAACTTTTCTCTAATCTATTTAAGCCGCTAATTTCTATATTTTCTAATTCTCCCTCGACGACTTGAATTTGCACAATTCCACTGTCGAGGGGTTGGTTATTGAGTATAAATGCACCAGAGGTTTCGTAACCGTTGTTTATATATAGTTGGGTAATTTCTGTTCGCAACTGAATTAGTTGTTCAAAAGAAAGCTTTTTCTGATTTTCATATTTACTAACTATCTCGTTTATTTCACGACGCAGAACCGTATTACCAATAAGCTCTATTTTTTTGACTTCAAACTTGATATTACTGGGATTGGGTTGAGTGGGTGGGGTAGGGGGAGATGTTTGTAATGGTGGAGGTGTTGGTGTAGAGGGAATAGAAGGAGGTAAGGGTGTTTCTTCTGGTTTCGGGATAGTTTCTTCTACACGTTGTGGTGTGTTGTTAGGGATGTTGACTCCAGGAGGTGGGGGAGACTGCGCTATTGCTATACGGGTAAATCCGGTGATAGTAATAAGTGTGAAGGTAATAATTTTTACTATTATTATAGGTTGTGACATAATTTTAATCTAGGGCTGCGAAGTATTTTATCAGACAAAGTATCATTTTTATCTATAGTTACACAGAAAATTTACATAGACTTTAAAAATGTAATGATTTCTAAAATAGCCTTATGCTTATCATTGTAGATAGTCATAGATGTATACAAATTTGTTCCGGTACAAGCTAAGAATTAAGATATAAGTAGTTATATATACATTTTACGTATGATTGGTATAAGAGAAACAAGCATCTACTAGATAAGAAAATGCTGGTGTATTTTATGGTGTAAATGCAAGTATTTAAGGATTTTTAAATTTTTTATTGCTTCTGACATTTATCAAATTAAAGGAAATAACAAAATAATTGTTTCTGATATATACCTGTTTGTCTGTAGGTTGCTACCAGCGGGTTTGTAGTTTTATGCAAGCAAGAAGGTAGAAATGGTGGGTGTGCTTGTAAAAAAGATTCTCTATTCTTAGAAGTGTGAGGGAAACAAACACCCAGCACACACAACAATTATTCTAAGAAAACAGGATTAAATGTATGATACGCAAACTAGTTGTTACTTCTTTATTAACCTTGGGCAGCACATTAGTATTATTGAATCCCGTGAATGCTCAAAGTAGCAACCCTGAAGTTAATCAAATTTTACAAGAGACTAATCAGTTAGTGAATGAAGCTAACAGTTTTGTTAATAACGTTGCAATCCCAGAAGGACAGCGTTATCAAAGATATCTTAACCAGTTGGCTCAAGCTTGCTCAAGGGGACATGGAGGCGCCTGCCAAGAATGGCGGTTAAGAAATTATCAGCAGCAACGTTGGCAAAATCATTTAATTCAGCAGCAACGTATAAGAAATCTCAGAAGAGGATATTAATAGTAACTACCCCGATTTATTTTAAATAGTCGGGGAAACAAGCAACTACTATACACAAAATTATTTTCATAAAGTAGAAGAAAAAATAATGGTACACAAATTACTTGTTACTTCTTTATTAACCTTGGGCAGTATACTAGTTTTGCTAAGTCCTGTGAATGCCCAAAGTAGCAATTCTGAAGTTAATCAAATTCGACGAGATACTAATGAGCAAACAGGTAGAACTAACAATGTTACAATTCAAAATCAACGGAGCTATCAAAGATATTTCAATTATTTAGCTCAAGTTTGTTTAAGTGGAGATATAAGTGCTTGTAAAAAATATGATAAGCTAATGCGCGCGGAATATGAGCGTGTAAAAAAGCTTATGAATAGAGGATATTAATAAATACCCCGATTTGTTTCTAACAGTCGGGGTTATTTAGTTGATTTAGTTACATTCTCGACTTAATATTAGTTTACCATTTGGTAATTCATAAGCTCCTGTTGGTTCTACTACTGCGTCGCCACTTTTCCAAGGTTGGCGCCTGGAAGCGGTTTCTAATGAGCGAATTGCACCTGTAGAGTAGTTGGGCAGTGATGCCGAGTCGGGACGTAGGGGAATGCCTCCTTTACCTACTACAAAAAAGGTGCTGTTCTGATTAGCTGTACGGGCAATGCAGCTATTAGCAATTAAAGCATTAGTATCAATTTGATTGTTGGGTAGATCAGCTAGGCTGTTTTGAATAAAGGTTGTTTCGGGTATTCCGATGATGCTTCCTGATACTCTACCCGATGCATTTACATCAACCCGGTTATTTCCATTAAGATTGTTGAGAGTTGTTGCGTCTGTGGTAGAAGGGGTTGGACGGTAGGGAGGATTACTAAAAAACGCGCGGGTGTTAAATATGATATTTCCACCTTGTCCTTCAGGTGCAAAGGCGAAAATGTCGCTATCTTCTGCAGCAATAATACTGTTCGCAGTGAGGGTAATGTTGCCACCACTACCTTGACCTCTGGAAAGATCAGTCCTGATATCACTGTTGTTGCGAAGGCGAATATTTTCAGAAGTAATATTAATGTTACCTCCGTCTGCTTGTTGGGCTGTAGTTATTATTTGACCGTTATTTAGGTTGAAACCTTGACTAGCATTAATATTGATGTCGCCTGCTTTGCCTGTCCCTCGACTTTGTGCAGAAATTTGAGCTTTATTGTTTAGAGAGATTGAATTTCCTTGAAGATTAATTATGCCTCCATTTCCTGTCGAATTCAAGGCAGTATTTGCAAATATACCACTTGCAGCTGCTTCATTGTTAATAATATCGCTTACTTCGTCAAATCTTGCTATGGGAGTATTTGAGATAAACATCATAGCTTGATCTAGCTCTCGCTGAAAGTTTGGGTCAACACCAGAAATTGTTATATTTCCTATGGGGTTAATAAAATTTATCGTTCCAGCATTACCACTACTACGAGTAGCAGACACAACTTGTCCACCATTTAGAGCTTCAAAGTTTTTTGTATTGATAAAGATATCACCACCGTTACTAGCATTAGAGGTGCTAGCACCAATAATTGAACCATCTTTTATTTGCAGGTTTGCAGTTTCAACAAAAATATCTCCTGCGGCGCCAGTTGTGCCTCTTTCTGCGGAAGTGAAAAATGCGCTCTTAAAGGCATTGTCGCCCATTCCCGCAAGCGTGATACTATCGGAGGCTGTTATTTTGAGATTTCCTGCATTTCCATTCCCTGCAGGAATTATATTCCCTTGGTCATCTACTTCTTGCCGAAAAATAGAAGAACTTATTTGAGACCCATTGAACAATGATAGAGAATTAGTTTGGATATTAATATCGGCGCCTTTTCCGATACCTCCTGCCCTAATACCACTATTCATAAAACTAAAATTGTTCATTTGAATATCACGAGCATTAATAGTTATCAAACCAGCATTTCCTTCTCCACGGGTGAAGGTAAATATACTAGAGATATTGTTCATGGATAATAATTCGGTGTTAATATTGATATCACCAGCATTGCCATTACCACTTGTTTCATTTAGAATTTCGGCGCCATTTGTGAGAACAAGCGAATTAGTGAGAATATCGATTTTACCAGCATTACCCTGATTAACATTACTTGCTGATATTCTTGCTCTATCTTGAATATATAACTTGCTCGTTTCAATTTTCAAGTTACCAGCATCCCCAGTTCCCTCAGTTCCGGCAAATAAACCACTAGTTGACTCTTTATTTGTACTGACTCCAATTATTTCTACGGAGTTACGAGCATTGACGGTTAGGTTTCCCCCCCTACCCTGACTGTTTAAACCAGTACTGGCAGAAATATAACCTCCATCTTGCAAAATTAAACGTCCAGTATCAATTTTTAAGCTTCCAGCATTTCCAGAAGCAAAGGTATTAGTACTTAAGTTACTCAATAATAAATTATTTTTTGAAGCACCTCTAATTTCTACAAAATCAGAAGCTGTTACTGTTAAACTGCCACCTTTACCTTGGTTAAATGTATCTGCTGATATTTTTGCCCCATCGCTAACAATTAACTTATCCGTAGTAACTTGAATTTCTCCAGCATCACCGCTTCCTCGTGTATAAGCAAACAAACCACTAAAAAAAATTTCGTTTTTACTGGTTCCAATTAATTCAATGGAGTCACGAGCGGTTACACTTAAGTTTCCTCCTTTCCCCTGACTATTTGGACGAGTTCCGGCAAAAATATATCCTCCATCTTGAATACTTAATTTTCCAGTTTCAATTTTTATATTTCCAGCATTTCCAGTACCTGAAGTGTCTGTAGACAAAAAGCTACTAATACCATTTTTAGATTCTCCACTAATTCTTATGGAGTCAGATGCAATAATTGTTAAATCACCTGAGTTGGCATTACCAACATTTTGTGGTTTAATCGTACTTATTAAAGCGTTAAAGAAGGAAATTCCATCAGCACTATAAACTTGAGGGTCAAGAATAGCGTTAAGATCAACAGTGTTAGGGTTAAGAACAATTGTAGTTATAGATGCTCCATTTTGAAGGCTCAAATTTTTTGTTTCAATCAGAGTAGAGCCTCCAGTTCCACCACCAAGAGATGATGTCGCTATAATACTATTATTTGAATTGACAGAATTGGTTGCTTTGATTTTTAGGTCTCCAGCATTTCCTTGACCTAAAAAAGTACTAACTAATAGATTACTATTTTGAATATTTAAGTCTTTCGTTTCAATAGAAATATTACCACCAGAACCTGTAGTCGTTCCATTGCCTGTTCCAATAGCTACCGTAGATAACGCAGAATTGTCAAATATATTAACAGAATTTTTTGCTTGTAAACTAATTTCTCCTGCTTTCCCTGATGTAAGTAAAGAACTAGTTAAAACCGAAGAATCTTCTCGAACTGTAAAGATATCTGTATTGATTCTAATATTTCCACTTTGACCACTACCAGTAGTCATAGAAGAAATACTGGAATTGCCCGAAAGCTCTAATTTCTCAGCGCGAATGAAAATATCACCACTGTCTTCATTTCCAGTTGCTGAGTTTATCTGTGAAACTCCACTAAAACTGACATTGCCAGCTTCTATACTGATATTACCCGCGCGCTCACCGCTTACATTTATAGCTGCCCTATTATTTAGTGATACATCTGCTTTTGCTATATTTTCAGGAAAACTCACATTGAAATTATGCCCATCTACATTCAAGTTAATTGTTCCTGGCGCCGCTAAACCTCCTAATTTAATTTTTCCCCCAGAAGCGCTTAAAATTCCTCCATTTAAAGAGATATCACCACCTATTAATAGTAAATTTTTCCCATTAGAAACTCGTAAACCATCAAAAAAAGAGGGATTTATCGTATTCGGAACTCTAGATTGATTAATAATCGCTTGAGCAGCTATCTGATTAAATAAAAAAGCCGAAGGATTGACATTTAGCAGTCTTGGAACTTGCGGACTAGTTGCACTAAAAACTCCTTGCTCACCGAACTGCAAAGCATTAGCAGTTGTCGCTACAAATGAACCACCGATATCTAAACGTGCATTTTCGCCAAAAACAATTCCATTCGGATTAATTAAAAATAAATTAGCATTAGAAGCGCTTATATTACTACCATCAAACGTGCGAGTACCTAATACACCTAAAATCTCAGATTTATTTCCCCCTGTCACTCGTGCTAAAATATGCTGAATATTTGCATTAGGACTAAAAAAATATACCCCCCTTCCCACACCGACGTTAAATTCCTTAAAGCTATGGAAAAGGTTGGAACCTCTGGTTGCTCCACCAGTAACTATATCTATTAAACCAAAAGGTATAACTTCTGAGTTTTCATTTCCTAAAGTATTATCAGGAACAGGAATTTGTTGGGCACCAACAGGATTTACGGTAAATATCAGCTTTAAGATAACAAGTTTCAGCAGTATAAGTATCTTTATATTTCTATGTTTATAAATCATGTGTCTATATATCATAGTCATGTTATTTAAGTATTTACAATTACTTGAAATTTCAGTAGTTTATCATGTGTTGTATTATTTTCATAATATTTTAATAGTAAATTTACATACAAATAGAAATGTAATGATTTGTTAAAGCCTTCTTATGCTTACTATGCAAAATTTGATATTGACACTACAAATCTGCTAATTTCTGCGATTTATACCAGCTTGACTATGTGTTACTGCCAGCATAGTTGTAGTTTTGTGCAAAGAAGATGGTAGAAATGGTGAGTGTGTTTGTAAAAAAGATTCTCTATTCTTAGAAGTGTGAGGGAAACAAACACCCAGCACACACAACAATTATTCTAAGAAAGCAGGATTAAAAATATGATACGCAAACTAGTTATTACTTCTTTATTAACCTTGGGCAGCACATTAGTATTATTAAATCCCGTGAATGCTCAAAGTAGCAACCCAGAAGTTAATCAAATTTTACAAGAGACTAATCAGTTAGTGAATGAGGCTAACAGTTTTGTTAATAACGTTGCAATCCCAGAAGGACAGCGTTATCAAAGATATCTTAACCAGTTGGCTCAAGCTTGCTCAAGGGGACATGGAGGCGCCTGCCAAGAATATCGGTTGAGAATGCGTCAGCAGCTACGTTGGCAAAATCATTTGATTCAACAGCAACGTATAAGAAATCTCAGAAGAGGATACCAATAGTGATTACCCCGATTTGTTTCAAGCAGTCGGGGTATTTAGTTTTTTTTAATTACATTCTCGACTTAACATGAGTTTGCCATTTGATAATTCATAAACTCCTGTTGCTTCTACTACTGCGTCGCCACTTTTCCAAGCTTGGCGCCTGGAAGCGGTTTCTAAAGAGCGAATTGCACCTGTAGAATAGTTGGGTAGTGATGCATCGTCGGGACGTAGGGGAATACCACCTTTACCTACTACAAAAAATGTGCTGTTTTGATTAGCTGTACGGGCAATGCAACTGTTGGCGATGAGGGCATTTGTGTCTACTTGGTTGTTGGGCAAATCTGTTAAGCTTTCTTCGATAAATGTAATATCTGGGACTCCAGTGACGGCGCCGCTAATTGCACCAGAGGCGTTGACATCGGCGCGGTTGTTACGTTCTAGTTGATTACGAGTTGCGATAGTTGTAAGTGCTGAACCAGGACGATATAGGGGTGCGTTGAAAAAGCCTGTGGTGTTGAAATTAATGTTTCCACCTTTGCCATCACGTGCAAAAGAAAGGATATCGCTGTCGCCAAGGGCAATAATAGTATTAGCTGTTAGGTTAATATCTCCACCACCACCGGCGCCGCTATTAACAAAGGTCGTAATATCACTATCATCGAATAAGCGAATATTTCCGGCTTGAATTTGAATATTACCTCCAGAAGAACGGGCGGAACTGGTGGCAATATCTCCTGTTCTCATGTTTAAAAAATTATCAACATTAATGCGAATGCTGCCAGCATCTCCAGTACCCAAAGCTGTGGCATTAATTTGACCTCCATTGCTGATATTTAAAGAAGGAGTTTTAATTTCAATGTCTCCTCCCTTACCTAGTGCTTCTGTCAAAGCAGGCTGACTTTTAGAAAATATTCCACTTGCAGAAAATCCGTTCAGGCGTTGTCCATCAATCTGAATAGAGTTACTCGCATTTATATCCACTTTTCCGCCTAAACCTGATGCGAATGTCGAAGCAGATATTTGACCTGCATCTAAAAGCATTAATTTACCTGTAGAAATTTTGATATTTCCCGCATTTCCTGTTCCACTACTTTCGGTATCTATCCTACTAGAACTTGATGACCTAGGACGCATACCGCTAACTTCTACTGACTCAGAAGCGTTTATTTCTATATTCCCACCTTTACCACTACTACCTGGTACAGCAAAAGATGAAACTGTAGAGCCATCACGAACAATTAATCTACTTGTGTTAATCTTAACATTGCCAGCGGCGCCTGCTCCTGCTGTATCAGTTCCAATACTACTGCTCGTTAAACCATCTGGTGTTGTACCAGTAATTTCAACATCATCTGAAGCATTAATTTCTATATTTCCGCCGGCTCCATTATCTCCTAGTGCAGAAGATGACACCCTTGAACCATCTTGAATAGTTAGCTTTTTGGTATCAATTCTCAAATTCCCTGCATTTCCATTTCCTATTGTATCCATTGTCAATTTACTCAAACCGCTGACTTCTACTTCGTCAGTTGCTTTAATAATTAAACTACCTGCTGCTCCACTTCCCAATGCGGCGCCTGATATACTTGAATTATTCAGTTTTAGCTGTCTGGTTAAGAGTGAGATATTTCCTCCTGCTTTCGTGCTGTTATTCGCTGCTATTTGACTGTTGTTATTCAAATTTATAAAATCTGTGGTTTGTATTGCTATATTTCCAGCATTACCTTCTTGAAATGCTGATGCTAGAAAATCAGAGTTATCAGACATAGAAAGTGAGCTAGCTTGGATATTAATGTCACCTGCTTGACCATTAGAACCTAACGATACATTAGTAAAGATGTCACTATTTATAAAAGAAATTGAACCGTTGGTTTTAATTGTAACGGCGCCACCCGAACCTTGACCAGCAGATTGGGCTAGAATAGAACTATCGCCTGAGAGGTTAATATCTTTTTTTGCATTAATGTCTATTTTTCCTGCATTACCAAAACCAAAGATATTCGATGAATTAATTTCACTACCATTTTCTAAAATTATAGAATCTGCATTTAGTATAATATTACCAGCGTTTTGACCAGTTAGGAGTGTTCCAGAATTGAGATAGGCATTACTACCTGATGCTATGTAGGCGCCTGTTGTAATTGAAATATTACCAGCGTTTCCTGTAGAAACATCAACGCTTCTAGTGTCAATATTTCCATCGATTAATTTGAATGAATCTGTGGAAATAATTTCGACATTACCACCATTACCAATACCACCAGTATTAGCTCTGATAGTACCGCCATTAGTAGCACTAAAAGCACGACTATTAATAAAGATATTACCAGCATTTCCCAAACTACCGGGTGCTACAACATTGTAAATACCACTGCCAAAAATTATTCCTTCACCAGAAAAATTAACGTTGTTTGCATTAACGGTAATATTTCCTCCATTACCTGCTCCTTCTGTACCTGAAGCTAGGCGCCCTCCACTTGTGGCAGTAAAATTATTTGCACGAACAAAAATATCTCCTCCTCCTGTACCGCGTGTGTTGACTCGCGCATCGTTTTTAAGTTCAACGTTTGATAGTGGAGTGTTGGAAGCAAAATTAAGGCTGACATTACCATTATTTATTGCTATTCCTACAGTTCCGACCCCTGCTAAACCTCCTAGTTCAACTCGTCCACCAGGAGCATTTAATCTGCCACCATCAATGCTAATGTCACCACCAACTAATGATAAACTTTTACCATTTGGCACTTGTAAACCGCTAAGAGAACGGTTGACTCTTATTTGCGCTTGGTTGTTGACAGCGTTATAAAAAAGCGCAGATGGATTAACTGAAAGTAAATTACTTCTTGCTGGTTCATTTGCACTAAACAATCCTGTTTCTCCTAAGCTAACTCCGTTCGCAGTTGTTGCTACGAATGAACCGTTGACATTTAAAGCTGCATTTTCGCCAAATACAAACCCCGAAGGATTAATTAAAAATAAATTTGTTTGGGTACTACTAAAAACACCCAAAGTTCCTAATATGTCTGAACGGTTATTTCCTGTAACGCGCGCTAAAATGTTTTGTATTTGTGTACTTGGACTAAAAAAAAAGGCGCTCCGCCCTTCACTAACGTTAAATTCTCGAAAACTGTGGAATAAGTTAATTCCTCGTGGCGCGCCACCTGTAATTACTTCTATGGGCAAGCCAAAAACATTTCTAAGAACTTGGGAAGATTCGGCGCCAAGGGAGTTATCGGGAACTATGTTACTACTTTGAGCAAAACATGGGTTGATTAAAAATGCTTGAAATGAAGCTGTAATAATAAATCCTAATTTATAAAGACTTTTCACTCGTACTATTTCTCCTGTCATTTGAACTCATGGTGATAAGCTATATAGATTCCCCCTAACCCTCACGTGGAAGGGGGAAAGAGGGTTTATAGGTTGTTTTGGTAAGGGGGTAGGGAGATGCAGTTCTGTTGTTTGTGGTATTGATAGTGATAATTACTACCACTTATAGCGCAGTTGTAATTTTTCTTCAAGTCATTCAGTGATAATACGCTGGTGAGTATGGAAGAGTAAAGTTAACGCAAGAACTCAAACTGCTTGCGCTGACTCATAGATAAAACTTTGCGTAATGCATCTTGCCAACTCTGGTGTACTTGTTTCATTTTTTCAATACGACTAAATTCTACCCAGACTTTAGAGCGAATTTCTGGTTCGCGCAAAAACTCATCCCACTCTGCTTCCATTTCTTCTGCATCAAGAACCCGATCTACAAATTCAGTAGCCATATAGTATCTAATTTTACTTGGTGCTTTGACCCAGCCCTTTAAAGTTTCCTGACATTTACTAAGAGCTTGTTGGTGCAGTTGTTGTAGATTAGCACGAACTGTTTCGGGATTAAAATCAAAGGCAGAATCTAACACTGCATTTGCAAATTTATCTGTTACGTTGATTACTTCTCCTGCCATTTGAGGATTAATATTTATAGCAGAAGAAACTCCGGCAACAATAGCAGCTTTAGCCAATAATTTGGGTGTTTGGGCAGTAGCTTCAGTCAACTCATGATTTTTTATAATTTCATCTGGTTGAAGAACACTCATTAAGTTTTGACGAATTGATTGCAGTATCAATGCTCCGTAAGAGATGTTAAATTCAACTAGTGTCCGAAAACCTAATTCTAATTCTGAATATTTTCCTTGTTCTACAAGCATTTCGGTGACACGTTCTAGAAAAGCGGCGCCTGTTGCATCAGTTAAATTACTTAAACCACTTTGCTCAATTAATACTTTTGCTATTCTTACTTTTAATTGATTGGCAGCTTGTTGTAAACCATTATCAAGACTAAGAAAGTTTTTTGATAGGTGAGCGCGAAGTTCTGCAATTAAAACACAGTAAGTAGCTTTATAGGAATTATGTAAACCTAAACTACGAGCGCGATTACGAATTTCTTCTTCTGAAGGAATTACTGTTTCATTTTCACAAGCTTCTAATGCTTTTGTGACTACTGCTTCAAAGTCAGGGTCGGGTAGATTTTGCTCTTGTGCTAATTCTTCTACTAAATCTCTCAAACCATTAGATAAGTTTCGCTTGAAGTCATCAAATAGGCGCCGAAACAGTTTATTCTCTTGGGTAAACTGCTTCATTGCATTTTGCGCTTTACCCAAATCAGATTCAATGGTGTAATATAAACGAATTAAGCTGTCTTGGCATGACTTTGCATACCGCAGTTCTAACTCCTCAATATGCTTATCTAAATACTGTAAAATTAATTCCAAAATTCGGTGAGCTTCATCGGGGTTGTTGCAGTCAGCAATTTCGCTCATAACAAATTTCATTTCTCCAAGATTCTTTCTTAGCGACTGACAAGCTTTGAAGTTGCTAGAAGTGGTTTTATGATTGAGAACTAGAAAAGCACGATTAGAAAAATTAGGTAATGCTTTGCTTACAATATCATAAAGGTCATTATCCCGCTTTTCCCAGAAATAACGTACTGAGTCTGGTCTTCGTAAAAACATGACAATATCTACTTCTCTTCCCAAAGTTTCGAGCATTAAGTCTTCGTCTCCTAACCGAGTATCCCCTAAACCAGGAACATCGACCAATCCTAAAAGACTTACTTCTGTTTTCACAAATCTACATAAAATTTTGACTTCACGAACTGCTAAGTGATTGAAAGTGGTAAGAAGATTTTTTTCATTCCGTTGCTGGATTACATAATTTTTAATTGCATCTTTAGAAATTTTGACTTGCCGTGGTTTACCAGCTTGCAAGAGATTACGATAATTATTTAAAGGTAAATAATAATCATTGCGAAGATGGTTGTACATGGTTTGCTTAGTGGTTGTCTCATCGTTAGGAAGGTTAGGAAATGGTAAGTTTGCAAACTCATCTAAATTAGCAGGGGGATTTCCTAAACTTAATTTTTCGTAATAGGGTGCGATAACTTCTTGGAGAAAAGAAGTTTCTGAGTGAAAAGTAACAATTGCATGAGTATCGCCATCAGAATGCTGGATTGTACTGCGGACTGCGGTACATGCTCCTCCTGGAAGTGCTGGTATTTCATTATCTGTTAACCCACTGAAACTTTTCAAGAAAGTGCTTTTACCTTGTCCTGTCCAACCAACAACACCAATATTAAGGGTAGAACGAGAGAAACGCTGTTGAAGTTGTTCTAAGTGAAATATTTCTTGACAAATACTTTTTTCGATTGATAATAAGTTAATTTCGTCTAAGCTTTCTTTAGCTTCAAAATTATCTAGTGTCGTTTTGATTTCTTGACGATGTTGGTTAAGATGTTGAATTTCTGTTAGTAATGCTCGTAAGTTTTGATAAACTGGTTGAACTCTGTTTGCTAAATGCTGGCGCCTTTGAATAATTTGACTAATGTTGCGACTAATTTTTTTATCATCAACATGGTTGATAACTTTATCGATATTTATTGTTTCGTCGTGGTGCAAATTACTTTCATTTGATTCAGTGTTGTCCATAATTGAGGCTTTATTATTACTAGTTTTTTTCACCAAATTATTTCATAAAAGGCATCAAATTATTTAAAAGATGCCTTTTGTGTGAGTATCTAATTACAAGCATAAACATAATTAGATTTACCGTTTGTTTGAGTTTTGTCTATATAATGCTTTGCTCCCGTATTAGCCTATTTTATGTCTAAAGTGGGACTTTGCCATTTCTTGAAGTTGCTCGATAGTTAAATCGCATCCTTCAGTAATCTGTAATCTATAGTAATCTTTGAAAGAATTGCCTGCTGCATAAGCAACTGCTGCTACCATTGGTGGCTGAACTAACAATGCAACCCAGACATTTAAACCAGGAACATATTTCAGTAAACCAGTTCCGATATAAGATGCAGTAGCTACGCTTCCAACTCCAGATGCAATTGCTTTACTCATGTCGATCAGCGTATCCCAATTTAAGGTGACACCGTACACTTCTCCTATTGCGGCGCCTAGTCTAGCAAAAACTGCTCCAACTGCAATTGTATCTAAGGGAGGAGGTAATAAGTTAGCTGCTAAGGCACCAAAAGTCCATCCTGCAATAATTTCATCGGCTTTTTCATCCATCATGTGAATATTTTGTGACCAAGACATAATTTTATCTCCACAATTGAAGTAATAATTGGTTGTTGATATTGAATTGGTAAATCATCCCTGATGAGTTTTAAATTATAATTAGAAGCGTGTTGACTCTATCTAAAAGATAATTTTTGAGTATCTTTTTGGCGTAAACGCTTTTCGAGAAGGTTAACTTCTGCTAACAAATCAATTAGCTGTGAAAAATAATTATTGCCGTTAACTTCTTGATTTTGACTTGCTTTTATGCTGTTATCAGTTTTATCGTTCTCCTGTTCGTTATTACTTTTTGCTTCAGATTCTGTTTTAATGCTTGGCTTCATTGCTGCAATTTCGTAATATTCAAGTCCATTTTGTGTTTTAGCTTTAAGCCTATCTAGTCGAGAATAAAGCTCTGGAATTTGAGAGGATTTGAATATGTTTTGCTGCAAAAGATTTAGCAGTAGATTTAGCGGATTGATTTCTGGTATAGCATTAATCTCAATTTCTAGTTGATTGAGGTCTTTTTGGATATCACCTATCAACTTATCGTAAGCTTTAATTTGTTCCATGATTTTTGAGTTACTTGTTATAACAACACAAAGTATTAATCTAAAAAATGCTTTTCCACCAAGGATTAGAAGATGGTAAAAGTTTATCATTTATCGAACTTCTCTTACCATTAAGCAGAGGTCGAGCTATGTTCGTAAACGACCAATATATAACTTTTCCAGCTACATCGTTAACACCATTTTTGAATTGCTGCCAAGTATCTTGTAAATTAGCCCAAAGATTTTTTCGTACTAATTCTGAATAAGTTGTGTCATAATTGTTCAGTAATGTTCTAAAATCCTGTGTAATTAAAACTTTGTCTGCTTCTAATTCGTTTGCCTCATTACTTGAAATAAATTGAATTCTATTTTGCATTGCGTTAATTCTTTGTGTCACGACTTCAGCTTTACTTTGACATGTTGAGATTTGTTTGACCATATTTTGCAAGCGGCTAAGTATTCTTAGACCTTCAGATTTATTAACGAAAGATATATTTATAATTTGAGACTTTAAATCAATCACCTCATCGATTAAAGAATTAATCGTATTTTTCACAGATGTGACTGCAGTTTTTAGTTCATTGAAAACCATAAAGATTGTTCCTTACTTGATTAATTGTTCTACTTCGGTTGGTAACAACACAATCAATTTTTCACAATTTGTGAGAAGCTTGATGCTTTGTCTGCGTTGTTATTTATAGAATAGGAAATTAAAAAGGATGTTTCAATACATGCTTGTGTGAATTGCTATACACGCTTGTACATAAGTAGTTTGCATAAAACTACATGTATTTATTTACTGAAGTCAGACAGGCGAGACGCCTATCCTACGGGGAAAAACTTGCTAAAACTGTGAAAAAGCGATATATAAGTAAATCGTAGGGTGGAAAATTAAGTATATTTTTTTACAATTATTTTAAATAAGAATGAGAATAGTTCATACTAACTTTATAAATATATGATACCAAGTACATATCGTAAACCCAAAATCCGGCGCCTGTTTGGAATTCTCTTTCTATGCAGTCTCACGTGCTGTATATGGCTGACAAACGTTAACAATTCTGTGGTAACGGAGAAAGTCGTAGCTCAAACAATTAACCAGTTGGTGCAAGAGGGTGTAGAGCGTTATCGAGTCGGAGATTTTATCGGAGCAGTAGGACTTTGGGAGAAAGCTTTGCAAGGGAAGATAAAAAACCCAGAGGATGCGGTGGTTGTGAGGGAAAATTTGGCGAGGACTTATCAATATATAGGGAGGATGCAGCAGTCGAAAGAAAATTGGGAGAAGGTAATTGCTTATTATCTCCAGGTTGGTAATGTAAAAATGTTGGGACGGTCAAAAGCTGAACTAGCGCAAGTTTACAATAATATTGGGCAATCACAAAAGGCTTTGACGCTTTTGTGCAGTCCTAATATTGATATCACAGGTTGTGCTGGTGATAGTGCTGTACAAATTGCTCGCAATAGTAAAGACGTAGAGGGAGAGATTACAGCTTTAGGAATTTTGGGCGATACTTATAGGTTACGAGGAAGTTATGAAGAAGCGGTTAAGATACTCAAGCAAAGTTCTAATTTAGCTGAAAGACGAAATAAATCTAATTATTTTGCTGCTATTAATCATAGTTTAGGCAATGCTCATAATAGTTTGGCTTTGTTGAATTACAGTCGTGCTGAATTAGCTTCAGAAGGTGCTGATACTGAAGAAGCAGAGGCAAGATTTTTACAGCAAGCGCGCGCAGAAGATAATGCTGCGATTGTGTCTTTACAAAAAAGTCGAGAATTTGCCAAGGGTCAGAAAGATTTTCAACGAGAAATAGAGGCTTTGCAAACGCTTATCCCTATTTATTATCGCATTAATAATGTTACTGAAGCCGCAAATAGTTTACAGGCAGCTACTAACTTGTTAGAAAAATTGCCAGAAAATCAAACTAGAGTTTATGCGTCTGTCAATTTAGCACGGTTCCTTCATAGTACGGGTTCAGATGGAAAACTGGGAGGTAAATATGAGTGCTATAGCTCGCAAAAATCACCCCAAGCTGAAAATTTACTCAACCAAGCTGTTACTATTGCTCAAAAAATAAAAGATTATCGTGCTGAATCGTTTGCACAAGGACAATTAGGACATCTTTATGAGTGTTACGGTGGAGATTTTCAAGCACTGGAGTTTACTCGTAAAGCACGGTTAGCAGCTGAACAAGATTTGAATGGCGCCGATAGTTTATATTTATGGGAATGGCAAGCTGGACGTATTTTTAGAAAACAAGGTAATATATTGCAAGCAATTGATGCTTATGATAAGTCTTTGAATACTTTAGAGAGTATTCGTCAAGATATTTTAACAGCTAATCGAGATATTCAATTCGATTTTCGAGATACGATTGAACCAATTTATCGTGATTTGGTAGAAATGAGGTTGAGTTTAGAGACTCCGTTACAGGTATCGAGTAAATCTTTGGTTTCGGTAAAGAGTAGTAAAGGTAATAATTTTGGTAGTGCTTTGAATACTATTGATTCTCTAAGATTAGCGGAGTTGCAAAACTATTTTGGGAATGATTGTAATATTAATGAGTTTATTCGGGATAAAATTGAGATTAATGAAGTCAAGGATGATAAAACTGCTGTTATTAGTACGGTAATTTTAAAAGATAAAACGGCAATAATTTTAAGTTTACCAGGACAGAGGAATAAATATAAGTGGTACGAAAAGTCTCGCACTGATTTGACAGAAGAAGTAAATAATTTCCGGAGAAGTTTACAAAGGGTTAGTGAGAATTATGATGTAAAAATTAGCCAAAATATCTATAGTTGGATGATTGCTCCTTTTCAAGCTGAGTTGGATGCTGCTGGAATTAGTAAGTTAGTATTTATCCACGATGGTATATTACGCAGTGTACCAATGTCCGCACTCCACAATGGTAAACAGTTTTTGGTGGAAAAATATGCAATTGCCACTACCCCAAGTTTGAGGTTAACTAACTCAAATAGTTTGAATAGAAACAATTTACGTGTACTTGCTTTAGGTTTAAGTCAACAAGCAGAAGTAAATGGTAGACAATTTAGAAAGCTTGATGGTGTAGAACGAGAAATTACCGAGGTTATAAATAAAATTCCTGGCAGGAAGTTGTTGGATGATAATTTGACGAAAGAAAATTTGAAACGTACACTTAGTCAAGAAGTGTATTCTATTTTACATATTGCTACTCATGGGAAATTTGGCACGGAACCGCAAAATACGTTTATTGTTATGGGTAAAGACAATAAAGGTAGTAATCAGATACTAAAGTTTAATGAATTAGACCAGTTAATTCGTCAAATTTCTCGTAACAGGGAACCATTAGAGATATTAACGTTAACTGCTTGCGAAACT
The DNA here is from genome assembly GCF_019977735.1 of Calothrix sp. PCC 7716. Lineage (GTDB taxonomy): Bacteria > Cyanobacteriota > Cyanobacteriia > Cyanobacteriales > Nostocaceae > Dulcicalothrix. Next base: position 36,075 of record NZ_AP025022.1, on the reverse strand, counting down.
GCGGTAGGAAATAACCGTTCTGCATTGGGGTTAGCTGGTATTGCAGTACAAGCAGGCGCCAAAACTGCGATAGCATCGTTATGGTCTTTGGATGATGAGGTTGCGACTATATTCTCAGTAGATTTTTATACAAAGTTACTATCTGAACCAAAAATCTCTAAAGCTGAAGCATTACAAGCTGTACAAAAAACTTTTCTCCAAGAAGGTACAACTGCCAGTCAATATAATCATCCCGGATATTGGGCGCCTTTAATTTTAATTGGAAACTGGATGTAAATAGTAGGGTGGGAAACACCCACCTTACATTTACTGTTTTTGTACAGATATTCTTTGTAGTTCTAACGCTTGCAGTTCTAAAGAGTCTTTCAACTTTATTTCTGAGGTGTTATTAGCAGATTCTGTCTCTAATTTACTCAGAGTCGCTAGCAGTTTTGCTCGCAATTGTTTAGCTTGAGGGTTTTCATAGACTTCAGCAAAAGCATCATACCATAATCCTGCATCTGCATAAACTTGCGCGCGTTGCATAGGAGTAGTTGCTTGACTAATTTGCCTGGTTAAAATAGGAGATTTTGGGATAATTTCGATTACAGCTTCTCTAAACACATCATTGATAGGGTTATTACGGTCACATATGTATGATATTTGCCAAAGATAAGTTTTTCCTGTTTGGAAGGTAAAGTCTTGTTGAGATGGGGAAAATTTCATTAAGCTTCCAGGTTTACTATCAAACTCAAAGCTTTTAATTTTATTTCCCCTCTTGTTGTTAACGTATTCAAAAATGCTAAACGTCATTTTGCGAGGTTTGCTATCTGGTAAAAACCAGGAAAATGTCGGTTGCTGAGATACGCTTTGTCCGATATGACCAACGGGAGCTAGCAAAGTTAAATGTGACTTTGTATCGTTAAAACATATATCATTTCTGGTTGCGTTGGAAGTAGTCGTTTTGGGACGAGATGGGTTTCTGGGTGCTTTATAAGCGAATGCAATGTCAGTAAGAAACAAGCTAGACAGAGCTACTATTAGTATATTTTTAGTAAAATATTTATTCATTTGAGTATTTTTAATTCAACGAATACAATCGATTGTAACAGTATTTAGACAATTGAGAATATTTTGCGCGCGATTAATAATTGTATCGACTTTTGGTGTAGCAAGTGTATTACTATTTGCAACGATTCTGTCTTGAATAAAAGCAGCTTCTTGTGGAGTGGCGCCGACAGCGCTCATGATAATTATAATAGATTGATTGGTAATGGGAATGGGTTGTCCAGTATTTTGATAATAGTTGTAGACAATTTGTGCTATTGCTGTTGCTAATTGTTTTTGTCGAGATGTATAAGAATTTGATATGCCATCTGCATTAGCTGTTAAAGATGCAAAAGGTAAGCTAAGGAAACTAGCTATACAAACTATTAAAAATCTTTGTTTGAGCATAAAAAATAAGTCTCTGATTGGTATTCTATATACGAGAATATCTTGATTACTCATAAAAGACTTTAATAGTTGGCGCCAATTTGGTTACATAAATATGTCAAAATCAAGTTAAAATCGCCAAATACCTGATTTTTTAGCAGTCCAAGTCAGTTGATAAACTGTACCTTTCGGAGAATTTGCGGAACGCTCAAATTTGCCCCTAAGTTGTTTGGCTAAATTAATTGCTTGCTTTGTTCCCAAACCTTGAGATTCTCGGTTATAATCTTCAATTCCACAACCATTATCACTAACTCGAATTAAATTAGCACCTTGTTCTTGCTTACAAATGACCTCTAATATTGTGATACCTTTAGCATATTTACCAGCATTTGTTAACCCCTCTTCTAAAAAACGACATAACGCGCGCTTTTGTTCGACAGTCAAATTCTGTTCATCAAGTTGCAGAAAATCAACTAGTTTAATTTTAAGAGTAGTGAACTCTGGATTAATTCGTTCCATGACATCGGTATAAACTTGATGTAAAATCTCATGAATAGGTTGTTTTAAATTTAATTTTTGTTCGATTCTTAAATAGAAAGAATCATCATTGCTAGATATCTCTTTTTTTAATAGCTGATGTACTTCTCTAAGTTCTTGATTCAGATGTTTTAACTGCATTGATAATGTTGGTTTATGAAAGTTATCTTCTCCATCAAGATTTCTTAAAATCATACTCAAACTTTGTAATGGTCCACCATGAATTGTTTCAAATACTTGGTCAATAACTATTTGACGACCATGTAAAGTTTCTTTTACTGCTGCATCATATTTATAAAAAATAGATATGACTAAACCATTACATAAAAAAGCTGTAAGAAATGGAACAATTGGTATCCACCAACCAAAAATTAGTAGTATATAAGAAGTGCCTAGTAAAAAAAAGCTGATGAGACTAATGAATAATACTAATTTAATAGAGGATTTAATCCTGCGTCCTAAAACAATTCCGGTCAACCCAATAATCACAATTCCCAAATACTCAACAAAATCAGGCAATACCTTTAAAAAAGTTCTGCCATTTTCGACAGCGCTAATTATTTGACTAGTAACATGTGCTTGAACTACAACACCATAAATTAATGAGTCTTTGGTATCATCTTTTAATTTTATAGCTTCGGAAACTACATAATCTTTAGCGCTAGGACTGGTAATTCCAATTAAAACTATTTTATTGCGGATTTTTTCTGGTGCAATTTTTTTATTCAGAACGTCTGTTAGAGAAACAGTGTTAAAAGGTTGAGGGTGACTACGAAAGTTGATTAATATTTGACTACCCTTTGCATCGGCTCGAATATAACCACCTGAGTTAGATAGAAAACGCTCTAATTTGACCGAGCCAAATTTCATTCCATATTCATCACCCTCAACGTTATCTAATTTAATACCCTGATTTTCCAAATATATCCTAGTCAATTGTAACGGAAAAGATAGGCGCCATTCGTCGTTTGTGTTAGAGGCGCCTAATAAAGCTCGTCTTTGTTTACCATCTTTATCGGAAACCGCATCTGCAAACCCTAACTGCTCGGATGGTAGTGTTGGAGGGGAGTTTACAGTTTTACCGCTAATATCGGGAACAATTTTTTCTACTCCAATTACATTTTTGGTTTGTTTGAAAGTATTAGTCAATTCATCAGTTCCAGGTGGAACAGCTAAATCTCGATATATATCTAAACCAATTGCAGCAGGTTGATGAATTTGCAGTTCCTGTAATAGTGATGCAATTTTACCATCAGGAATTGGGTATTGACCAATATTACGTATATCATCTTCATTTATACCCACTACTAAAATCCTTTCGTCTGGACTTTCCTTGGGACGCAACCGCATAAACGTATCAAAGGCAGATAGTTCGAGAAATTGCAATCCTCCTAGCAAGCGAACTGCTATAATAAAGCCGATAGCAGTAATTGCTGCAATAATATCAGCATGTGTAAACTGAGGATTTGAATGATATTTTCTCCAAAAATTTCGTAGCATACTATTTTTGTAATATATTAATCAATTAAACCTTCTTCTCTAGCTCGATTTTCAGTTTGAATTCGCAAATTTTTATTTGGTTCTGGGTAAACAGATAATGCATCCTGAATTTTTGTCCAATAGTGTCTTACTGTTCGTTCAGCTATGACCATTTTCTCAGCAATTGCTTTATCGGTTAAACCTTCTTTAAATGCTAATTGCAACATCTGTAACCATTCTGGTTTTAATTCTAATCCAAAACGCATTTCTTTTGGTGTATAATTTAAACCTTTAAGTGCCCAATCAACTTTAGTCAACATATCTTGCATCGGCAAGCTTTTATCTGCAACAGTAAAACCACCTTCATGAATATTTATTGTTGGTTTTAAGCGAATTAGGGAACGCGAATAAGCACTTTGAACTACAATATTTAATGTACGATACTTATCCATTAATTTTTTGAGTAATTCAATACCTGCATCAGTTTTTGCTGATTCTCCGCTATTTTCAGGCATAGATAAATCAACCACAGCTAAATCTAAATTTTGCTTTGATGCTATAGCTAAAGCATCTTGAGCAGTTTTTGCTCTTAAAATTTCAGCTTCAGGATATTCTTGTTTAAGAGTATTAATAGTTGCAAATAAAACTAATTCTTGGTCATCTACGACTAAAAACTTATATCGATTTGATTGAGATACGGTTTGGCTCATTTTCAACTCCTAAAAAATATTAAATTACTAATTTGTGTGCAACACTGATTTGTTATTATACCAGCAAAAGTGCCAAATTTGGGTAGAATGCTTTTGTTGATAGAAACATTTACCACCCGTAATAATTTTAAAAATATGGCACAGGTAATCAAATTCTGGTAGACGATAGAAATGAGTGTGATTGGATGTGCAAGAATTTTTTAACTCTAGTTTGAATTTATTGTAATTATTTTTTTGTTCGAGTGTAGCTACCAATATTAATGGTAAAATTTCATGAGATAAAATAATTATATTTAATAATTCGTTGATAATCATTAATAGTATACGATTTTTTTCTTCTGGTTCGTTATCCCATATTTCTGGTAACTTGAGATGAAAATTGAATGATGAGAAGTTTGATTTCCAAGATTCCAAAAGAGAATAAATTGCTAATGGTAAATTATTATCTAAGTGTGCAGGATAAAGATACTCACTGAGTTTTTTGAGAGAGGAATCAATATTTTGAACATGGTCAAGATATTTTTGGTCAAAATAAGTTTTAGAATTATTTACTTGTGATAGCTCCATATTTCGGCGTAAGACAAACAATTCCTGTAATGTTTTATTACGAATTGAATCAGCTTCTTGGCGCATTTTTATATGTTGTCGATGATGCCACCAATATAGTGCCTGTCGTGTTTGCTGGCGCCAGACAATTAGCCACAGTATTATAGATAAAATTAGTATATCAGTAATTATAACTACATTGTCTGTAAGGGAAATCATTATTGGATATTAGTTAATAATTTTATTGAATGCAAGTAGATGAAAGCTGAAAAGCCAGACGAATATAAATGATTAAAGCCATAAATGACGGTACAATAACTACTATATGATGCTTTTGATTAAATCTATTGCGAGAAATAACCAACTTACTTGCACAAAAGTGCAACACCACATAGTTGATAAGTACTAGTATATTTTTGAACAAGTTTTGACCTTACAAGTCGTTTATAAAGTTAAGTAAATCTTAGCAAGACAGCAATGACCTCTGATAGCATCAGGTTATTGAGAATCGAACGAATGTTGGAGAGCCGAAGAGCAGCTATTGCAGGTTCTGTGCTTTATTTCCGCTCCATAACTGGTAAAATTTAATGATAGCAATTTTGATATCAGTATGAGCGAACCTGCACCCAAAAGCCAAATGCTTCGCGTACCTACTGCCTTAATTCCAGCAGTACGCGAATTATCACGGTTACATCGAGAAGGACACACAACTGCCCTCCTGCAAAGCCTTCAGGATGTAATTGCTGAAATTGATAGCAAAACTGTTATCAATTTTATCCCTACAAACACGAATACCAAGCGCCTGGAGGAAAAACTCGACCAACTCGAAACCCAACTAAAAAGCGATCGCCAAACCCTGCTGCAACAGTTAGAAAAAATCGAAACGGCAATTCGCACCACCAGAAGCAACCAAAACTCAAGAAGTCGCTCAAATTCTTACAACCCATTCCAGCAACCAACTGTCGAACTGGGAGCATTCCCCCACGAGAACTTAGCTCAACGGTTAGGACTAAACCCAGCAACCCTGTCAGCAGAAAGAGAAAAACTCAGCACCAAAGAATTTATTAGTTATACACGCAACCGAGACCCGCGTTCGTTTGGGTGGGAGTGGAATGATAAAGATGGTTTGTACCATCCAATATCGCAATAATAAAAATATTTTGTCATGAGTACCGAAATTATCATTACGTCAGAAGTGTTCGTTGCCTATTCCCTGTGTCCTCGCAAAGCATTTTTAATGCTGTTTTCTGATGATAAAGGAACTCCCCATGACTACTTCCGCATTATCGAAGAACGTAAAAGGACTCACCAAGCTAAGTATCTTGAGGTTTTTAAGCAAGAACATCTTGGCGCCAAAAAATATGATGAAAATAACTTTAAGGGAAATGATTTTTTCGTTGAAGCAAGCCTTAAATCGGAGTATTGGGAAGCTCAATGCGATGTTTTAACAAAAGTTGATGCTCCCTCATCACGTCGTAATTCAATCTACGAACCTACAATTATTATTGGAACTTGCAGCATCACCAATGAACAGAAAATAGAACTTTTATTTATTGGTAAAATTCTAGGACAAATTCAAAAACAGTTACCTGCTGTAGGCACAATTGTGGGGATGGATGGAAAGGCTCATCGAGTTAAACTGGAAAGTGGTTATAAATCAATAACTCCATCCCTTAAAATGCTACAAGCATGGGTAGAAGAAAAGCCTATTGAACCTCCACCTTTGATTTTGAATAAGCATTGCCCATACTGTCAATTTCGGGATTTATGTCGAGAACAAGCGGTTAAGGAGAATAATCTTAGCTTGCTCGATAGAATGACACCTAAAGCAATTCAAAATTATCACAAAAAGGGAATATTTACCATTCATCAACTTTCGTATTTATTTAGGCTCAGACGAAATAAGAAAAAGCTAAAAAGTAAATTACCTGTAAAACACAGCTTGGAACTGCAAGCTTTAGCAATTAGAGAGCAGAAAATATATATCCAGGAAATACCCTCATTATCTAGAAAACCAGTTGAGCTTTTTTTAGATATTGAGGGTATTCCCGATGAGAATTTTCATTATCTAATTGGTCTTTTGATATGCACGGGAGAGAATGCTTCATATCATTCATTTTGGGCAGATACAACTGATGATGAAGAAAGCATTTGGAAGCAGTTGATTGAAAAAATTAACTCATATCCTGAAGCAGTAATTTATCATTATGGCAGTTATGAAGTTAAAGCCATTAATGAATTAGCAAAAAGGTACTCAACTGATTGTGAGTTAATAAAACAGCGTTTGATAAATCTTAACTCATATATTTATGGCAAGGTATACTTTCCAACTTATTCTAATAGTCTAAAAGCAATTGGCGATTTTTTAGGAATTTATTGGACAGTTCCAAATGCATCTGGATTACAAAGTATTGCTTGGCGATATCAATGGGAAGACAGCCAAGAAGTCGAACATCAGCAAAAGTTGATTCAATACAATCAAGATGATTGTCGCGCGCTCAAACTATTAGCAGATGAATATTGTAAAATTATAACAAATTCCGAATTGCAATCTAATATTGATTTCGCTAATCAACCTAAAAAAGAATCTACAGAAACTGGCAAGAAAATTCACAACCAATTTGACACAATTCTTAAATTTGCTCATGCCGACTACGATAATAAAAAGATAAGTATTAGCAAAGATAATATTAAAGAAAATAATAATGATACTAGCCAAAATAGAAAAAGAGGCGCACGACAGCATAAAAATTACAATCGAGCAGTTAATTCAAAAATAAACAAAGTAATTCATGTGCCAGCTTTAGAAGCATGTCCACAATGTAATAATGAACTTCTCCAAGAAAAACACAAGATAATTTACAAAATAGTTATTGACCTGATTTTTTTAGAAACTGGATGCAAGAAAAATATTATCAAGTATATAGGTTATAAGAACTACTGCCCAATATGCAAAAAATATTCGGCGCCACCAAGTTTTTTTGGAATGGGTCGCCCTTGTTCTTATGGACATGGATTTAAAGCTTGGGTTGTTTATCAAAGACTTTTTCTTAGATTACCATATCAAATTATTGTGCAGGAAACCGAGGAATTATTTGGTGAAAGCATAGCCGAAGGAACAATTACTTATTTCCTAAAACAATTTTCTGAACACTATGCAGAAACTGAACTAATTCTTATTCAAAAAATTTTAGAAAGCCCTTTTATTCACGTTGATGAAACTCAGATAAGCATCCGAGGAATAAATCAATACGTTTGGGTATTTACCGATGGTAAACATGTAATATACAGACTAACTAAGACGAGAGAAGCAGAAATTGTTCATGAAATTTTATCTGAATATAAGGGTGTATTAGTTTCAGATTTTTATGGCGGTTATGACTCTGTAAACTGTAAACAGCAAAAATGCTGGAGTCATTTAATTAGAGATATCAATGATGATTTATGGTCGGCGCCATTTGATACCGAGTTTGAATGTTTTGTTTCTGAGGTAAGAAACTTAATTATACCAATACTTGAAACAGTTGAAAAATATGGCTTAAAAAAAAGACATTTAAGCAAGTTTAATAAAGTCGTAGAAAAATTCTATTTTCAAAATATACTTGATAAAGTTTACCGCTCTGAATTAGCAGTTAAATATCAAAAACGCTTTGAACGTTATAGGCAAAGTTTATTCACTTTCCTTGAACAAGATACTATACCCTGGAATAATAACACAGCAGAGCGTGCGATTAGACATCTTGCTATACAGCGCAAAATATCAGGGTCTTTTTATGAATCTGGTGCTACCTCATATCTCGTTTTACTTGGAATTATGCAAACCTGTAGATTTCAAGATAAATCATTGTTGAAATTCTTCATGTCAGGAGAGAAGGATATTGATAAATTTAAGAGAACGTAGTAGCGGTATCGTTTATCTATAAATACTATCCTTCTTGAGTAAAATTAAACTGATACCCCCAATTTTCCAAGTATATCATTTGATTTTTGCTGTTGCACATTGTCCAACAAAATGCTTTCACTCCCGTCTTCATTTGTTTGGATAATAATTTGTTCCTGGTATTTTGGAATGTTATTTTCTATAATAAATTTCACCTGCTGTATTGTATTTCGTTCTTTATTAATTAGCGTTTCTACCAACATATCATATCTATTAATATTCCCAGAAAGAGTCTGAGTCATAATCATCCTATTCTCACCCTTGTTCCAAAATGTTTCTGATTGAATGTACTCAATACCATTGCGTTCATCTAATATTGTTATTTTTGTATGTTCGACATTACTAATTTCACATCCTATGTATTCTATAGCATGAAAATATTTTGGAACAGAATCATACTCATATTCTTCGCCTGTATAATCCAAATCGGGATTTTCATCCTCATCCAGTGGCTCAAAATAATATAAAGGCGCCATTTGAATTTTTAAAGTATCGGGATTATTTACTAGTTTATACTCAATCCATATAGAAATTGCATTCATTTAATTTTCCTCCAAACTTACGTACAGTATAAGAAAAAATCACATCACATACCTAATAGTTAAATTGTGCCTTGATTCTCAACAAATGCTTTCATTATCAATAAATATCATTTTCGCCTAAATTTTACCGTCAATTTGAGAGTAATTTTTTTATGGTTCATCAATAACTGATATATTCATTACTACTCGATTTTCCGATGGATGCTTGTAATGAGGTTGGTTGATGGTTGGACATAGATAGTCAAAGGAATTATCGGTATATTCCAATTGCATATTGCGAGGTGCAACCGCAAATAGCTTTAAAAAATCCTTCTGTTATAACTAAGCAGGGAATACCGTTGATTATGTAGCATAAAAGCTTTAATGCTTCCAAATCTTCCCAATAACGCTTGTTTTCTGGATGTTTGGGCAGCATAGCATCGTATTCCTCTAAAGGAGTACGGTATTTAGGTCTACTTTTTTTACCAGTTTTTTCATCCCGACTTTCCCAAGGTTTATCTGGTTTGAACTGTCCCTGAAAATTGGCGCCTTCTAACCACATTCCATCAGAATAAGCTGTATATCCTAGAAGTTCCTTCGCTTCTGATGCTGATACACTTCGACAGTTCACTTCTATCCACTCAGGAGCTAAACCACGTTTGATAGTACATTTGTTGTTGTGGCGAGTATTAAGGGTAGATTGAGATAGCATGGCAAAACCTCTGATGTTCTTGATTAGTAGGTGTTCCGCCTCACCGATATCTCTGGAATCTGTGTCAAGAAAGCATTTGAGCAAAATTACAATAAAAAAATTTCATGCACAAATGACCCAAAAGTACTCAAAATTGGGGTAAGATATTGGTGAAGCGAATGGCAAAACCAGTCGCGGTGTGTCGCTCACAAACCAATCAGTGGTTCCAGCTTCCAACTAGTCACACTGAACGAGTTTTTGGAAAGCAGCACACTTTACAAATTTCATTATCGAACAAAAATGCCGCTCTTTCACAAAGGGTGGCAATTTTAATTATTTATTTTTGTAAATCTTTTAAACAATTTGCTTTTCGGGTATTTTCTTACCTGTGTAGACCCCCTGTGTAGACCTGAAAGCCTTGCGGTGACTGGGTTGTGCGTGAATGTTGGTGTTGGCAGTGTAGACTAGTGTAGACCAGTGTAGGCGCCTGTGTAGACCTGAAATCCTCTCCCAGACTGGGTTGTGTAGGAGTTTAGGCGAAAACGACATCTATTGTGTTGTTTTTCGTATTAATAATTGAACAAAAATGTTGGCGCCACTTCAAGAGATATCAAAACGCGCCGCGCTTGCACCGTTGTTTTCTCGGTACAATGCCGTAAAAATTAACATCTCCCGCGCCGTGCAGTATTGAGTTAATCTATAATTATATAGATATAATTTTCCACTATATTTATGAGAAGCACACCATGACAGATATTAAGCAGCAAATAGCTACACAGATTGAAGCTTATAATTCTTTGGATGCTTTAAAAACTGCCGTTAGAGAGTGGGTTGATACATCGGATGGTAGTTTAGATGCATTAAAAACTGCCCTTTCAACACACCATGATGAAGGTTATAACGAGAGTGAATCAGATTGGCAACAACTTCATGAGCAGGGTTTGATGTTTACCAATGACGATGCAACTAAAGAAGAAGATATGCGTAGATTACAGAGATACCGAGAAACAGGTTATGGTATTCCCCATGAACAGGTTGCTGCTTGGTTAGATAGTGTTGGTACAGACCGAGAACTTCCATGTCCAGAGTAATTTGGTTGCCAGAAGCACTAAGAGACCTTGTAAGGCCTGCGTGATTTCCTGAAGTTAAGGGATGAAAATGCTGCATTTCTTGCTGCACAAAAAATTAGAGACGCAGGTTTTAGTCTTGCTGATACTCCCTATAAAGGAAACATTTTAAATGATGGTTCTGGGCGCCGGAAGTTAGTAGTACATGAAGGTAAATATGGTTATGTTATTATTTACTATGTAGAAGACGACGACACAGTAATAATCACAAGTGTATATCACGGTAGAGAAAATCGTCCTTATTAAATACTCATACAATATATAGCAATCTGTGCGGCGCCAACGCAGGAGTACACATGTGGTTTACAAGTTGGTGCCAACTGAGAGCGCTGTGACCAGATCAAATCTACATTAAGAATTTCAAGATTGACACTCTCGCGGGCGTTGCTGATTCATGGGACGATTTCGCTCTTTTTAGCAACGCCCGTTTAATTAGGCTTCTGATATTTTGTGTAGTATATTTTCAGCTTGTAACAGCATCTTCCAGTTATCTTTAGAGATATAATCTAACGTTTCTTGGTGTTTTTTAAAATTTTTAAGACGAAAAACCCAATAAGTTATGTGTCCAGTTGTTCTATCATAAGATTTTCCTTTTTTCTCCCAACCAATAAATTTTTTTGGAGATATCGAATAGTCTTTTTCTTTAACATTATAACCATTGGGATGTTTGACAAAATCTTTAACCAATGCTTCAACTGTCTGATTATATAGAGAGCATAATTCTAGTAACTTTTTCTCTTCAAAAGTCAAACCAGGAAAATAAGAATCAAATCCTTTTTTTACGGCTTCATGTAAAGCGTTAGACATTGACTTTTATCCTTGTATATTAATCCCATTTTACTTGTAAAATTATGCTTATCGCCTCCTTATTTTCACTGCAATTATCATCAAGATATAATAAAGATTATCTACATTCCTCTGTGATGAAAGAGACCTGGAATACAGGAAATTATAGGTATCTGTTGAAAAAAGGCATTGTCGCTATTAATAGACTCACGTTCTATTTTTGCCGCGTCTGTACTGCGTATACACGAAGCTAAAGACAGCTTACAATTTTTTTGGTTATCACTATGGGTTCGCACATAAAGCGACAGCAAAAATCAAAATCATAACGACTACGAATAATTAACGCGCAATTTCGGCTCTGTTCTAATTATGGATGTCGATTGTAATGTAAAGTGATAGTGAGAATGCACGTTTAAACAACCACTTAACGCGCACAATCCCCTATTCATCTTAGTTTTTCCTCTATGTCTGGTATCATAACCCTCCGCTCTATCACCTCTACCAGTACAATTACGCAGAAAGAGAGTAAACAAATTATCGAAGTGTTACTGACGCAAAAACGCTCCGAACACACCCGCAGAGCTTACTCTCATGACTTGCGAAATTTCTTTAGTCTCATTGCTCCCGGTCGCGAATTAACATCTGACCTCGCGCGCGAATTTTTATCGCTGTCTAAAACTCAAGCAATCTCGGTGGTGGTTGCCTACCGAAATCATCTTTTCGAGCAGGGTTTGGCGCCTGCGACAATTAACCGCAGAATTAGCGCGATTAGGTCTTTGGTGGAAATGGGGCAGATTTTTGGCATCTGCGATTATGACCTGGAGGTAATTAAAAATGAGAAAGTTAGACCCTATCGGGATACTAAGGGGATTGATGTTCCGGAGGTGATTAAGTTATTTGAGGCAATTGATACTTCGACTCTTGCGGGGAAGCGCGATTATTCCATCATGCGGTTGCTTTGGAGTAATGCCCTGCGGCGCGCGGAGATTTCCAGTTTGGATGTGAAAAATTTTAAGTATGCCAGTTGTCAAATTGAGGTAAGCGGTAAGGGGCGCAATGGGGAACGGGAGTTGGTGACAATTTCTCAAAAAACTGCTGTTTCAATTTTTGATTGGTTGCAAGCGTCTAACGCTGCTGATAAACCTAGCGAACCAATTTTTATTTCCCTCGACCCGGTACGGTTTGGCAATAGGTTAAGTGGGGAAGCGATACGTTTAATTGTTGTCAAATATTGCAAATTGGCGGGAATTGAAAAGCAGATGAGTCCCCACCGAGTAAGGCATAGCGCTATTACTGAGGCGTTGAACCAAAATAATGGTAATATTCGGGCTACTCAAAAGTTAAGTCGCCATTCTGACCCCCGAACTGTAATTATTTATGATGATAACCGCGTTGATTTGCAAGGCGCCTTAACTAGGCAGCTTGATGATTTGATTTAACAATTTATCTTTAACAACTTTTGGATTGGAGTGATTTTACAATAAATCGCTTGTCTACCAAGCTGAAACTATTGGTGTGACCATACCCTGGTGACATTTAGGTCTGATTAAATGCCTTGTTTTTTCTTTTTTAAAATTAAAAAGCTACTATTTTTTATCGTAAAAATTTTAATTTTATGACTAAAAATAAAGCTATAACTTAGATTTAAATATTATTTTTTAAAATAAAAATAGTCATTAATTTTCTGTATTTAAAGAATTTAAGTTATTAAAAAAAAATGTGTGATTCGTCACACTGTTTTCTGTATACTTTAAGATAAGTAGTGTAGCTATAAAATAGCCTATAATCTATAGGTTTATTTCGATGGCTACTCGTAAAAATAAGGATGAAGGGTATTATTCAATGAACGGTACTGCCTCAGATTCGCCTAGACAACTCCTTAATGGATTTGTAAAAGAAGGTAAAAAGCATATTGAGTTTGCAACAGTTGGCGCCATATTGGGTGCTGCGCTCGCAGGTACATCTGGTGCTTTAGCAGGTGTTTGTATTGTAGTGGTGATTGATGTTTTGTATGATAAATTTTCTTCTAATAAAAATTAATCATTAAATATAAATCATTTATATATAGTGCATCTGAGGGGTAATTAATAATGATGTACTTTGTACTTATAATTTTCTGTAATAATGCTTGGTGATTCATGGACTCGAAATAAGTTAATATCATTTATTGCTTTATCACTTATACTTTTTGTTGTACGCATGAGTCGGTGTAATGGGCTGAGAATTGACTCCGACCCAAAGAATATTACAATGACTAGCGGAACATTTGTTCTGGCGATTAGTTTAGCTATTCGATTATTTGACACAAAAGTAACAGACCTCTTGAAGGAAGATATCATCAGTTTAGGTATTGGCGTACTTCTTCAGATTTTTTCTTCCTTTGAAAATAGTGAAGTTCAAAAAGATATTATTTTTTTATGGAATAAAATCTCTTCAAAGAACAACAAAAAACCACCTTCTTCTCCCTCGAACACGTCAGGTTCCCCACCTCAAGCCTCTTCACGTCCTTAACAAAGGTATAGACGTAGGCTTTCTGCAAGCTTTTGGTTGGGGATTTTGACTTGAATAGCTCGCTCTTGGTGTTTGGTAAGGGCAAGGGTGTTGAGTTTGAATGGATTTCGGTGCCGGCGCCGGAGAGCAGAAGCTATTCAGGATTGGCTTGATTGCCGTGGCATTCGCTCAAACCAGATGACCCTTTATTTATTGCCTTAGATTTCCACCCGCAGCGGGCACGACTCGTTCCGGGTGATGGTGTTTACAATATTGTTACCAGAACTTGCGCGCGCGCGGGGATCAAAAAGCGTATGACCCCTCACAAAATCCGTCACAGCGGCATTACTGACAGCCTTGAAATTTCTAATGGGGACTACCGTAAAGTGCAAAGCCTTAGTCGCCATGCTGACCCCAGAACTGTGATGATTTACGACGATAACCGCAAACAGTACCAGGCGGAAATTAGCCGCAAGTTGGCTGAACGTGTGGGTAAACGTAAGTCTTTATGAACACTGTGCATGGTACCTGCTTTCGTGTTAGCTAGTTTAAATCGGGTTTGGTAGCGAGCGTATGTTAACCATGAACGAGTGACGACTTAGATTAGTAAAGACGTTTACCAAGCTACTAAAATTTTCTTGCTCCCTGAAAGAGTAAAGCAGTGAAAGTGTCATCAAGGATAATATTGTTTTTGAAATTATTATTACGGGGTAAGCATTTTAACATTTCAATCGGCATGTGTTATAAGAAAACCACGTACACTCATACTGAAATTAAGGTGCTATAATTAACAAGATTAAAGATTAAATATTTTTTTGCATATGTGTGTCTATTAAACTAAGTTGCAGTATTGTTGAAAAACGCCCATGTCAAGTACATTTCCTCATGGTTACGCTCTGCTTATTGGTGTGGGCGAATCCGCTTACCCAAAATGGTCGCTCCCTACCACGGTTAAGGACATTCAAGCGCTCCACTCTATCCTCACTGACCCTAACTTATGTGGGTATATCAGTGGTGAGCATAACTTTCGTATCCTGCACGACACTGCTGCTACACGTCATGCCATCTTGGATAGCCTAACCTGGCTCAAAGAGCAAGCTGACGCTGACTCGGAAGCTACAGTTGTGGTCTACTACTCCGGTCATGGCTGGCTTGATGAGTCCACAGGCAAATACTATTTGATTCAACACGACGTTGAACCCTTTGATATCGCCAACTCTGCTCTCTCTGCCGAAGACTTTACTAAAGCGTTACGCCAGATACAAGCGCAACGACTGTTGGTTATTATCGATAGTTGCCACGCTGAGGGTATGGCGACTGCTAAGAATGAACAGGCTACAATCAAACTCCCCTCTAATTTTGTGCAAACGGCTTTGCCCAAACAGTTAATTGATGACCTGAAGCACGGTGAAGGAAGGGCAGTATTTACATCATCTCGTGGAAAGCAAGCGTCTTGGATTCGCAGTGATGGTGCAATGAGCATATACACTTACCACTTAATTGAAGCGCTGCAAGGGGCTGGCAACAAACCAGGTGAGACAGTAGTAAAAGTTTCTAACCTAATGAACTATATTAGTAAGGCTGTGCCAGAAAGCACTAAGTGTAACTATCAAACCGAGCAAACACCGTATTTTGACTTAGCAGCAGAGGATTTTGCTGTAGCAGTGTTGCGTGGGGGCAAAGGCTTACCCAACTCTGGATGGGATGAGGTGCAGCATTCTGAAGCGGCGGAGACAATAGGGAGGGTAGTGGCAGCAGGCAGGGATGTTACAATCAGTTCTGGCGACCAAAATGTAGAGCAGTCTGGCTCAGACAACATAAACATTGGACAAATAGGAAGAGCTAGAGACATAACTCTAGGTAGCAAATCTCAAGCAGAAAAATAATCATAACTTATATGAGCAATCTTGATGAACTGAAAGCAATTCTAGACAGGATTGCCGCAGATCAACATAACAAGGCTGATATTAATACTCTACGCGATGCCTTAATTTTTAGTGGCGATCAGACTGTTTTACAACTTGGTAACGGCAACGTAAATCTTGGTGATATTGGTAAAGCTGAGGCTGTTAATATTGGTAATCGTGTTATTTATCAAGGGACAGATGCAGAGACGATTTTAAAAGTTTTTCGTCAATTACGAGATGAAAATCTTATTATCCGTAAGCGGATAATTGGGTTAATCTTAATAGTTGCAGTTATTGTTTGTTTTATAATTTTATGTATTAATCCTCCTACTGAAGAAAGTATATTAAAAATTTTTATACTGATAATTTCTTTGACAATGGGAATTTCTGTTTCTCTTTTGTTAGATACTCTTGCTTTAGAAAGAGAGATTTCTTTAAATAAATGGGCAATAAGGTTAACTAGTGGATTGACAACTTTTTTGATTGTATCTTTATCATCGTGGTTTTTTATTCCATCAGTAGTTGTACCTGGTATTCGTAGAGGACCAATTTACTTAAACTATATTACAGGCATAAATCACTATCCAGTCTTGGCTTTAATAGAAGAAGGTATTCCGAAAGAGCTAACTGAAAGTGCGCTGAAAAATTTAAATGGTAAACCGCTGGTTGATACAGATAATCCTATTTATAAAAATATAAAAAGATTTGCCAATGAAAGCGGTAATCAAAAAATAATTCATATTGAAGAGGGCTACTCACATCATTATCAACGTAATCAAGGCGGTCGTACTTATGAAGGAGATACTAAACATTTCAACAATGGGGAAACAGTTCATATTCAGAGACAAGATAATTTTAATATCAATAATAAGAACTACACGAACAAAGGGGAAATTGAGGATTTTCAATACTTTCCTTTTCTACTACCATTTCAATCTGATTTGGAAAGCGCAGAGTGGACATCTTTCTTAAAAACTCCTTCACAAGCAGATAATAATATAGGTCAAATACTTCAGTATCCTAAATTATCAGATATTCTAAAAATAGGAAAAAAAGACTATAGTAGCTTCATTAGGAATTCTAATATAAAAGACTTGTGGATAAAAAATATCATTGAAGAAAATCCTGAAAATCGTGGTTTTATAGGTTATCGATACTCTTTTATAAATGATTTATCAAATAAAATGTTCTTTGAAAGTAAGGCTCTTCCGTAGGTGTTATGCTGAACTTAAAAATAAAATTCAGAGCTTTCCTTTAAAATCAAGGCTTCCAAGCAATTAGAGTCTAAAATTTCACGCGAAGGCTCGAACGTTAAGACTAACGGCTGTTATCCTTCCCTAGTAAAGGTTTGAAGCTTTTTTTTATACTCCTTCAGCATAAAAAGTAATGAAGAACCGAAAGTAATTGTACTATTAATGATATACTGGAAAGAGTAACACCTACTCCATATGTAAGATTTGCTTATATCCAAAATATTAGTAAGTTTCCAATACATATACAATCTATTAATTATAAAATTATTGGCGAAGACAGTAGCCCTTATAAATTAACAGAAGTTGATAGTAGAAACAGTCTTTTTTCAGAAAAACCTACAAAGAGTAAAATCTTTGAAAATGATGGGTTTAAGCTAAGTCCTCAAGACTATATAATTATACCAATTGAGTTTGGATTTGATAATTATTCTTTCAAAAATGATTGGAGTGAATTAAATAAAAAAAATAATCCATTTGAGATATCTGAGAAGAATATATATGTCTCTAAACCTTTCCAAATTGATATTAATAAAGTCAAACCTGGTAGAGACGTAAATCAGTTAGTTACTCAGCCAATTACTATATCTCAAAATTTTATATCTAAAACAAAAAATACAAAAGAATTATTATATCTTATCCCTGATAGATTTGCCGTAGGGGCATCAATGCAAATTGTTTCTATCAAGGTTAATGCACAGGATATAGCTGCCGACTTACCGGGAAATCGAGCAACTGGTTACACAATGTCAGCTAACTACCAGTCAGGAAGTTGTCCTTTTTTACTGATATATAATCGCAAAAATGATTATTGGCTTGATTTGGGTACAGTTCTATATAGTAGAAATAATAAAATATTACAAGATTATGAAATTCGTAACCTTGGTCATGACATATCGAAAATTAAGATAGAAGAGCGAGAGCCAGAAGTAACTTATATTGATTCTGTCTCAATTCTGTACACAAAGCCAGACGTAGAGCTAACGCAAGAGGCAATACCTCCAATTCCTAAACTTGCAAAACAAGATGGAGAATATTTAATTCTCCACCAAGGAGAATCTATTGAGATTGACCTAGAAGATTTAATTCCTATAAATTCTTCTAATGTCAGGCTCAAGATAAACGGTTATTATGAAATTCTTTTAGAAGACAATTTACGTGATATCCCAAAGGATATGTAAATCAATTGTATATTTAAGACTAAAAATACCTCTAAAATAAATATAAACATCATGCGTGTACCAGCGCGAATTGGTATGTATTGCAATGGAAGTTGACCCTGTTCAGCAAGAACTTTAGCAACGTCCTCAATATTTGTGCCGTTACCAACTACAGGAGTTCCGTTGACATCTACAACAGGCAAACTCCATTGTTTATTTGGGTTGACACGTCTCACTATCTCCCACATTTCCGGAGCTTTCGTGTGGCTTTGCTGCCAAGAACCTATATCGTGATAAACATAATTAAACCCCCACTTATCCAATGTCTCGACTAATGACTTGGTATAAACGCAACTAGGTGACCCCCAAACATGGATACCTGGCGTTTGAGGTAAATCATCAGCAGACTTTTGGGTTATGTTGTCGGCAAGGAAACGTTCTGAAGCTCTCACCTCAGCCCAATGCCATAGCACTGGTATCTCAAAGAAAACTGGTGAAAACAAAATGGCAGCTAGCCCACTTATCACATATTTGTTGATTTTCATTGGTTATCCCTTTTTGAGTAAGAAGCAATCTCTTTGACTCAACTTTCCCCTTGGTTAAGAGGAGCAAATATTTGGAGGAGTTTCGGTACGCACCACTGCATTAATATACCACTATAACCTTTAATACCCTGAAGGATTATCATGGCAGTGAAGTATTAATATTTACCTTCATTTGATAGCTACATTTTGTATACTCCGTGCTGTTTGCCCTCTTAAATCTACGTAGCCGACCTCGACTAATAGCTTCATTTTTTGTAACCCACTCACAGTTCCCGTGAGCGTAGGGAAGGTCTGGGTCAATAACAGCTAAACAAAGACCATCAACATAGCCCAAACACATATCAATGTAAAAATTGTTAAAGTCGTGCCAACGGTTGCAGACCTGAACTCCTAAGTAACCTCTAGCTTTAGGGTTAGCATGTTCATTCACCAAGCGTCGCCATATTTGGTAAATTCTAGAGTCGGACATGGGGTGTTTTTTACGCAGATCAGAACCAGTCATCCATTGACAATTTTCCTTAGAATATGGCTCGCTTGGGTCAATCAACTTCAAACCCATTCCTTCCTGATAACAATCATACATATCAGCTTTAAAGTTCTCAAACCGAAGCCAACGTTCACACAAAGCCGTCCCTTCATAAGCTTTGGCTGTTGAATTAGTACGATGATGCTTTAGCCTTGCCCAAATTTGATAAAATTTTGTTCCCATCATTCCATGTGTTTGAGATGCTTCCCGCTGATTTTTCCATTCACAGTTTTCTGGTGAGAACGGCATATTGGGATTAAGTCGAATCATCTTAAATCCCTTCTGATATGTCGAAGCCATGTCTTCACAAAACAACGCAAAATCATGCCAGCGGTCGCAAATTTTGGAGCCGTTGTAATTCTTGGAGTTTGGATTACAATACTCATTTACAGTCCGTCTCCAAAGTTTATACAAACGGGTGCCAAACAACGGATGTGCTTGTTGTTCTCCATGTTGCCAGACCCACTGACAGTTGTCTTTGCAGTATGGTTGGCTTGTGTTTATTAATTGGAGAATTTTTCCTTCTTCATATTTATCGCCCATATCCTCGTTAAACAAAATAAAGTTTCGCCAGCGAGGATCAATAGGTACTCCTCTATACAAATTCGATTCAGGGTTAGCAATATTCTGAACTAAATTAGCCCAGACTCCATAAAGCCTGGTTCTCACCATTCCATGACTTCGATGTAACTCACTGGTAGTAACCCATAAACAATTCTCTTTAGAATAGGGAAGGGCTTTCTCGATTAACTTCAGGCACAAACCTTCTTGATATCCTTCACCCATGTCTTCGTAGAAGTTATGAAAATCCTTCCAACGTTCACAAATAGCGGAGCCATTGTATTCTTTAGAGTTGGGGTTAGCAGCTTGGTGAACTAATCTACTCCAATATTTGTAAATTCGGGTTTTAGACATTCCATGAGGTTTCTTTACATTAACCCGATGGGCATCAACCTGATAATAGGATTTTCCTACGCTAATACGACTAACATAAATTCTTTTCTCAGCAGCTTCTAAACTAATTCCTTCTCGTTCAGCTAAAGCTTGTGCCGCTGTTTTAACAGATGGATATAGTGTAGAATCTCCAGGAAGCTTTGTAGGTTTGCCTGGGGCGCCACCAACCTCTCCGCCTAAAGTTACGTTATAACCCTTCGGGAAAAGAGTGTTTAATTTTTGAATCCATTCACGCTCTTTAGTCCGTAATTCCTCTATACTAGAGGCTTGATCAATCACTTCAAGTGTAAAGTTATCCTCGCCAAATTCAACGATCGCTTTGTGAATTAGAGAAGCCTCTTTCCTTAATGTCTGTTCTAAGTGCCTCTCCCATCGCTCTTCTACAGATGTTGTAGTTAATCCTACGTATTGCTTACCATTTAAAAGGTTAGTAATTGCGTAAACAACCCCATTACCGTAACCAAGTTTAGGAGGGGTAAACAGAGCTTGATCTACATCCATTCCTTCCGCAAGTCGCCTTCTAACAGTTGCAGAGCTAACAGGAGCATTTAGCCGACGAACAGCATCTTCTATACCGTTATAAATAATTCCATTAACTTCAAAAGGATGTCGAGGGTTATGAGGTTCTTCATCAAAAGCTTGCTTTAAAGTCCAACCTGCATCTAGCCGCTTGAGAACAACCCAGTAATCCTTGCCTAGCATTTGACAAGCGTGTTTAATACTGCGATAACGAACATCGTTATATTGAAAGCCAAATTTGGCTTCACTTATATTTTCTTTAGAACATTCAGGACATTTACTTCCTCGAATATGGTTCCCAGGTAGTTGCTCAAAAGCCCCGTGCTGTGGGCAGATAATTGTTACTTTAGTTGAGTTATTAACATAGACGATTTGACTGTAATCATATCTATCTCTATGTTTAGCTTGAGCTTTTATAATAAATTCCTCTTTCGACAAAGCTTGTTTCTCAACCGCACACTTAGGGCAGCCTGAGCCAGCTATATGGGCTGCTGGAGCTTGTTCAAAATCACCATGAATTGGGCACCCAATCGTAACTTTTATATCTATACGTTCATAAATCACTTTCTCATAATTGTAATGATTACCGTGAGTCCGACGAAACTTAGCAAGGATAGTGTTCTGATCATTCCTTATTTGATCATTAAAACATTTGCGACAACCAACACCTTGAAGATGATGACTGGGAGTAATTTTAAATTCCCCATGAAGCAGGCAGATCAAACTAACTTTGGTAGCGGAGTTAGTGTACAGAACTTTGCTGTAGTCGTAAAACATCCCATGCTTAGTTTGAGCTTCTTTGATAAATTCCTCTTGTGTTTTGCGCCTTGGCATCTGAGAAGCAAAATAAAACTATCAATACTTAGTATACTCAATGCCTTAAGTATCTAATGTTCTTGGAAACTACAAGGCACCGCAACGGGAAAGTAAAAATCTGCTATCAAATTAACGACTGTAAAACCTTTCTCAAGCAGAAGCTGGTGTATTCCCTAAGATTTGGGAGAGGGATGCCAGAGTGAACCTCACATCCCGTTGGGTCTGAAGGATCGAGTTGTGGAATAGTCGTACCTATATAGCTATAGTTAGATAGCAACTCTCCTGCATGTAGGTATTTGGAGCGCTTACTATAATATCCTCTGAACTCTTTCCCTAAGTGAGGACTATGGTATTTTTCTACCATATTAACAACACGGCTACCAATACTGTAAACCTTCTGCTTACATTGAGGACAATTTTTAGGTTCTTCAATACCAATTGAGGAAACAACCTCTAACGCCGATATATAAAGTACGCTAGCAATTTCCATATGAGTAGCACCCATTTTTGCAGCCATTGTTAAGCGCTCATCTCTTTCCTCAAGGGTAATTTCATAATGCCCAGATTCAATTTCCTCCGTTAAGGTATGTTTCAAGAGATTATTGACTTGAGCATCATATTTTCTGGCTGTATGAAAGTGGTTACAAGCTCTTAAAAATAGTTTTTGTTCTTTATTCAATTCATCTCCGGCTATTAAATCAAGAAACTTTTTTCCGGATTTTGATAACCTTAGCTTATCTTCTATAATAGGATAATCATCAATCCATTCTAAATTTTCCATAAAAACTTCTTTCTCAAAATCCTGTTCTATTTCATCCACAGGTTCATCAGACCAAAAGGGAGAGTTTGTTTCAACCGATAGTAAATCTAAGCACTGTAAAATCTTACTCTTACACTTTGTTTGTGCATCTATTTCATCATACCCTAATGTTGCAATTCCAAGATTAAATCTATTTTCCTGACTTGAATCAATACAAAACTCATTACCTTTGTAGTACCCCAAAGGCAAGACAACACTATATATACCAACCCTATAGAAAAATTTTAAGGTTTGATTAAAATTACTTTTACTATTGTCAATAATTCTTCCTATTTTTTGGTTGAGTTCTAGAATTCTATCTAAAGGGGGCTTACACTGGACAAAATCAAAGTTAATGGTTTGTATAGTTCCTTTCCTTATATAAAAAACATCTACTTGAAGCGCTCCTTCCGGAATTCCTATGTCCATCATTCCAAAAATAATCGCATTATTTTCACCCATTCTGTAAGGTGTATAGTGCCAGACGCATTTACCAAATTCATTCCTAAATTCTGCCCATAATCTTCTCAAAAACTTGTTAGCTTCTTCTCGATTGTCAATGCCAATACTGAACATCATTTAATATTTCCTTTTATGAGATATCAACTAGGATGATGAAATACAACTATCACCTAAAGTACAAGTACTAGTTAAGAACACTCATACAACTACCTTCTGGTTCGGTTTTCTACGTATTGTATTTACATTCTTTATACTACATCGAGTTTTATTTAAGTTAGAACAGGCGCCGCAGTTACTGTCTCAATTTTTTAATTTTTTAGAACAGTAAACAAATGGTCTTCAAGATACTATTTAGGCAAGAACAAAACTACTATTCCAACAATAGCGCTAATAAAACCAATAAGGCTGACTATCCAGTGTTCCTTGAGAAACTCTCCCAAAGCTGCTGGGTAGCTTCCGTAAATATCTTTCCAATCTGCATTGGTTTTGAGAACACCGTTGCCAAGTCGCTCAGTAATGTTAGCAATAACGTCAACTTTTCTTAGGGTAGACTGATGAAGTTTAACGTATTCTTTTTTTTGAAAGGCGGTTGCTTCATCAGCTCCATTTAGAAAATCTTTGTTAGTAATCTTATTTTTCTCCATTAGTTTTTGCAAACGTGGATGTTCTATGTATTTAGTACCATAAATAGCCACGAGTAGTCTTGCCAAATCTACTAAATTACTTTCGTTGATTTCTAAGGGGTTTCCGCCTAAAACTTTGTAGCGATGAGCTATAGCAGGGAAGCCATAATTTATGTCTCTCATATTCCAATGCACCCAGGTAAAATGCTGATGGCTAGAGACATATTGATAAAAATCATCTAACATCAATTTTTCCAGAGAATTATAATTAATCTCTATATCATCTTTGGAATACGCTTTAATTTCAGCAATTTGGTGTATGGAAAAAGAAGTTGTTTGACCTGAGTACAGGTTTCTTACAGCAATAGATGTGATTCTGGGTGAAGAGCCATCAGTTCTATCATAAAAACTTTCACAAGAATAGTGAATAATAATTACATCTTTTGAGTCATTAATTATATCAGCAAGCTGTTTTTTGGCTTCTTTAAGTCTTTGGATTTTCTTTATAGCTTCGCCCATTCTTGGTAAGTGCCCTAATCATCAGGATTACTTGTTATATCTATAACATATAAAATTTGACATGGTGGCAAACACTGTAACTATACCCCCAAATTTTCCAATAACGTTATTGGAAGACGAATGCAGCAGTTTCCTCGGCGCGTTAGTGCTGCTCCCACTATTAATCACCAACGTGCGCGAAACAAATATTTACATAGATAAATTTAAATAATACTTGTTCGCGTCCCCTAGGAACGGCGCCTGACTCGGCAAGGACTTGAATTTATTCCTCCTTATATCGATAAACAAATCGTATTTATCAGTACAAAATTAGTCAACTATCAAACGCGCCCTATACTGATATAACCTAACTACAACTATGGTGACAGCCTAATTTAACCCAGGTAACACTAAACTTAAGCAAAACAGTCAAGAGCTGCGACTCGAATTACTTTTTTCATTTAAAATCACCTGATTAATAATAAGTAAGGTGACAGTTAGGTTAAACCTTGGTTGAAATACAGCAACTGGAATTATCTCTACATGAAAACCAATTAATTCCTTTTAAGAGAGCTTCAACCGGGATAGGAGCGCGCGCGTTGCCCCATCTGAATCAACTACATTTCAGCTACATTTATAATACATTTTGGAATATTTTTACAGTATAAATACTCAATAATGGGGTGAGGGAGTAAATAGGGATAAAAAAGGGACTAATCGGGAGTCTTTCGGGAGTAAATCGGGATAAAACATGGCTTTTCAGTATATTAATACTAATCGTCAGTGATGGTGACTCCCGATTTAGTCCCGATTTAGTCCCCCTTTTATTACTTGATGCTCATGAATTATATTTACCCAATCGAAGCGCGTCTCGTCTCCTTTCAAAAACAATTTCGGGCGCCTGAGTTAAATTTATGTGTAAAAATAATTGGTTTGAAATTTCCCGTGCCAACTAAAACAAATTGTGGTTTTCGTCGCAGCATCAATGTGTCATAACTTGGCTTATATGTCAAAAGGCATAGATTTATCTACCAGGAAAATGGCAGGAATTTTGTGTCCACAAGCATGTTGATATCAAGCTCGTGGTACACACCAATCCTGGCATTTTCCTGCCATTTTCCTACTGTGCCGCGCGCCCTTCGTCTCCTCCAAAGCGGTTTCGGGCGGCTTCGATATAATCGAAGTGTACTCACTTCACTTCTGTGCCCTGCGGGTGGGCGCCGCCCATCCATCGCTCGCCTAAACGGCTCTCTCGGACACAGAAGTACGTTCGCCCTTCGGGTCGTGTTCCTAGATTATTAGTGGGGGTTTTTTCAATGACCGCGAAAGCCATCATGCGCGTTGGGAAATTAAAAAGTTTGGGTAGTGTGGGCGGCAGTGAAAAACATACTGCCCGTCTCCAAGATACACCAAATGCTGACCCCTATAAAGAAAATATTCGGCTAATGGGTTTGGACGATGACCCATCTTTAGAAGAAATAGTTTTATCTAAAATAGATGACCATACTAAACACAAGCCGCGTAAAGATGCAGTACTGTGCAGCGAAATATTTTTGAGCGCTTCTCCAGAATTTTTTCGTCCCCATGACCCATCAAGGGCGGGGGAATGGGATGAAGAATTGATGTGGGACTTTGCCAATGCTTCGTCCAAATGGTTACAAGAAAACTTTGGTGATAAATGCGTCCGCGCGGAATTGCATTTAGATGAAGCAACCCCCCACATCCACGCTTATATAGTTCCCATCAACGATAAAACCAAACAATTAAGCCACAAAGAGATGTTTGGGGGTGATGGGCGCCAAGCTAGTATAAAATTGTCCAAGTTTCAAGATTCTTATGCCCAAGCACTGGCGCCTTTGGGTATTGAACGCGGGGTAAAGGGCAGTAAAGCCACCCACACCAAAGTTAAAGAATATTATCAAGCAGTAAACTCCGAACCCCTCACCCTGGAATTAGATAGACTGGCGCCAAAACAGGGAGAGACGGCACAGCAATTGTTTAAGCGTATAAAATCAGACCCAACAATTCAAACCATCAATCACCAACTAGCTGACCACCGTCGAATTATAGAGCTTGAAAAACGGGCATCCCAAAAAGCAAATGCTTCTGAGAAACTACGCTCGGAGTTAGAAAACCGTGTAGATGAATTGGAAGAAGAGAATTTTTACTGGAAACAGCAAGCCGACCAATTAAGGGACTTGCCCCTAGAAGACGTAGCGTGGCATTTAGGGTTAGATAAAGCTGACAAGGGAGAGAACCGTTGGAAGGGATTAGGGCAAGTTATCAATATTAATGATTCTAAATGGTACGACTTTACAGCAGAAAAAGGTGGTGGTGGGGCAATTGATTTGGTGATGCATGTTTCGGGGTGTAATTTTCGGTCTTCGGTTGCCTGGTTGCATGACCGTTTTGGGTCTCTTGGAATGCTGCGTGCTACCAAGGCTTACGTAGAAACACAAGCCACTAAAATTGTTGCAGAAGAACCTGCACCGCAGTTTGTACCTCCAAAAAAGGATGAAGAGAAGTGGCAAGCGGTACAGAATTATTTGACCAAAGCTAGGGGACTGCCAGAAAATTTTCTCACTGCCCTTCGCTCTAACGGATGGCTCTATGCTGACGACCAGCAAAATGCTGTGTTTACAATGCGCGAGCTTCCAAACGAGGCGCCATCACTTAAAACAGAAACCACAGGCGCATTTTTACGAGGAACAAGGGGAGAAGACAATTCGTTTATGGGATATGCGCTTGGTACAAAACGAACAGAAGGATGGTTTTACTTTCACTTAGGCGGTAAGCCAACTGATGAAATACAAAAAGTAGTTATCTGTAAGTCTCCCATCGATGCGCTTTCATGTGCTGCACTATCTATTACTGCAAATTCTGGTATGCCCCCAACAAGGACAATGTTTTTAGCTGTCGATAGCCCCAAAAGCTTACCGTTGGATTTTCTTAAAGACATTCCTGCTATTACTGTTGCCTGCGATAACGATGAAACGGGACGCTCGATGGCACAAGCTATTAAAGAATTACTGCCGCAAACAACTATAGCACGACCAAAAACTGCTGATTGGAATACGGAACTTTTGGAGTATTCGCGGCAAGAAAGTACAGGGCGCCCCGAAGCAGAAAAGAAAAAGAATCGGGGACTGGAATACTAGTAAATTGACGAGTAAATTGGTGGTACGCTAAGTTAAATACAGCCTCGTCAAAACGCTTTGTCTAATAGCGTGCCAACTATGTCAGAAATTATTACTGCTGTTTACTCTAACGGGATGCTGCGCCCCCAAAATCCTTTGTCTCTAGCTGATGGGCAAATTGTGCGGCTGCAAGTTTTGACGGAAGAATCATCCAAGGATGCCGAAAAAATAATTCAGTCCCTAGTGGCAGCGGGACTTGTCACTCCTCCTCAGCACAAGAGCGATGTTGAGCCAGTATCAGAAGAAGCGTGGCGTGAACTGACCCAAAGACTGGAGGCATCAGGAGGCAAGCCGCTCTCCGAAATCATTATTGAAGAACGAGGTTTGATGTGACCGCCTACTTTGTAGATAGCAGTGCCCTTGTGAAACGGTACGTGCCGGAAACTGGTAGTGCTTGGATACGAGCGCTCTCGGCTCCGCAAGAGAGCAACTTATTATTTATTACCCGAATTACTTGGGTAGAAGTCTTGAGTGCGCTGGCGAGAAGAGAACGGGAAGGTACTTTGACTCCCAGCGATAGAGCCTTGATTATTCAAAGGTTTCGCTTTGATCTAAATAATCAGTACCAAGTCATTGAATTCGATGCCAAACTAGCGGAAACTGCGGGTCAACTGGTTGGGCAATATCCTCTACGCGCTTATGATGCTGTACAGCTGGCATCAGTGCTAAAAATTCAACCCGCTTTCTCTACTGAGCAATCCATCCCTTTGATTTTTCTTACATCTGACGACCGCCTAAGCACTATTGCTCAAGCTCTTGGGTTACTAACCGATAATCCTAATCATTATTCCTGAGATGGTTAACCGAATAAGAAGATCATTTAACAATGAACGAGTAACAAGCCCCGACGCAACTGGAAACCGCTACGCTAAATCGGGCGGGGGCAGGCACTGCCAATAAATCCTCATGGACAACATATCTATTCATGGCAGCGCCTGCCCCTCCGCTGGCGCCGCCCGATTTTTTCCAGTTGCTAGCATATACCTATACTGAAACGAGTTCATTCAAGCCGCGAGCGAATTTCTCCATGCTGCCGAATATGTTCAACTAACCGCTTAGTTTCACCACCAGCTAATTCCAGTTCCCTAAGATTGCCCACCAAAACAAACAATTCCCTTGCCCTACTAACGGCAGTATTTAGTAAGTTAGGTTTGCGATTAAGGAACCAAAAGCTATGCTCTTTTTGGCACTGGTAAGGTGAAAAGATAATGGCTGTTTTTTCTCCCCCTTGGAAGGTGTGAACTGTGCCAATATCATCCCAAGAAAAGTTTCGCCAACGGTTAGAGAGTCGATATCTCAGGGCACTGGCTTGCTGCGAAAACGGGGACATTACCCCAATTGTCTTTGATTTATCGGCGCCACCAAGGTCATAGCCGTTAGTTAGCAAAGACGCAATTACATTTTCTATGGCATCGATTTCTTCGGGATTAGTGTGATTTAAGTGGCTTCCCTCAACATGGTAAGCCAGCAGGTGTTTAACTGTTGCATAAGCGTCATAATCTGAAAGGATTTGTAAACCACCAGGATAGTTGGGGCTGCAAAACTGGATAATAGGTGGGGTGCAGCGGTAATGATTTCTAAGGATAATGCCGTTGCCCAAGTCGGCTTCTGTACCACTGGCGCCAGCCGCGCGATGATAAGCGGTAGCTGTGTATTTGGCGGTGGGGGCATAGCGATAGTAGTCTTCATTCCCCATTCCCATATCCACAAAAGCAGTTTTCAGATATTGTTTGATGGTATCGTCGCAAAGGTTAATAATTGGCTCAATTTGTTGGGGGTCGCCTGCTACTACTGCTCGTTGCGAACGCACTAAAAGTGGGAATAATTGATGTATAAGTGTAGTACCCGCTTCATCCACCAGTGCCAGCTTCACGATATTGGGATGAAGAATTGGCAGCACATAGCGTATTGATTGCAGGCTGGAGCTAATGACGGGGAAAATCAAACTCAAGTCTCTGTAGATGGTATCACTGTCAGTTTCCAGTTTGAGCAATGCATCTCCATCTCCCTCTAAGACGCTGCCATAAGTTTCTAATGCCCGCATAACGCTATCCTTACGTCGGAGAACTTCTTGCAACAGAAACGCCCAGGCGCCTTGAAATAGTTCTACCTGTAATGAGTGGTAGTCGCGGTAAAAACGACTATAGAAGTCTCCTTGTGGGTAACTATTAAGTTGTTCAGTGAAAAGTTGATAACTGGAAAGCTTTAACTCTAATTGCTTGTTTAAAGATGTTAGTTGGGTTTGAATAGACGTAACTTTTTGGTTAAGACGCTGCCATTGCTGTGATAAATTTAGTTTTTGGTTAACTTCAGTCTGGGCTGTGGTTAAACTAGAACGGTCAAGGGGCATCTGAAAGGGATGCGACGATGCCAAAGTATTTAAAACAGCAGCGTTTATACGATTTGCCAGACGCTTAAAAATTAGCTTATCAGTAGTAAAATTAAGCCAGTCCAACGCGCGTTTAGTGATAGAGTCAGACTGTTTTGGTAGTTCGCGTTCTGCTTGGGATAAAGCTTCTTGTATTTGCTGGTAAGCATTGAGAGGAAAATTTACGTAATCTCTCAAACTTGATAGCTGTTCTTGAAGTGCTTGTAACTCGGAATCCTTTGCGGCAATATCATCATTGAGAGATTGGATTTCTACATCCAGTTGATTTCTCCGTTCGGCATCGGTTGCTTGTTGGCTAGTATTAAAGCGGTCTTGCTCTATTAATTGCCGAATTTCACTTTCTGCTCTTATAAGTTCGAGTTTGGCTTGTTCCCAAGACTCCTGGTGAAATTCAGTATTTCGCAGCCAGTCTTGGCTTGATTGTAGTTTTGGTAACGTTTCCCTACGGATAATGCTTTGGTTCCCACCAGGGAGATAAAACTGTTCTGTAGGAAAGTTATCTGTCAACCGAGAAAGGAATTTTTGGATGGCGCCGTTATTGGTGCTGGCAAATAGTATTAAATTATTCTCATCCTCTTCGCCGTGAACAAGTCGTAATGCCCTTGTCACTACTTGCTGTGCCACCAAGTGCAGAAACACTTCTGTTTTCCCAGTTCCCGGAGGACCACAAACAGCAGTGAGCAAATTCTCTTGAGTGTGTTTAAGAACAGACGCTTGATATTCATCGGGAGCATGGGAGGGGAAGGCGCCCCAAAACATTACCTCATGTCTTGGTAATTGTGGCGCCGACCAAAGGTACTGCATAGCAGGGTGAGTTTCAGCTAGCCAGTCGCTATGGGGTGTTTGTTGAAGTTGCTGTAAAATGAGTTGCAGGTCAAGCTTAAGCAGAGCATTATAGGGCGTAAAGTCGCAGCGCAGTAAATAAGGTTGTCGAAAAGTTTTATATTTCCCTTCTGGCAAGTCCACCTGGTCAAGAAAATCTCGCAGTGAGGGGAATCTCCCTTTAAAAGTATCTTCCAAGAATTTCAAAATTCCTGACGCAACAATCAATGATTCAGCTTGCTCCTCCTCTAACCCATACAATCGCATCAAATTAACAACAACAGGCTGAAACTCGTATTCCGTCAAATCCCAGCCAGTCTTGCGATAATTACCTTTGAATATAGATGAAACATCAACCGTGAAGAGAGGCAGATATTTCAGCTTTTGCTCTTTCCCCTTCCCCTGTATCAAATAAATTTGCGGGAAGGCAACAGCCATTTGAAAATCATTGGGTCTACCCCTCTTAGCTGCTGCTTGTTGCTGTTGCTGGAACTGCTTAAATACTTCGACATCCAACATTAGCTTATTACCAACAAGCTGCACTCCCTTATCTATTACTTTCGAGTAAACATCCGAAGAACGTTCAACCTCAGCTTGGGTCAGTTCCTCTAACCGGATATAGGATAACCAAGCTTGTACTATCTGGATAAGTTTTTCTGGCTCTAGCATGAGATTAAAAGGGAGCAACTGTACTTACTGGTATTAAATATAAGTTAATCCTTTTTCTAGCTCGGCGCCAACCTACCAGAGTCATAAATAGTTTTCGACAAGAATTTTAACAATTCTAGTTGCCTATAACGTTATAGGCAAAAAATCCCTGTATAAAAAGGTAAGCCATGCGCTGTTAAAGTTCCATCTTCAGCTAAAACTCATATCCCATTGCCACCCAATAATGCCAGTCTGCTATAACTTGAGCAGTTTCCTCATCAACATCAATGGGATTTATTTCAGATAGACGCGCGGAAAAAATATCGTCAACGGTTCCCGCATGGTATCGCACTTCTACAAACATGTCGTGGGAGCAATCATCTCCAAGTGACATTTCTATAACTTCAACATCCCTTCCTTCTGGGCGCCTGCGGGTTGTCCATTTTGCTTTAAAAGGGAAATCCATGTTTTCTGCAAGGTAGTAATACCAACCCATAGCACGCTCTTCTTCGCCGTATGCATCAACTATTACTTCCGTGTCGATGCGTTCTTCTCTATTTTTGTCTCGTTCTATTTTGGACATAAGCTTATTTGCTCCATCGATTTTTAACGAACACGCACGAATGCATCTAACTCCAAATTATCAGGAAGAGACCACGCAGGGAAGTCCGCAGTCAGCACATAAAGAGTCTAATTGTTTTTTCCAATAACGTTATTGGAAGATAGTAATAAGTCTAACCAAAGGCATTACGTGGGCTAGTCTCTTCAGCCCATGCTGGTGGGCTTTGTTCTATTAGCCACACCCTAGAAGGGTGCTGGCGGGTGACGGTAGATAAGAGAACGAGGAGTTTAACCGCCACCCTTTTACCCCACATTTCCCAGCATTTCCAATTGGTCAAGTAATTTTTCTACCTGTTTGCGCTTAGATGGGTCTGACCAAATACGCGACTTTCTTAACTTGGCAGTCGCAGCAGTAAAGCGCTCTTTGTAATTGTTTGGCTCAGTTTTCTGGGTATTTGGGGTTTTATTCTCACTGATATATTGCTTGATTTCGCTTAATGACCAGTTTTGGGCAATAGCTTGTTCTAAAAAGGCAGTGCGTTCATCCTTATCTTGAATCTGGGCAATGGCTTTGGCTTTAGTGTACTCAACGGCGCCTTTTCGTAGTGCCTCAAGAATATCTTCTGGAAGGTTTAACAACGGCAAGCGGTTATTAGCAAACGATTCCCAAGTCATTAACCCTAAGCCATCAAACACTTCTTCAACAATTTTCAGGTCTGGATTTACTTGAGTGGAATCAGAAGTTTTTTCGTCTCCTTCTTTGACAATAACGTTATTGGAAGTTTCTGAGGAGTCTAAAACATTTGACTCTATATTCTCATCATCTAACTTTTCCGGCGCCGACTCAGCAACGTCCTCTTCAGATAGTAATGAGTCGAATTTCTTTTTTCCAATAACGTTATTGGAAGACTTAGCAGCTTCTTTGCGCTCGTGTTGCAGGCGCCGTAGTAATGGCGGAATTTCCTCAATATTTCGACCGAGTTTGAGAGCCAGCAGTTGCAAAATGCCTTCGGTTTCCTCCACTGGGTTAAGGTCTTCTCGAAGTAAGTTTTCTATCAGTGCCAGTTGATAAGCTGCGTTATCGTCTAACTCTCTAATAACAACAGGGACTTCTTTTAATCCAATTTCAGTAGCAGCACGGTAGCGGCGCTCTCCTGCTACTAATTCGTGTTTACCTTCATCAACAAGGCGTACCAACAGGGGTTGCAGGATGCCATGCTGTTTTATAGACTCAGTTAACTGCTTTAATGCCTCAGAGTCAAAATAACGGCGCGGTTGATTGGGTGGCAGGGTAATCTGGTCTAACGGGATGGATACTTGAGAATTGGAATTAGGGGCGCCTGTAGTGTCCCAAGGTACTTCAATTTTGCTTTTAAGGGGTTGGCTGGTTTTAGTGCGTCTCATGGTAATGATTCTAAGCTAACGGCTATTTTTTTCAAAATTGCAACAGATGGATGCTTTGGTTCATACACCGCAAGGGGCATTCGCTCTTCTGATGCATCAACGAAAGCAGTGGAGCGAGGAATGGGGGCAAAGACAGTTCCGGCGCCTGCTAGTTGTTCCGTGATGGCTGCTAAAGTACGAGTGTCCTGGGAATTGCGCGCGTCATATTTTGTCGGCACAAATCCGGCTATTTGCAATTTGCGGTTGGGTTTGTTACGAACAGTAGCCACCGTTTTTAACAGTTCACCAGTGCCCTCAAAAGCTTTGAAATGGGTTTCCAGAGGCACAAGAACATGAGTGGCAGCTACAAGCGAGATGTAAGAAAGCAGCCCCAAACTGGGAGGGCAATCTACTAATATAAAATCATAATCTTCTTGAATTGGTTCGATAGCTTCTTTAAGGCGGAAATCCCGCATGGAAGCATTAACCAATTGCATTTCCGCCGTACTCAGAGAAATGTTAGCAGGTGCTAAATCCATACCATGAATTTTCTCAACAATAGGCAGGGGTTGTTCCTCCACAATGGCATTGTGGACAGTTTGTTCTAAATCCCTCGGAACCAAGCCCATAAATATAGTTAAACTGGCTTGGGGGTCTATGTCAATAAGCAGGACACGATGTCCCAGTTGCCCTAGTTGGTAGCCCAGGTTCTGAGTAAGCGTGGTTTTGGCAACACCTCCCGCCTGGTTAAAGACTGCGATGATTCGGCTCATATGTGAGTTTTGTTTACCTGCCCCGTTATAAATAACGATAACTGGTTAGGGGACAATTGGCGCCGTTTTTTTGGAGAGGGGGACTGTGTTTTATATCCAGCATTTATTAACCAAGCAGATACAAATGACCTTCTTGTGGAGCAGGCATCCTTGCCTGCCCTTGCATACTTCATTTAAGTAGAAACTGCTATCCTGTATTAATAGGACTTAGAGCAATGTGAGGTTTCATGAAATCAATTGAGCAAATAACAGAAGAACTCCTAGCACTTCCTAGTGCATCCAGGGCGTTATTAGCGGAAAAGCTAGTTGAAAGCTTGGAGTTTGATACTGAACCAACAATCCAAGCAGCCTGGATAACTGAAGCAAAAAAACGGCGTTCAGAAATTCGCGATGGTTCTGTGCAAGCAATTCCGGGAGAAGAAGCTCTTGCTACTGTAAGACGGTTGCTAGAGTCATGAAATATGTATTTCATCCTGAAGCTCTCGCAGAATATGCTGAAGGTGTTAAATATTACACAGAGCAGCGGGTTGAGGTGGCACAAGCATTCGTTGATGCTATAGAGGATGCAATCTACCGAATTAGAGAGGCGCCTACACGTTACGCTGTGATAGATGAGGATGTGCGCCGATGTATGGCACGTCGTTTTCCGTATGGAATCCTTTACACAATTGAGCAAGACTATATTCTTATCTTAGCAGTAATGCATTGCAGTCGAGAACCTGGATACTGGAAAAGTCGTAGATAGAGAAAGTAATGAAATTTGTGCAGCAGACGTACTAAATTGTTGAACTTGGTTATAAAGAAGAATCTAACTGCTTTTTTCCAATAACGTTATTGGAAAATTAGCCGCTTTATAAGCGCTCGTGAAGAGGGGCGCCGTTTTGGGGGGAGAGAGGGGCACTTCGGTTTTGTTGCGCGATAATGATGGCGATATAGGAAACTCACATTGTGGAGAAAAGCTGGACGCATTCCAATCAAAGAAGAAATTGCTTGTCTAGGGTTTCTCTTCGCTATCCTTGTTCTCATTTGTTAATACTGACATGATTGGAGTAGTGCTTGAAGTCCAACCGCTTACTGTATTATCAACTCGTAGTTTTACCTGGAATCCTTCAAAGGGTGGATTTAGGTTTTGCTGTAATGTAATTACTTTGATGAACTCCTCAATTTGCTTCTTTCTGTTGACTGTAGCTCTTGGGCGCCTTTCATTAGGTACAGATGCGGCAAAAGTGAAGACTAACCAAGCTTTATTCCAAATAAATGCTCCTAATTTTTCTGTCAAAAGACGTATTGTTTGCTTTTCTTCAGCACGAAATCGTGTTTCGTCTAAACGAGACATATAAATTAATACATCAATTTTAGCTAAGTCAACGCTCTTATTAATTAACTCTAGATAGTTGTAGTCACATTGTATATCGTCTTCTGCTAGCCCTGGTGTATCAATAAAGCAAACATCACCAAGAGGGCTATTATACACATGATGGTTAATAATTTTTGTACAAGCTTCATACCTTGAAACTTCAGTAATATACTTGCCAAAAACTGAATTTACAAAACTTGATTTACCAACACCAGTACGTCCAACAAGGAGAAATTTACGCATTTTTCCGCCCTAATTCTAGTCTCAGTCCTACTACAGTACCAAGTAAGCCACCAACAATAGCTCCTCCTGGTCCAAAGAATAGACCAACACTTGCTCCACCAGCAGCAAGTCCTCCAATTAAAGCTTTATCTATCTTCTTTTTAACCTCAGTTTTTTGCTGCTCATTAAGTTTAATTCGTGGTTCTCCTGAAGACGAACTTAAACTTTCTGTCATTGCTGCTGCAAATGGCAAGGAACCAGCTTCAGATGCTCTTACAAAAACTTTTGTGAAGAATTCTCCAAGCCATTGCTTACCATCTGGAGTCGTTTCATTGTGATTATCTACTGCAACAGACGGAATTTGGTTAGCTACATCTTCTCCAACATACTTAGCTATTTCTCGCCTAATTAATTCTGTTCTTTT
>NZ_AP025021.1 GCF_019977735.1 Calothrix sp. PCC 7716 | reverse complement strand
GGGGTAAAAGTAGCGAAGCTGTCATCAGCCGCCACGCGATGGCTGTAACCTTTGCCCCAACTAGATTTCATCAAAATTTTGGGAATTTACACAGCATCGAGTTCTAACCGCTCGTCCATGTTCAAGTGAAAGGTTCCGTAGGAATTAACGTGCTTCCAAATCAATGGTGTGAGCGCCCTTAAGTCCTCGTGCGTCATTCGTTTCATCCACACCGGGTCAGCCAAAACCTTCTGAATCATTAATGTGTTTATATATACTAAGCACATCTGTAGTAATGGGTTACTAAAAAACTAGGAGGTAGAGAAGTTCCGGCTACTTACGAACCTGCTGTTCCCTTGGGCTGATAACCCCAATTATGTTGAAATTAGTAGTAGGCAGAACTGCACCTAAATACCCTAAACCTATTATTTTGGAAGATTAAAAGATGAATTCAGAACTTGAACAGAAGCTTTGGAATGCAGGAAAAGGAGAGATAGCATATAGCAGAGAAACTTGGTATGAAATCATAGATGCCCTATTGGATGATTTTCATGAGTTTGTTAGGCACCCTTTTCAACGAGACCCTGAAATTAAATTAAATATTGAAAACCCGTATTGTCCGTCGTTTGGTCGGTGGATATGGACATTGGAGAGAGGAAACTCCCCTATATCTGTAACTTGGTCAGCCCTAATTGGTGGCGATATCGTAGGAAATGAAGAATCGGGAGATAGTTTTCATGTTAGTCTTGTGCTATTTTTGTTTGATACTACTGGTGACAACCGTTTACGACTAAAAACTGGCGAAAGCTTTCTTTCATTTGCTTTTCAAAAACAATCTAATGGTTGTGGAGGCTGGTGTAGCTTAGGGTGGTGTAAAGATGAATGGAGTGAATGGGAAAATCTTGGATAATTGATTTTACCTCATTTTAATTATGGGTACTAAAGCTGGCTCTTCGTATGTAGGTTAGAACGTGCGCTCGTCGGGTTTCATTGTACGCGCTTGGAATAAAGTCAAGTCTTAAAAGCCCTACCAGGCATGAGCTTTAGCCAAATTAAAATTTTACTGTTTAGTTATGAATAGAGGGTTGTCCTTTATTGCGTGGGCTATCTTTATATATGTTGTTTGATACAAGAATTGAGCTATGGATAAAAAAGAATTATTAAAGCTTTAAATTAAAAGATATCCTAAAATCAACTGTCACTACGAATACTGCCGTCAGGCATGATGGTATTGTGGAAAATAGTACCTTCAATATAGGATACTTTCCGCACGGCATCATAATTTAACAAAGTAATATTCAACGAAGACCCTAGGAAGTTTACTTCTTGCAAATTAGCTCCACGGAAATCAACATAGATGATGTTAGCTTTAGTAAAATTGGCTTTAATAAGGTTAGTATCTCGAAAATCAACCTCAATAAGTTGAGATGAGTTAAATTTAGCTTCATAGAGATTTGACCCCCGAAAACAAACACCTTCAGTCAAATAAGACTTACTAAAGTTAGCCCCTTGTAAATCTGCATCCCAAAAACCTATTTGAAAAAGTCTCGTTTTGCTCAGGTTAGCCCTACTTAAGTTAGCTCCTTTAAAAGATTTTTTAAACAAGGTCAGATTGCTCAAGTTAGCTTTGCTCAAATTGACTCCTTCAAAAGCAATACTGTCAAGAACAGCTTTTCTGAGATTGATACCACTTAAATCTATACCACTCAAATCTCTAGAAAATCTGTTTTTAAGATTAGCCCCAGCAAAATCTCTTTCTCCCAACTCGTACCTTTGCAATAACTCTTCAATATCCATTTCTAGGTTATTAGTACAAAAAAATTACATACATTTTTAGATTTCACTCACTTTCTTGGTAAAGAGAAACATCAATTCTATGGAATCGTGTTTACACAAGTGCGCTATCAAAGCATAACAGTCTAAACTTTTTAGATTTTACAGTATTTATTTACTGCCCGTAAATTGGGATTTGATTAAAAGCTTGCTGTGCGACTTCCTCCGCACGCCGAGAAGTTACTTTGGAGTAGCGTAGAGTCATTTGAATGTCCTCATGACCCATAAGCGCACGTAGTTCATCAATACTAACAAGACCGACTCTTTCGGTTCCAAAGCAGTGTCTGAGTTGATGAAAGCAAACACCCGACAATTCTGGAATATCATCAATTAGCTTAACCAAAGATTTATAAGCTGCTGCATAAGACAATCGAGAAACTTTATTAGTAAATTGTTGTTGAGCGGTAAATAATGCGCTTATGTTTTGGTGTCTATAATATTTTAAGTAATTATTTAGACTAACCGAAGTATGTTCACTGTAAAAACACCATCGTTTTTTATTTCGTTTTCCAATCACCTGAAACTTCCGATTGACAGTATCTATATCTTTTAAATCCAAGGCTAATATTTCCGCTATCCTTGCTCCACTGCTATGTAGCAAATGCACCAATGCATCTAACCGTACATCTTGTTTAACAGCTTGATATAAAAGATTTAATTGTACTGGTGTTAAATAACGCACTTCTTCATCACTATCATGCTCACCTAAATTAATATCTGGTTTGCGCCGTTTGAGTCGAAAAATTGGATTTGATTTAATATAACCCTGCTCAACAGCGAAGTTAAACAGTGCGTTAATTACTGCCTGATGCTTATGATGAGTAGTAAATTTTACCGACTTTATTGCATTTAAATATTCAACTAGTATTTCTCGGTCAACAATTTCAACCGACCAACGTCCATACTGTTTAAGTAAAGGTATAAAAATCGATTCATAGGTACGGATAGTTGAGCTTGCTAATTCTTGACGCTCTAAATACTTAGTCACTAACGTTGCTAAAGTCATACTCATTTTAAATATTTCTCATGTAAGTACTTGATTTTTTTGCACAAATATTAAATTAATATTATTTGTGCTAAAAATCACAATAATTTTATGAATGTTTCCATCGCGGATGCGGCGCCTGCCCCATCTGAACCATTGGGACGGTACATCCAGAGGGTTCGAGATTCTTTATCTTTAACTCAGGTGGAGTTAAGCGCAAAGGCTGGTATACATGTCCAAACCATCCGTAAAATCGAAGCTGGTGGAACATCCAGACTCAGCCACAAAGGAAAATCAGGATTAGCAGCTGCACTCGGTATTCCCCAGGAGTATCTCGACGCAGTAGTTAAACAAACACCTTTAGAGACAGTAACTGCACTGAAGTTTTGTCCCAAGTGCTGGACACCAGGGACGACACTTGACCCAATGTGGACATCTTTACGTTCAAAATATTGTTTTGCTTGTGGTACAACTTTACGTGACCGATGTGGAAGTTGTAATGAACGCATCATGTCGCTGAAATATAGATTCTGTCCATATTGTGGCGAATCTTATAAAAACTAAAGCGTTGTTTACGTTCTAAAAAATTGAATACCGACGGAGAAATTAATTGAAAAGACAATGGGACGCAACTGAGCTTGTAGAGCATTTCACCCTAATACCCGAAGAGGTGGCACTACTTGAAAATAAAAGTGAAGAGAATCGTTTGGGGTTTGCGGTTTTGCTCAAGTTCTTTCAGATGGAAGCTAAGTTTCCGCGTACCAGACAAGAAGTCCCAAAACTCGTTGTTGCTTATATTGCAAGTCTTTTAGGTTTGTCACCAAGACTTTATAAACAGTATGAATGGGAGGGGAGGACTTTTGAAAGGCATAGAGCAGAAATTAGAGAATTTTTTGGATTTCGGGAATTTACAGTACTAGATGGAGAAGAATTAAAAGCTTGGCTGTGCGAGAAAGTATTGACCTATGAACGTCAACAATCTCACTTAGAAAGCGCTTCTTATAAACGCTTACGCGAACTGAAGTTAGAACCACCAACTCCAGAACGACTTGAACGATTAATTCGGTCTGCGGTAACAACAACTGAGAAGAAATTCTGTACGAATATTCTTGGGCAGCTTTCTCTATTCTCGTTAAGGAAAATGGATGCACTTCTTGATACTAAAGATGGGTTTGATGATGACGAGAGCCACTTTCGCCAATCAGTATTTAACTTTCTCAAATCTGACCCAGGACGTACTAGTCTTCAAAGTATTTTCAAAGAAATATCCAAACTTCAATGTATTCGAGACTTACAATTACCGTTGAACTTATTTGATTTAGTTCCTCCGAAGATTGTTAACCACTATCGTCGGCGAGCTTCTGCGGAAACACCTCGTGAACTACGCCGCCATCCTGTCTCAATTCGTTACACACTGGTAGCTGCATTTTGTTGGCAACGTAGCCAAGAAATAACAGATAGCTTGGTTGAATTATTAGTGCAAATTATACATGGTATTAATGCCCGTGCCGAACGCCGTGTGGACAAAGAGCTTTTGGAAGAATTTAAACGGGTTGATAACAAACCCCGCTTGCTATTTGAAATTGCTAACGCCTCAGCTGAGGTAGTAAATGCAACTTTAGCGGTTAGAAAAAAATCTATTTGGGGAGAGGGGACAACAGCGTGTGCCAGTGACTCGAAGAAGTTTGGTTCATGGGACCAAAACCTAATGACCGAATGGCACATTCGTTACGGTGGTCGTGGAGTCATGATTTATTGGCATGTTGAGAAAAAGTCTGCGTGTATTTATTCTCAACTTAAAACTTGTTCGAGCAGTGAAGTTGGAGCCATGATTCAAGGCTTATTACATCATTGTACCGATATGGAGGTAAAGAAAAACTATGTTGATACTCACGGTCAAAACGAAATTGCTTATGCATTCTGCCGACTATTGGGTTTTGACTTAATGCCTCGTATCAAGCGAATTGGCGATAAAAAATTATCCTTACCATTCGCCGACCAAAAACAAGACTACCCAAACCTACAACCCATTCTAAAATCAGCTATCGATTGGGAACTCATCCGTCAGCAATACGACCAGATGATAAAATATGCTACAGCGCTACGCTTAGGTACAACGGAGGCGGACAATATTTTAAAGCGTTTTAGTCGCTCAACCGTCCAACATCCAACACATAAGGCACTTAATGAACTAGGTAAAGCAGTAAAAACTATCTTTCTTTGTCATTACTTGCATTCCGAAGCTTTACGCCGAGAAATTCATGAAGGACTAAATGTTGTGGAGCAGTGGAACGGCGCCAACACTTTTATTTTCTACGGTAAAAACAGCGAAATTGCAACAAACCGCTTAGACGAGCAGGAGTTGTCAGTTCTGTGTTTGCATTTACTACAGATGTGCTTAGTATATATAAACACATTAATGATTCAGAAGGTTTTGGCTGACCCGGTGTGGATGAAACGAATGACGCACGAGGACTTAAGGGCGCTCACACCATTGATTTGGAAGCACGTTAATCCCTACGGAACTTTTCACTTGAACATGAACGAGCGGTTGGAACTAGATGCTGCGTAAATTGAAAATTTTTTGCTGAAACCCACTTGGAGTATAGGTTACAGCCGTCGCATGGCGGCTGGTGACAGCTTCGCTACTTTTACCCCTATCTGAGGCAATATACTGACTTTGGTGTTGCATAAAAAGTTATTTGTTTGTAAATACAAACTTTTAGCATCCTTTATTTCTAATGCTTCCATCTGGCATAATAGTTCTACAGAAGATGGCGCCATCAAAACAACACCCGTGGTCATTATCTTCATATAGATATGCTCCTTCAAAACTTACG
The DNA here is from genome assembly GCF_019977735.1 of Calothrix sp. PCC 7716. Lineage (GTDB taxonomy): Bacteria > Cyanobacteriota > Cyanobacteriia > Cyanobacteriales > Nostocaceae > Dulcicalothrix. The sequence continues at coordinate 88,007 of NZ_AP025021.1, read as the reverse complement.
TCACTTAAATTAACGGCAACAAAGGAGTTATCAGCTAGACCTGCCTCCTTGAAAACAGCACCACTTAAGTCAGCAAAATCAAAAAAATTTCTTTGAATATTTGAGCTTTGAAAATTGCAATTTCTTAAGTCAGCATAACGTAATTGAGACTCTAGAAGCCCCATGAAATATAGAGTACTACCTCTCAAACAAATTCCTGTTAAATCTAAACTGCCAAATTCAAACGTGAAATTTCTTTCTCCTGAGTCATAGCGTTTTTGTAATGACTTAACATCTTCGCTGGTATCATAGTGATAATTCTCGATATCTCCATTAGGCAATATAGTTTCATGAAAAATTGCGTCTGCGTAATTCCAATCCCAATAAGCATTTGTAAAAATTGCTTGGCGACAGAAAGAACCTGATAAATTACAATCTTGTATTGTCGCTGACGTTAAATTTGTTCTAATTAAACTAGAATCACAAAGAAGCGTTTTGGTTAAATCAGCATTGGTTAAATTACTTTCGTTAAAGTTAGTTACTTCTATTTGTGAGTTACTCAAATTAGCATTGGTTAGATTGGCAGAACCCAGGTAGCAGAACCTTATATGAGTATCGCTTATGTTCGCATTACTCAAATTTGTCCCCATCAAACAAGTAGATTCAAGCCAAGCCTGACTTAGATTAATGTTACTAAGGTCAAGATGATTTAACTGAACACCTTTTAAAACAATTTTGGAGAAATCTCGTTCTCCTGATTCATAACGTTTGAGAAATTCTTCAGCATTCATTATATACCTCAAAATATAGGAATTTCAAAATATCTTGTATCATTTTATAACGCTATGGGCTTCCGCAATGCTTTCCGGTGAGAGGTGATGCCATGCTACTTTTTAACCTTCATTTTCTACTGGACATCCCAACCGTGTAGCTACATTCTGGCAATGTTGTGTCACTTGTGTTTGTAAACTCTCAACTGTAACTGGATTGGGGGATAACTTTTCTGCAAATGAGCGTCCTGGGTGTACTTGATCCCACATTGAACGCATTTGCGCTCCCCTTCCTTTACCTGGAGCATGGATGCCAAAGCCAGAAATTATACTACACCAAACGGGCTGGAAGTGGCGTATTAATATAGCCTCACCCCACGCAACCAAATCTACTGCCATTGCTACTACTTCAAAATCAAAATCCGCAACATCAAGATTTGTGGCTTGACGGATTGAACTTCGATGCTCCCTCAAGCGTCCAATTAACCCTCCCGTAACATTTTCTTTACCAGTGCGTTTACCTGGATTTTCTGCTTTACCAATATAAATTGGCATACAGCAAGAATTTTGGTTAGCATACTTGATACCTGAATATAAAGGAAACTCTCCCCGGTAGTACAACAAATAAATACCAACGTAACCAGATAATTCTTCTTTCAACTGTTCGAGTTCCGCAAGTGGATAGCATTGCTGTCTAGCTTGAAATTCAATTAATTGGTCGCGCAATGTGGCAGGCGCCTGAAAAACCTCTAGTGGCATGAGTAATTATTACTAAACAGCATTTACAATTCTCCTGCTAGGTGTAGCCAACTGCAAATTTTTATAGACACTAGAAGCAATAATGTAAGCAAGGTTGACGGGAACCGCATTACCAATTTGACGCATCGACTCACCCCAAGTACAGGGAAAATAATAGTCATCGGGGAAAGTTTGCAACCTTGCTGCCTCACGTACTGTAAAATAACGCACTTCTCCTGATGGAAGGGCTAGCATGTTTTCTCCACCAGGAACGCCATGTACACCAGCTTTCAATGTTTTAGCTGGTTCATCCAAAGGGCTACCCGTGTGTCCTGGGTAACTTCTTGCTCCTGAAATATAAATATGGTTAGGTATAGATGAAGCTACATCAATGTTTTCAGGTTCGGGCAGGTCAGAAATTGCATCCCGGACGGTACGCCAAGGAGAGGCCATGCTACCTAATAAGCTGGCGCCAGTTTTTTGTAAGCGCGCGCGTAGTTTCGGGTTACAATCTGGACGCGCGCTACTTGGAATACCATGACGCTCCCAATATTCACCCGTTACCCATTTGTCCCAAATAAGCGCCTCTTCGGTATGAGTCGGTTCAGTCCAAGACCAATTAATGTTTAAATCAGACCTAAAACCAACAATAAAAACCCGCTCACGTTTTTGTGGTACACCATAATCAGCCGCATTTAATAATTTATAAGTAACCTTATATTCAAGGTTATCGGGAACGGCGCCACTATGATGCTTTAACCTAGCCCTATGCTCAACCCAAGACTCATTATCATTAAGTAAAACTTCTGGGTGAGTAAGCTGCAAGATTATGTACTCAAAATAATTGATGAAATTTTGACGCAGTAAGCCGCGTACATTCTCAATTAAAAAAGCTTTAGGACGTAGTTCGCGTACTGCTCGAAAAAATTGGGGAAACATGTCTCGTTCGTCGAGATGAGCGCCGTGCCTACCACCAATTGAAAAAGGTTGGCAAGGAGGACCACCAGCTAATAAGTCTATTTTCCTATCGATAGTAGAGATATCAAAATCTGCTACGTCCATTTGGTGAAGGCGCCAGTCACTAACAACATTATTAGAGCGCTGTTGATTTTCACGGATAGTGTGACAGCTGTGTTTATCACGCTCCACAAGTGCTAAGTGATGGAAACCAGCTTTCGCCGTTCCCATCGCCAAACCCCCGGCGCCTGTAAATAACTCTACTGATTTCACGTTTTCTAATGCCCTAAGTACATGTTGAAGACATATATATAGTACTTTTATAGTACTGGAGAGAGTGTGCGTAAGCGAAAAACAAACTTTAATTATGGTTTTCTAATTGCTTGAATTGGTTTATAGGCACCTGTTTTTTCAGCAAGGTGCAGGGGTGCGGGGTAATTTGTGGCATCAAGGTACTGAATTAGTCCGTAAAGTCGAAGGCATTGAACGTAGTTCGCCCAATCTTGAAAGCTGTCTCCTTCTTGAAGAGTAAGGTTGAGAAATATACCACGTGGGTTGTATCCTTGGGCACGAGGGATTGGTTTTTTCAATTTTTCTTCGTTTTCTTTGTTTTCTTTTTTCCTGATTATGGGTAGGGAGACTAGTTTGCTTTCGTTTAGTATTCCTCCAGCACGGGTTTCGGGACGTTGGTTGCTAAGGAAATAGTTTCCACACTCGGGTAAGAGTGATGATGGATAAAATACACCTGCTGTGTGTCCTTTTAGTTCGCCATTTTCATCACAAGTGCGATATACAGGGACTTCAAAATCATTACCGGGGGTGATGATACTGGCTACCCGAATGTGCGGGTAATTTGATGTGGGGAGGAAAGTTAAAGGTTTATCTTCACCGTTGCTAAAGGCAAGTTCGTGACGGCGCCAAAACTGTTTTTGAAGGAAAACTAAGCCGCGTTTACGAAGGTTAATTGTATCGAAGCAGAAAATTGTTGGCTTTTGGCATTCTTGGAATAGGTTATTGAATACCCAGGATTGAATTATGCTTGGGTTAAAGTCTATGGGAGCAATGTCTTGTAAACCAGATGCCATTTTGATTTGGAAAGTGTGATAGTCAAGCCAGTCGTTACAACCAAAAGCTTTGGCTGTAATGCCTGTTTTGTCCATTTGCACTGCAACAGGTAGATATTTGGTGATTTCACCTATACTGTATTGATGTACATAAATGCCACAGCTTGCTGCGTCGTCGGGAAAATTTTCTGCCTCTATTGTCGGAATTGTATAGGCGCCTGCCATACATAACAAGTCTTTAAGCGATGATTCCATACGATAGGCTAAATTACTTTTGAGAGAGATTTTTTCAAATTTTCCCTCTTGTTTATTTGCTTCGATGGTTTCTTGTCTTTGGTTGATTGCGTTGTTAAGTTCTTCTTCTGTTAAAGCATCCTGACTATTGTCATCACCAGTTACAAAATGGTCGGTGACACTGCCAAGGTGAGCGAATGCGGGACGAAAACAAGATTTTGGGTCTTGGGTGGCATCTCTCCAAAAATGGTCTTTGGGTAGTATTTCAATTAAGGTTATTGTTTGTTTATTAGACGATGCGTAAGTGGTCTTTTGTGTGCTTATGATTTGTTTTATTCTTTGTTTACATTCCAATTCCCAATTGTCTCCTGATAATTCTGCTCCTAATGCTCCAAGTCCAAGTATAACAACATCTTTTATACCATATTTTGATGCAAGTGCGTGAATTAATTTCGTGGGAGAATTACTTTGTGATAATAATATGAGTCGTAAATCCTCCGGGATATAAAATGGAATTTCTTCATTCTCAATAGCAAAATGGGATTTGATGAATTTTCCAATTACTTTTTTATATTCATCACTTGTTTTTTTGACTGCTGGTTTGTTATCGCAACGTGTGTAGGTTTCTAATATTGGGAATGCATCACCAAAAACTTTTTGTATTCTTTGCAAGCAACTGTCATGAAATATTTCAATATCTTTAGGGAATAATCCGGCGCCTGCGTTGTGTGAACGAGACATGGTATTATTGTATACTATTCCCCACGCAAGGTCATCTTGTTTGCAAGGATTATTTATTACGTCTAGTGCTGTAAACTTGTCTTTGAAGTCAAGTTCGCTAATTAGACGTGCGAGATGTCCTTCAAAGTCAATATTCTCTTTTTTGTCTTTCTTCTTCTTGTCTTTATTATTGTCATCCTGTTTTTCTTTTACGAATTTTAATTGGCAGGGTGCAAATCTTTTAGAATCTGTTGGGCTAACGTAAACTGTCACGCGCGAAGATAAAAAGCCTAACTCCCAATCTACCCATCGTCGTATGCCATAATTACAACTTATATATGGTGTTCCCGAAGCGGTGTAATGGAGCGCAAAGTTTATGCGATACGAATATTTATGCGTTTTCTTGCTCGTTTCATTAGTCTCTTTATCTGTAATTTTTTTGGTTTCTATTTCCGGCACCCAACTCATAAGTTCTGCTGCATCACCGTTGTCAACAGCGCAAGGATAAAAAACTACGTCTCTGAGTTTTGTATTGGTTGTAGGGTCAATGAGTTCGAGGGGTTCATCTGCTATGGCGCCAGCTAAAAGATATGGAATGAGATTGTAGTATATTTTTTCTATTTTTAATTTCCCATTCTCTAATGTCCATACTTCTGGAAGTTCAACTCTTTCAAATTGCAAATCATTACCCGATATAGAATTAATCCCAGCAATATCAGTTGGTGTCAATGACTCGGTTTTTTCAAAAGTAATACGTAACCATGTTTTGACAACAGATGCAATTTTGTTAGCAGTAGATACTTCATCAGTTTTGGTATACAACCACTTATTGCTGGATTTCAATTTGAATGCGTTTTTGTCAGGGAATAAAATCTCATCATCTAGCAAAAGTTGAAGCGCATGGTTAAGGCTTTCGACTGGTGGCAAGATGTATTTTTTACCATGTTTTCGTTGCTGTAGTTGGTAAATTAATGTTTTCCATTTTAGTGGTACGGTTAGTGCGTATAATGTGAACGGTATTGATATCTTTTGGGGAACAGAGAGAGCCGAGAATTGTATAGAATTATATACCATTTATTTTCTCCAATGCGCGGTAGAAAGGTTCGTAAAGTGAGCGCACTAAGGCGATGTCGTGCGCGTCAAAGCCTGTCCTGGTTTTGCTAAAGTAGGGTTGTAGAACGTATTTAAATCCTTTGAGTAGGGAATCTTGTTCGGTTTCTGGTTTTTTTAGGGCTAGGTTAGGCGCCCATGCTGCATCGATAAAGCGAATTAAAGTTGGTTGGTTGCCGCGTATTGTTCTAGCTATTGCTTGCCAGGTCAATACCATTAAACTCCAAATTAGTCCTTCGCGTACTTCTTTGGATAGTCCTTTGTAGGAGTAGCGTAGTTCGGTATCAAGACTTTTAAGAAATATACCATAACCTTCGCTTTTCCAAGCGTTACAAACTTCAATAAAGTCGCCTTCTCTTTCAGATGCTATGGCTTTTCTTTCTCTCCATAATGCAAGTCGAAATTTATATTCAAGGTCATCGGGCGCCGGATGTGGACGGACTAAAAAGTATGCTCCACCAAATGCGCTTAACCCTTCTGAGTTTAAAATGTTTTTACCTCTTCCAATTGCGGCTATTGGTGCTAGTAAAATTGCTAGTTTTGTGTCTGCAAAATTCTCTACGTTACTGCGAGGAATTAAGGATTCATCTATATCTTCAAGTGGAGAACGCGATGTTAATTTTCCTACTCGGTCTTTCCAGTATGAGCTTGTATCAATACTGTTAATGGCTTCGTAAACCAAGTCTACTTGCTCATAACTGTTGACGTACCAAATTAAACGCTTTCTACCTTCAGGTAATGCGTCAAAGTCTCGTTGCATGGTATCGGTTGAACGAAGCAGCGAGCGCACTATTTGTAACAGTGCTTCTTCTTTGTTTGTTGCTCCAGAAACTCGTACAGGTTTACCGTCAGGGTAATAACACTCTGTGAAGTGAAAACTACTCTCTGAAATGCTTTCTACAGCTTCTTTAATTCTTGGACGCAGCAAGTAATCTACTTCTTTGTTTACGTGATAGAGGGGACTTTGACCTGCCCAACTTGTACCGCTAAGTAATAAAGCGTGCGCTCCTTGTGTTCCTTCGTCTGCGAATATATTGGAGAAGTTTTCTAACAGCCAACGTCCTTGTCCGAGTGCTTGGAAGTACCAAAGTGTTAATTGGTTTTGGTATTGTTCAAGTTTGAATCCGCAAACTAAGCCGGAGGCTAATCCTGGTATTAGACCGTAAAAATCTCGTGGAATGCGGTTGAAGAAGACTATTTCGTCGGCGCCTTCTACTTGTTGTTCGAGCGCGTATGCGTTTTTGATTGATTCTTGAAAATACGATACGAACAGGACTAATTTGAGGAATAATGCGAACCTACAGCAAAATCCCCATTTATCGCTAATTGCTTTTAACCAACCTTTTTTAGTAAGTTCGTTTTGTATCTTGGTAATTGTTTCTTGTTGTTCCTGGTAGTTTTCATGATTGAGTCTCATTGCATACTCAGCAAGCCAAGACTCTTTCCAGGCGCCTTGTAAGAATCTAGATAACTCCTCATATACAGGGCTTTTTTCTATAATGAAAGTCTCGGAGTCAGTATCTATGCCTTCAGCCTTGGCAATTTGTAATACAAAGTCCCTTGCAAGCGATGAACAAGTAAAGAATTTATCTGCTAGCCACTCGGATTCGTCGGGCGATAATTGTAATTGCGTACAGATATTATCAACAAGCGAATCAGCATTTTGCAGCGCATGATTAAATTGCCCAAAAGTAAGTTTCCGTAAGTCATTTCTCGAATTACGCAGTTTGGTTGTTCGTGTCCATGTTACTATTTGGTCGAGAAATCCACTACTACCTTTTTCGATTAGTTTAATCGCAGGTAAAAATGTTGAGTCGAGGTTAGATTGTACTTTGTCACATTCATCGAAAAATACAACATCGCAAGTGCGGTACATTAATTCGTAGTAGGTAATTGACTGCGGACTGACATGGGGTAATGGACGAGTAAATATGGCTGCTGCTACTGTAGTTAAAATGACATCTGAATCTGCGAGTTCGTTTGCATCGTGATGTCTTGGACATTTACCTATCAGGGGACAAACTTTTAAACCACTTCCTTTATTGTCATCTTCACTATCATCATCCTCACTGTCGTCTTTTACTTCTCTCAAATCAAAGCATGGAGGGGAAGGAGGATTTTCGGGTTGAAAGTATTGACTTAAGGGGCAAGCTGTTGATAGGTGGGTAAAACCATCTAGTCCACCGTTTACACCTTGCCAGTTTTCAAGGTGAGTACCTCGACTTCTTTGACCAACTACTACAGATACTCGTAAACCAACTTGTTTAAGTAAACTTGCCATTCTTAAACAAGTTACAACTTCGTTAAAAACGATGCCAACTCGGTGTTTTTTATTTGCCAACGCTACGGTCAGTATTTCAATTAAAGTTGATTTACCTGCGTTTAATAGTCCAACTAGGTTTTTAACTTTATCGAATACAATTGTGTTGATTTCTACATAACCCATTCCTTGAAAATGCTCAATGATGATGTTTTGCAGGCGCCGTATATGGTCTTGTTTGCAGCGTTCATCTAAAATATTGGCTGCTTCTTCCATTTCCTGTTTGGTGATAGAAATAGCTTTGTTGTTATCGCGGTGTACCGATATGACTCTTCCTTGATATGTAGGTAACTCTTTTGGAAGTATTACACTGTAGGTTTTTTCCCCTGATTTAAAGCTATATTCCTTACCTGGTGAGGCATATTTAACTGTACGTTGACGATACTTTAGTTTGTTACTAAGTAATTCTTCAAAACGTTCAAAACGGTTGCCCCATATTGAAGGCATGGATTTTTGAGAGAACCGATAAGTTTTGTTATCTACATCGTATGCTCGGTACTTTGAGGGTATTTGATTGTATATTTTTATTAATCGTTCGGTGGCATCTTCGTTTGTTAAATATGGTACTAGCTGTCTGAGATTAAATAATGTTCTTTTTCCTTCAGATTGGATTAACGAAGCTAGTCGTGGGAATAGGTAAAATCGATTGGATATAAGCAGCCATACAGATATTGCTGTTTCAATTTCTGTTTGAATACCTAACTTTTCAACAGCAAATAGACATAACTCCAAATCGAGCAATGCTTCAATTTGGTCTTTATGTAAATCTGTTTTTTGAAATGATTGTGCTGCTTTCTGGCGCCAAGACCTTGTTTCTCTCATGTCTTTTTACCTTTCTTTTTGGTGGGACTTTTGTTTTGTGTAGTCTCCTTATTTAACTCCTCACTATCCTCCGAATAATCTTGAGCTAAACCCGCCTTCTTTTTAGCTAGTGCAAAAACTGCATCATCGAAGATGGGTTTAACATTCTCCCATCGCCATTTTGATTTAAGCTCTTTAAGATAAGCAGGACGGTCTTTTTTACGTTCTGCAGGAATAACAATATACGCAACATTCCATTCGGGTTCGCTAGGTATTGGTTCATCACCCAAATTCCTCACTAATAGATAAGGGTTTGAATAATCTTTTAAATCGAGTGCCCATACCTCACCATCATTAAATTTGATTTTTATATCATAGCTGTCGCGCTCTGGGTAAAGCTCAACATCTAACCCTATATCTACTAACTTTTGGTATAGCTGAATTTCCGCGCGTCCTGGGTAAAACCAAAAGCGCTCGATACTACGCTTCAATTTTAAACAGTTATCTGGTAGTTTTATTTTACGCTTTAACCTGCGTCCAGGTGGACAGCGGTTACAGCTAGAATTTGCAATTACCTGCTTTTGGGCATCTATTCCTGCGAGCGCATAGCAGTATGGACAAGCATAAAAATTTCCCTCTAACTCGTAGCAACTCGGTATTGGTTCGTAACATTCATCTAGTAAATCCGACAAGCCAACGCCGAGTCCAAAATTCCCTTTAGCTTCTACAAACTCTTGGTTTGATAGCACAGGATGCTCAACAATAAACCTTCGGAAATTTGTATAAATTTGCACCCCTTGTGGATGCGAGTGACAGTGTTGCAGTAACTTAGTGGCAATTTTACCCTGCTCTTGACTCAGTAAACTACCACCGAAAGCTTCCGCTAACTCAATTGCTAACTCTGTGGGTTCGTTAAAAAAAAGCAGAGATTCGTCACTGTCTATCTCGTCGTCAATTTCCACCCCCCACTCAGACAAGGGTTGCTCGCAAAGTTCGTAAAACTCCGGAACACTAGCTGGCGCCTTCTCCGGTTTCCCACTCATTAAAAATGCTAGAACCACCTTGTCGTAACCCATCTGCAAGTCAGGAGGGTAAGGGTAAAGGGGTTTTTGTTTCGCCTTAACTCTGATTAGACCCGCAGAAATTTGCTCTAGTGTGGGCGTATCGACTTTGACCACAAGTTACTATCCTAAAAATTATAATTTTTACTATAGTAACTAATATTTGATGAGTTAAACACACAAAAATATAAATTTTTATAAATGTAAACTGTGGTGGCGCCATCCGAGGCTGTATCCTAAAACCTGTAATTTATTGGGGGAGTGCATGACTGAAAACAACGAGCGTTCGGACGGAATAAAGCGTTCCAAAGGTAAATTTGACCCAGTAACGGAAAAAAGAGATTGGTCGATAGCTGCATCCGAGGAGTATTGCAAGCGAATCGCGAGGAACACAGGTAAGCGATTAATAGAGATAATAGACACAGAAGAAGATAGCCTTTTACCAATAGTCTGTATTTTTGAGGGTTATTTAGATGACTGAAACAGCCGCTGTTATACCGCTAAGTACGGTAATTCCCATGTTTAACGCAATTAGTGACCGCGACTGGTCACGATTTAAAGAACTTGAGTATGAGTTTGCCAACAACTATGGTGTAGAAACTTGGGCAGATGTTTTTAACTTCCGCATCATGCCTGCCTTGGAGCCAGAAGCCAAAACATGGATATTAGTACAAAAATGTAGCAAAGGCTACACGGTAAAAGTTGTTGAATGATATGGCTAAAATAATATAAGTATCACTTGGCTACAGAAATGTCTGTATAGCGTCTTCAATTTTTGGACTCAGTTCAAAAATTGAAGTGCATCACCACTATTTGTCTCAGGTTTTGCTGAGTTCAAGTACTAGTATTTTTGTAGATGTGAAAGTTTATTTGGAAAAGAGTCAATAATGTTGGGCGTGTAAAAATAAGTTTGGGGTCAAAACTCTCTATATTTGCTTACAAAATATTTTTCTTTTTTTAAATCTTCCTTAACTATGAAACTTGATAATATTAAAGAACTTATTGAAAAAGAGGAAATCGGAGCCATCACTATAGATACATCTGTTTTTGATGCTCAAGGTTTAAGGCTTGAATCGGGTCTTCTCAAACAGCTAGAACAATTTAGCGATAGTCCGATAGAAGTCATTCTTTCTGAAGTTGTTAAAAATGAAATTCTTCGTCACATAGAAGAAAAAATAAAAAATACATATGTAGAAGTTGAAAAAGCTTTAAAAAATGCAAAAAACTATTGTCAACTTGAAGAAGAAAATATTAATAATATAAAAGCCTCTATTTTCAAAGGGAAAGAACCTAAAGTAATAGCTTCTGAGCGTTTAGATAAATTTATCAAAATAACACCTGTAGAAATAGTTGAAGTCCAAGATTATGTAGAAGCTGGTAAACTTTTAGAAAAATATTTTCAATCTAAACCACCATTTGCAAAGGCAGGAGACAAAAAAAGTGAGTTTCCTGATGCTATGGCTCTAATGTCTTTAGAGTCATGGGCTGAGGAAAATATGACTAAAGTTTTAGTAATTTCAAAAGATAACGATTGGAAGCAATACTGTGAACAATGCGAGAATCTTATTTTTTTTGATGATTTTTCAAAAGCATTTGAACTATTTCAATTACCAATAGAACCTCATGAAATATGTAAGCAATTATCGCAAAAGTATAGAGAAAGTAATCTTTCTTTTATAAAAAAAGCAATTGCAGCTACATTACAAGCTAGAGTTTGCGAATTTGATTTATATATAGAAGCCGAATCTTCTTATCAGTATGAAGATGAAGTAATTGACATAGACTATGAAAAATTTGAATTTAATATTATTGAAAATCCTGATATAATTTTTAGACCTATAAATTATGACAAAGACAGTTTAGTTGTTGAGGCTGAGTTAAAGGTCGAAGTTCGTATTGAATGTGGTTTTTATTTTATGACTTGGGATTCTATAGACAAAGAGTATATTGGAATGGGGGCTGCTAATCTAGATAAGAAAGTAACTTTAGATGTTGATGTGTTGGTAACATTAGTAGATGAGACAGGCAGATTTGACAACAATATAGAAGTAGATGAAGTTGAAGTAATAACAACGAAAGAAACAATTGATTTTGGTTATATTGAGCCGGATTGGATGTCTGGAGATGATTATGATTAAGTTTAAAATCGGCAATTTATTTTTAGAGAATGCTGAAGCCCTAGTAAACACCGTTAATTGCGTTGGTGTTATGGGTAAAGGTATCGCCTTGCAATTTAAACTCCGCTATCCTGAAAACTTCCGTTCCTATGAAAAAGCTTGTAAGAAGGGTGAAGTACAACCAGGACGGATGTTTATATTCCCAACAGGTAATTTATTCAATCCCAAGTACATTATCAACTTTCCCACCAAACGCCACTGGAAAGGCAAGTCTAAAATAGAAGATATACAAAGCGGGTTGGTAGCTTTAGTCCAAAAAGTACAGCAACTAGGTATCACATCAATTGCTATTCCACCTCTTGGATGCGGAAATGGTGGTTTAGATTGGGCTGTTGTTAAACCACTCATTGAATCAGCTTTTTCTCAACTTCCAGATGTTTCGGTAATAATTTTCGAGCCATCAGGCGCCTCAGTAGCATCTAATATAAAAAAAGCCCAAGATGACGCACGCGCGTGCATTATTTATTCGGTTGCTCGAACTTTATGGTATTCCAGGTTACGAGTTGACAAAGTTAGAGATTCAAAAACTTGCTTACTTTTTACAAGAAGCTGGGGAACCATTGAAGTTACCTTACGTAAAACATATATATGGTCCCTATGCTCATAACCTTAACCATGTTTTGAAAGATATGGAAGGACATTATATTCGTGGTTATGGTGATGGTACGAGTAAAGCTCCCCGTGCAGAAATTTATGTATTGCCAGAAGCAAGAGATGCAGCACAAGCTTTTTTGGATAACGAACCCGACGAAGCGCAACAACAGTTAGAGCGAGTTGGTAATTTAATATTTGGCTATGAGACACCTTATGGGATGGAGTTACTTGCAACAGTCCATTGGGTGGCGACCAAGGAAACTAACCCTGCTGTTGATAGTACACAGGCTATTTCTTTGGTACATGAATGGAATGAAAGAAAACGTAAACTATTGGCGCCTCAACATATTCGCTTCTGCTTGGCAGCGTTTACATGAGCAGAATTGGTTAACTCCTGCGTGTATAAAGTAAGTCTTATTTTTTAGATTAAAATAATCACAGGTAAGAGAGTATTAAAGCTTATAGTAAAAATTGAGTGGGAATTTATGTCCGAGGATAGTTATCAACAGTTGCAAGTTCTCGATGAGCGTATTGAATTACGAGTCAAAGCGATTCGTAATGAAAATGATTGGTGGTTGTGCAAGCGAGGTTGTGACCATTGTTGTCGCCACCTAGCAAGTCCTCCTGAGCTAAGTCATCTTGAGTGGATGCGTGTTGATGAAGCTGTTGCCGCACTTGATATATCGGTACGCTCGGAGATAAAGAAAAAAATTAATTTACTTTTGATGCAGATAGCGTCCAATAATATGCCCACACATATTATTTGCCCGTATCTTGACGAAGATTCTGGTTCTTGTCTTATTTACGATGCACGACCAATTATTTGCCGCATATACGGTTATTTTGTTGCTCGTGATGGTGATTTTTATTGCAAGTTTATTGAAACTGAAGTATCATCGCGCGTTGATAGTAATGTTGTTTGGGGTAATGCAGAGGCAGTATACAATACACTCAATCAAATAAGTGGAGAACCAATTCCTTTTGAGGTACATTATTCTCAAGCAACCTCCTTACCTTGTATTGAAGGATGTTAGGGGTTAGGTTTACCGTACTCAATTTTTTCGTATTTCTACTACTTCTAAATATCTCATTAATAATGGTCGGTTTTCATAAATATAAAAGTGATATAAACCGTATTTCCAACTATTTCAGCCTTGATTACTATAAGGACATACGAAACAATAAACCGAACTAATTAATCAATACACGAGTGAAAAGGAGCAATACAAAATGTTAGTACGTTATAATCCTTGGAATGAAATGAATGCAATTACTCGCCAATTAGATTCATTGTTTGAAGAATTTCAGGCGCCTGCATTTAGAACACCTGCTGCTGAACTGCATGAAACAGACGAAGCTGTGTACCTCAAATTAGAACTGCCTGGTGTTGAAGCCAAAGATGTAGATATAGAAGTTACCGAAAATGCAGTTAAAATAGTAGCTGAACGTAAAACAGAAACCAAAACTGACGATAACGGTAGAACCAGAAGCGAATTTTATTACGGTAAGTTTCAACGTGTAATTCCATTACGCGCGCGCATCCAAAACACAGCCGTAACAGCAGAATACAAAGACGGTATTTTAAATTTGACACTACCTAAGAGTGAAGCAGAAAAAAATAAGGTAGTTAAAGTTAACCTTGGCGAAATCTCTGCGTAATTGTCAATTGCAATTGGTTGAAAAGGTAATATAAATATGGCGCCTCCAATATATTAGGAGGCGCTTTTTATTATAAATCTACGCTTGTTAAATTAGTATTAACCGTTGGCGCCTGCTACATATAAGGTGAAAATCTTAGCAGAAGACTGTGTTAATCTTGCTTAACTCGAACCAAGTACGCTCGCCAACTACACCATCAACAGGTAAGCCAGTGTTTTTTTGCAACTGTCTTACAGCTTTTTCGAGACGGTTGCCAAAGTCACCATCAATGGCGCCTACTTCATAACCACCAATGGAGAGTCTTTGTTGAACCTGTTTAACTAAGTCTCCCTTGCTGCCCTTTTTTAGGCTAGGCATATCAACAGGGGCGCCTTTGAACAATGAACGCCAAGTTCTATCACCAACGATACCGTCTTGTAATAAGAACATCCGTGCTTGGAATAGTTTAACTGCGGCTGTGGTTTTGGCGCCAAAGTTACCATCAATTACTTCTTCTCCTGGGAATACGCAGGCGCCGGAACTACCAATTGTTACATAAGCATTATATTTTAGTAGTAGTCCTTGTAACTCTTTAACTGCATCACCCTTAGAACCTTCTTTGAGTACGGGCTTTTGAAGTTGAGCGGCTGTGTTAAATGTAGATGTCATAATCGTTTTTCCTGTGTGTGAATTGTTTGTATACTTAATTCATCACGGCGCCGAATAGGAATTACGAACTTTGCTTGGTACACAAAAGGGTACTATTTTTTGGGTTATAGGCACCTTTATAAGAATGGTTAAAAAAGAGCTTCTAAACTTAACTGCACTGGTGCTTGTGGGTCATGACTATTGGAATGGTGTTTAATTGCGTAGTTAGTGATGAATAACTCTTTACCTTTTTTGGCGCCGTTTTGTTTATAATTATTCATTCCAGTAAATATTTCAGTTTCAAGCGACCGCAAAATTTCTTCGCTCGCAGGAAAAAAGTTAAACTGAGTTATATCTTTTTCTAATTGTGCTTCTTAGTAAATTATTCCTTTACCATGTTTTACCCTAAGTTTTGATATAGAATCCCATGCAAGACTCCAATTTTTTACGAGGTAGTCTCTTGCAGGGTTTTCAGTATGGTCTATGGGGAGTACAACTTGCATTTTTGACTGCTGTTGTTTTAATGCTTCGTCCAACTTTTTTACAGATTTTTCAGTTCCAGGCGCCAAGGTTGGTAGAACATCCTCAGCTTCAGCAACAGTAAAGTCTAACAAACCAGTTAAAAACTTATTTGTGTCAGTTGGGTTGAGGGTTAAGATAGTTGGCTGACCGTAGTTTGGGTTATTTTGCTTGCGTCGCTTTGCTTCTCCCATTTTTATGCCTCTGAAAAAAACAATTATACCTAAAATTGCGGTATGAAGGCACCTGCGATGATATATTTAAATTGTCATCCTAGCCTGTAATATTTGAACGTAAGTTCCCAAAACAGTATAATCCTTACTATTTGCTGCATATAGAAGTAATTTTTCTCGTAACTCCTGGGCTTGATTTAAAGGTAATAATATCGCCATTGCAAAATAAACACCGCGAAAACGCGAATCTCCCATGTGTTTTATTTGACGTTCTTCTGCTTCTTGGGAATTATCTAGGAAATTTTGAACTAAGAAAAACTCCATTATCTTATCATGGCGAAAATTCCATTCTTTTCTAGGTTTTCCATATTTAATATCTAACCATTCGCGTCTAACAACCATCTTATATTTTTCATCTTCCATAGACATAATTTCTTGGCCAAATTCATCTACCGGAAGTGCAGTTTCATCATGACATCGCAATTGGTAAATACGCATTGAGAATTTTTTAAGGGGAAAATCATGCTTCCATTCCCTTAAATATTCCGCTGACATTAAGTTATATTGCTGTTGTTGTAAATTAAATAGGTCGGGGTGTTGGTTTTGCGATATCATCGTGGAAACTAAAGATAAATCCATTGGATTAGAAAGAATCCGTAAGGAAGCATCCAACTCAGTAGATGGTAGTTGATTATCAAGGGTTTTTGCTAAGTATTTTTGACAAGCTTGTTTGTAATCATCGCCTGTAATTTGGGCTTCATGACTTAAACGAGAAGCACGGGCAATTAAAAACTGTTCTATTTGTTGACGGGTTAAAGGTTGAAGATGGTAAGTTTTTGCTGTACTGGGGGGTATCCACTCTAGCGGTTGTGTGGTGATAATGACATTACCCCGGAAATGTTTTTCTACAAACTCACAAATTTTCGCCCTTGTTTCCGCGCTAACTTCATTGATACCATCAATATATATATCGATGGCGCCGCTGTAAATTAGACTTTGTAAGAAATTGGCATCCTGTGCTTGTCCATGAAGTTTAGCTTGAATCGCTTCGTTAACTCCCTTTTCACACTTGGCAGCAGGAATAAAAACAACTATGCGCTTAGACTTGTTTGCCAAGAACCGTAGAAACATCGACTTACCCAAACCTGAATCACCTTCTAAAATAATTTGCCCTGTGATATCTTTAAGCGATTGGGTAATTGGTAAAATCTCACCAGATGGAAGTTTAATATTAGATTCAGGGAAATATACATCAGGGTTAAAACCATCTAAACCAGCATCAGCTAAAAGTGAAGGTTTAAACGGTTCCAATAACTTGCGACGGAAGAAAGGAACCCAGGTAAGGATAAAACCAACGTAACCCATACCTAAGATACGACGAACCCAAGGGTTCCAGAAAAAGATGGCTTGAATTTGTGGGTATTTGGGATATGCGAAGATAAGTAGTAGCCAAAAAGTAAGATGGATAAGGATGGTGTTTCTTGCTGCAAAAAACCACTTCCAATATTCTAGATTTTGGATAATCCGCCCAATGGTATCGTATTGTTTATAGCTAGCATTTTTGAGATTATTGTAATGACCTTGAAGTAAAGCAATATCTCTTGCTTTCCATGTTACTTTATCTGCAACCTCCGCGATTTGTTTTGCTAAATCATCGCGTAAATATGTTCCTTCGCTCTTGTTCCAAACCTTAGCAAATACACTTAAAGCTTTTTTTGCTTCGTTGTAGTTAACTTGCTGTAATTGCGCTTGGGCTTTTTTAGAGTCATAATGACCAAGATATTTCAACAGCGTTTTTACTTCGTCAGTACCACCAGAAGTAATGTAGGTAAGAAAGCGGTATTCACGCCATTTTGACTCACCAGGGCGATAGAATAAGTTCAGAATGGTGATAACTTGTTCTATATTTAATTGCCCAATTTTCGCTAACGCTTCGGCTGCACTTGGGCGAACATCTGCATCAATTTTATCATCCTTGAGAATAGTAAGAATATTAGGTATATAAGACTCGGCTAATTCTCTGAAACTCCCTAGCGCTTCGGCTGCACTAGCGCGGAAAACAAGTCCATCAATTTTATCCTCTTTCAAGAAAGCGATGATATCAGGTATATAGGATTTAGCAACCTCTCCTAAATTCCCTAACATGTATGCTGCCCTAATACGAACATTTGCATCAATTTTATTATCTTTAAGAATAGTAGCAATCTTGGATGTATAGAGTTTAGCTGATTCTCCTAAATTCACTAATGCGTATGCTGCACTAAGACGAACGTTTGCGTCAACCTTATCATTCTTGAGGATAGCAACGATATCAGGAATGTGTGATTTAGCAGCTTCTCCAATATTCCCTAGCGCTTCGGCTGCACTAGCACGAACATCTGCATCAAACTTATCATTCTTAAGAACAGCAACAATATCTGAAATATAGGATTTAGCAGCTTCTCCAATATTCCCTAGCGCTCCGGCTGCACGAACACGAACATTTGCATCAATTTTGTCATTCTTGAGGACAGCAGCGATATCTGGAATATAAGGTTTTAATACTTCTTTTGAGTCTTTAAAATCGGTTCTTGGGAAAATTGTAACTCGATTCCCCCTAAAAAGAAGAGCAAGTATATCAGGGATATAGGGATTAATTACTTCTACTGAACTCCCTAACACTGATGCTGCTTCACTGCGGATAATTGCACCAACTGTATCATCCTTGAGGATACCGAGGACTTCATAAATATAAGGTTTAACAAATAATGCTTGTGCTACCTCAATACGAACACTTTTATTAACCTCATTATTTTTAAGGATAGCAACAATATCTGGAATATATGGTTTCACTGCTTCTTTGAAATTCCCTAACATGTATGCTGCATTGTGGCGAACAGATGCATCAATCTCATTATTTTTAATGATAGCGAGGATATCAGGGATATAAGATTTAGCAGTTTCTCCTAAATTCTCTAACACGTATGCCGCACTACTGTGAACAGATACATCAATTTTATTATCTTTGATAATCGCAATAGCTTTCTTTGCTAAATGTTCCTTTATCTGTTTATCTAAGCTTTTTAACTCGTATTCTCCTAATTTATTAAATGTAAGTTCCTGCACTTGTGGATAAACATCATCCATTGCAGCAACAATACCCTTAAGTTGCCATTCTTGCAGTTTTGGCTTGGGTGTGTCTTTTGCAGTTACCCAAGGTGAGGCAAAAACAATTACTAATAGACAAGTAAAAATAAATACAGCTAATTTAAGTAACTTTTTGTCTAAACGGAGTTTTTTACTCATATTCACTGCTATTATAGTGCAAAAAATATATAAGCGCAAGCACGATTTCAGTAAGGATACACGTACTTAAATCGCATTTCCGGAAATTTACTTAATGATTCTCATTTTCTGTAATATTAAGATTTGTTGCGATTTGAGGAGATGGCTGTATCAAATCCTTGTATTGTATGCATTGTATATAATTTAATATAACTTCCTTATTGTATGGTTAACTACAACAATAAATATTGGAGTAGTTGTATTTCCTCTAATTTATGAAAACGAAGCTTAATAAATTATACATAATCGATAAGGACTTCCTATAAAATTTCCTAAAGATTCTAATTTACTTGTATTGCAAATATTTTTAATTTCCCATATAGCCTCATACATCGATAGTTTATTACTTCCCGTTAGCTCTACAACTTTGTGAAAATCTTTGATTGCTTCTTGCTTATTTCCTAAATTTCTGTAGATAATACCGCGACCTGCATAAGATTCAACTAAGTTAGGATTAAGTTTGAGCGCTTGATTATAATCTGTAATCGCTCCTTTCTTATCTCCCAAAATATCGCGAGCTAAACCCCTATTTTCGTAAGTTTCGGCTAAGTTTGGATTAATGTTAAGTGCTTGGCTATAATCCGCAATCGCTCTTTCATTATTTTTTAAATCTCTGTAAATAATGCCTCGACCTGCATAAGCTTCGGCTAAGTTTGGATTAATTTTTAGTGCTTGATTATAATCCGAAATCGCTCCTTTCTTATCTCCAAAATCATAGCGAATTAATCCGCGATTAAGATAAGCTCTATCAAATTTGGGGTTGAGCTTAATTGCTTCAGTGAAATCTAATACGGCTTCTTCATAATCTCCAAAGCTTAATTTTTCATTACCTCTAATAAAGAAATCATCAGCAGATGTTGGTGATGCTGCAATAACATCTGGTTGTTTATCAGGTAGTTTTAGTTTTACTCCCACATTCACACCCATTACTGAGAACTGCTGCAATACAGAATTAATACTTATTCCCAAACCCCCACTCAAAACTGATTGCTCTGGGTTTTCTTCTGATGGTCCCGTTATCCCCCTTCCGTGAATTGCAATAAGTTCTCCTTCTTGATTTAATACTGCACCACCACTCATTCCCTTTAATGTGCGATGGTCGTAAGTGATATCATAACCCTGTCGTTGAGGCACTTTAACATTAATCGCGCCTGATTTAATTACAAAATCAACATTTGGTGCTGCTGCCGTTTTTCCAGAAAATCCAGCAACATAAACAGTGCTTAGTTTATTGACCTTATCTGAATTCCCAATGTTCGCAACTTTATATTCCCTTTCGCTTGTAAACTCAACTATAGCTAAATCTAAATCTCTTCCTAGTGGCTTAATATTCTTAACTACATACTGGTAGTTATCTGGAGCAATTAACTTTATACTAACTCCTCTAACCACATGATGTGCAGTAATTACAATATAATTATTATCCACTTCTGCAATAATTACACCCGAACCAAATGTTGGAGGAGATGTTTCAACATTGACAATTTGTACTGTTATCTTTTTGGCAATTTCCTCTACTTCTATTGTATCGGCTGTGGTGATGTGTGGTTGAGCTAAAACTATTGATGCACTAATCAATACTGCATTTAATAATGGATTGTTTTTCATACCTGAATTGTTAACTTTTAATTGGCGTAATTATTTACTTACTTAAAAAAATATAATCATTATCAAGTAAAAACAAATTTTTACAGGATTTTTTCAGCTAATTGCTCTTATATGCAGTATTTCAAATAATTCATGAGAAGGCATAAAGAAACAAGGTACAAGAGAAAATATTATTTTCTTTTTGCCTTGTTTTCTTAAAGCAGAATTTAAGGTTCTGGTTTTAAACTACTCACGTAAGTTTCAAAATCAATTACAATATCTGAAGCCTCGCTGTTCTGATTTTGGATTTCCCCAGATATTAAAGCGCGTTTATCTAATAAAGATTGTAAAACTTTCCTAGGATTGCTTCCTGGTTTTAGAGTAAATAAAACAGTGTTTTCGGTGCAATCATCATTAACACTAACTGCTGCACAAATAACAGGTTGTTTATTTATCTTTCCACTGATAATCATTCGTAGCTTCTGATTATCAAAAATCTTCTGAAAATTACGCGATACAGCTTTACATCGCTGTTTAGGAGTTAATCCCCCAAATTTTGATGTCCAACGTATTATCGGTAATTTTTTACCATCTTTCTTTTCTAGAAACGTTGTTGGAACACCTTTACTAATACCACATGAAAATTCTTGGTTAAATGCATGACTGGGTGAATTATCATTGATGAAAACAATTGATATGCCCATTAATGCAATCGTGCAAACCTTTTTAATCATATTTATCATTTGTTTAATCTGTGATTTGGTTTTAAGCAATGGTTCCATTGACTAAAAGTAAGTATATCGCAACATGATAATTCTATTAAGCAGCTAACTTCAATCGCTACACTTCCCAAGCGGTGGATTTCGGAAATTGTTCTTAAAAATATTATCAATCATTGAGAAAACATTAAAATAAATAAACTAGTTTTTCCGGCGCCGTTCATTCCTACCAAAATAATCATATCCCGTGCCAACCCTGTTTCTGGGTCAGTAAAATCAAATTCGGGTGAGGAGCGAAATTTTTTGAAATATTTTAGCTGAACTGATTGAACCTTCATCCCCTTCTCCTAACTTTTCCCATTTTTACACTACTACATGCTCGCGTGCGTCAAGTGGTGGATGTGGTTCTTGACGTAAGTTTCATGTGTAGAGCTTCCCAATAGCGCCACAAAAGAATAAAAAATAGTCTCCTTAATTAGTAAACTCCGTACCCATTAAATATATGGCGTAAGATTACACTGCGGCAGCGGCCATCAAAACGAACAAAAAAAGCTAATTATCCAAAAAGCTAAATTTGATAAAAGCTAATTCATTATACATCTACCTTTAAAACTTTAAAAGCTAATTACCCAAAAAGCTAAATTTATAAAAAGCCAACTTCAATATCCCATCCCAACACTTAAAAAGCTAATTATCCAAAAAGCTAAATACACTAAAACCCATAAATAGCAGTACTCCCAGCCTGCGTAGGCAGGCTTAGTTCGTATAGCGTCACCCTTCGAGGGTGTAACGCCATCAAACCCAACCCATTTTTACAATTCCCTCACACATAAAAATCCAAATATCCAAAAAGCCAAATTCACCCATCCATGTAGCTAAAAAGCCAAAAAGCTAAAATTAGCCATTGACAAAATTACCAAAAGCCTCTAACTTAAAAAGCTACATTGACAAATGTATATATGCTCACAATCACCATCACCAGCTTAAGTGGGGGACAAGGGAAAACCACGAGTGCATTATTCCTCGGTCGGTTACTATCGCGCGCTGGTTTACCAACCTTAATGCTTGACTCTGACCCCCAACATAACCTGACAACTTATTTAGGATTCGAGTTAGAACCCGACCAACCAACTTTGTTAGAGTTTCTCAAAAAAACAGTTGCTCCAGAAGATAGCATTTATCCAACCGATTACAACGACAATTTATTTCTCATCCCCGCTGACGACCAACTCGACACGGTACAAGACTATCTATCTAATAGTGGAGTCGGCGCCACTTTACTCAAACGCAGACTAGAAGCAGTTAGTAACATCTTCAAAGTTTGTATTATCGATGCTCCACCCCAAAGGTCACAAATCTGTTTAACTGTTATCGGCGCCGCAGATTTTTTGCTTATCCCCGCAGAAGCATCAGTAAAAGGTTATGGTTCCTTGGTGCGTACCCTCGACTTACTCAATGGTTTACGCGATGTGGGGGCAACAGGCGCCGACGTATTAGGAATTTTACCATTTCGTGACCGTTGGTTTGGTAACACCCAAGCACACGAAAGTCGCGCAGCAGTAGAAGGAATGCGTGACGAAGCTGGCGCCGAAAAAGTACTACCTTCCATCAGAGAATCTGAAAGGTATAAACAAGCAATCAACAAACGTACAACCCTGAGCGAACTAGGATATAACGACCTAGAATATCCGTTTGAAATCTTAATTGAGAAAATCAGCACTTTGATTGGGAGCAATTAAACAATGTCAGATAACATACTCAACCAACTTCGCAACAAACGCAATCGCGCAACCGTTCCAGAACGAATTGACGCACTCGTTCCCAAGTCAACCGAACCGCAAGTGCAACCTGTAACAGTCACCGAAAACAATAATATAGATACCCTTGCATCCCTCAAAGCTGAACTTGAACAATACCCCGAAACACGGCGCCATTCGGCTATTGTGTTAGAAAAAGACCTTGACTCTCAATTAACCCAGTTTTGCAAAGACAAAGGAATCACAGTAGAAACATTTCTAGAAGCAGCTTGGACGGTTGTAAATGCAGATGAAGCACTTGTAGAAAAAATTACCACAGAAGCGAAACGAAGATACGACCAACGCAAGCGAGTAGGTCAAATTAAACGGTTGATAACTATGTTGGGTAATTCTTACTGACAAATGTGAATTTATGTCATGAGTCGCGAACGTAAACGGAGTTTTCCCGCTTTCTTAGCATCTAATTGTCATGAGTCGCGAACGAAGGGCGCAGTTTTCCCGTAGGGTAGCATCTTCAAGATTTTGATGCTTTACCACAGAGACACAGAGTACACAGAGGGAAGATAGATTTTACTTGGGGTCAGGAATTACTTGAATCAACCCAGTTTGAAAGGCTACATCATAAGTGATAACAGGCAAATTTTCAATTTCAGCAGTAGCCATAATCATACGGTCAAAGGGGTCTCGGTGGTCAATTGGTAAACTTCCTGCTCTAAGCGCATGAACTGTGGTGATGGGAAGTTCAATAAATTTAGCTCTAAGCAATACTTGTGAATATTCCTCAACAAGTTGTTTCGCTTCGGGTAATTTACCAATACGGTATTTAGTAGCAATCTCCCAAGCCGAAACACTGCTCAAAATAATACTATTATCTGGGTTAGCGATAATTTCTCGGCTATCAGTACCCAGTCTTGGGTCGTCAAAAAGCCACCATAAAAAAACATGCGTGTCTAGAAGATAGCTCATTCCCATTGCTGAAGTTCCTCTTCTGGCAGTGGTTCAAAGAAAGCATCACCGAGTTGTCCTTTTAATAAACCAGGAGTACGGGGTTGTTTCTGTTCCTGACCTAAACCTAATCGAAAATAATGAATTAGGTCATAAATTTGTGCTAGTTTATCTTCGGGGATATCTTGCAGTTCTTGGACAATCTTTTCAATCAGCATAAGTCCAAATATTTTTAAGCGCTTACGGTATTATAGCGCTACGCGGCGCCTTCTCACATGTAGGCAATCAGTACGCACACATACTAAAATCGAAGTTCGTCTGGGGTTAAAATTGGCATATTCGTCTCAGGGTAGGCACCATTTTTAATAAATTATAAGTCTTTTCACAGTTCAACGCTGCTAAAATGCTGACGAATGACTCTGAACTAGTTTCCCCTAGCCTGATGGATAGCAGTATGCTGTAACACTCAGCAAGCTGTACAAATGCATTACCTAGTTAAATACAAAATTTCAACTCTTTAACAAGATGCTCCCAGCAATCTAATTGTTCTTATTACCTGCTGTTTGCTGCTAGAAAAAACTAAACCACCAAAAGCATCATTTGAATATGCCAAATTATTTCCGTTAACCCTCGATATGATTGCTGAATATGCTTTTCTAGCTCTACTAATACCGTCACCAACCTTTACTCCTTTTTCAGTGGGATAGCTCGGACTTGAAGCAATTATTTGATGCACTTCACTTTGACGAGGATTATTAGTAGTTGAAAGTCCTTCAATTTCTATCCCGTTGTACTTCCAAGTAGTAATATAAGAGCCATAACAAACATCGTCATACTTTATACTTCGACTTTTTGGCTTACCCAATATTCTAATGATGTCCCTTTCCTTCATTCCCAACTTAATATTACCTATGGAAATTTTACCTACATCAATTGCTTTTTTACTAGACTTATTAAAAACATTACTGCTGTGATTAAGACTATTACTTTCACCTATCGCTGCGGGACTTAAGGTAAATAGTATCCCTAAACTAATACCCAATACTAATTTTTTAAACATAACCTGATTTAATAATTATTAGTTACAACGTTGAGATGGTTTTAAGTTAAGTGCTTTTCTAATCTGCTTGTCGCAAGAATTATTGAATATTTTACCATACTTTGGTTGACCTAGTGCAGGTGGTATTCGTTTACCAAGTGGTTCGCATCCAGAATAAATTCTTTTCATTAATCTCAAATCAGATTGAGAAATGGATAAGGGAGAATATTTAGTTTTAATAGTTTTACCTGCTATTTTACCTGAAACGCGCGTATTTAACATACTTACCACTTCACATATTTGTACGCGCGCAAACCCGCTACAAGATAAAGTATCACACCATTGTTGTCCTACTGTATCCAATAATTCTCGAATATTATCCTTTACATGTTTAACCGAACGAATATCTTGAGGAGCTTCAATTGGTTTACCTTGAGATTTATTAAATTTTTCATTAACTACATTAACTGCTTCTGCTTGCATGTTAGTCAACGTTCCTAGCAATAAGAAAATACTTAACCATTTTTTTCGCTTCATCTGTAATTTCTCATTTACAACTATATAATTAATTAGCTGCACTTCTACCTGAGTCTATTATTAACAGATTACAAATGGGATGACTAAGCAATTCTTGTTACAGTAAGCTGTTAATAAATTAATTTCTGTGATTTATACACAAATACAATGTGATATTAATCACTTATTTAAATTTTGTTTCTGGGTCAAAATGTAACAGCGGATTCTACTCCTGTGCTTGGCAGAATTAGTAACCGCAGCTTCAACATCACCTTTTTTCGCTCGTTTCTCTCCTTTATCCACTAACAAATCAGCACTTTTAGCGAAAATAGATTGAGTTTGACATACTACGTCTGTGAGTAACTTGACAACTTGACTTACTAAATTATCCGGGTAAACTACATAGGTGAGTGAAAATTTATAAGTAATATTACGTAATATGTTTGTATATGAAACTAAGTGTAGGAGTAGCTGGATTATTGATTGGATTTTTAGTAGCTTGCAGCACAATAAAGCAAGAAAATGCAACTCAACCTTTACCTGATACTTCACAAGTACAAAAGGAAGATAATGCAAAAGGAGTGAATACCTATAGTTCCGCATCAGCAAATAGCAATGATGAAAAACTGATAAGTGGAAAATTGGTAAATTCAAACTCCTTAGATTCTATCGGCAAAGCAGCAAAACTATCTCCTACTCAAATTCAACAGTTGAAATCCTTGGAAAAAAGTAACATAGTCGAAGCGGGCGAACCGAAAAATAAAATCGAAAAAGGAAAAATTAAGGCTATTATACCTACGTACATTCCCCCTGGATTCCAAATAGATAAGTTTAATGTAAATGGAGATGGGGAGCCTTACAGTATTGTTTACAAAAACTCCAGTAATTCTTGTTTTCATATACTTGCTGTTCAGTATGGAGGAGATGGACCGATACAATACAATACTACTAACAAAATCTCATCACCTGCTTTAGGGGAAGTGGTTTTGGGCTACACAGAATTTCCTGAATCTGATAGTTTCCCTTCCATAGGATTCCCATTACCTGTTTATAAACTTGTTGAAGGAGGGGCAAGTGTTGGATATTTCTTCGCATCTCCAGCATCCAATGTCGCGTCTGGTGCAGCTTGCAATAGTATTAGTCTTCAAGAAGGCATCAAAATTGTTGAATCTTTGCAATACCTCAATCCTGAAAATAAGTAATACTAATGAAAATGATAAATAAAGCCTTAATCAATATCTTAATGCTCATACCGATGGTAGGCTGTAGCTTCACAAATCAAAATATGACAACTCATCTCGAATCAGAAGTAACCAAAACAAGAACGACTGACTCAGCTAAAAGTGAGCATTCATCATCCAGTACCACATTTGATACAATTTCGTTTCCACAAGCTAGCTGTGGTGATAAGCTACCAAATGAGTCAAAGGGTAATATTTTAAAAATTTATCCTGTTTTTATTGATTATAGTAGCAAAGTTAATTTACAAATAATACAAACTCAATATTGCCAAGATGCTATCCAAAAATATAGGTTAGATAAAGGAAAAGAAGTTATCCAATTAGCCTCTTTTATCAGCGAAGAGCGTGCTAATAAATTTAAAATTTTTCTGGAAAATAAACTAGAAAATGTTGAAGTAGGAGAGCCGATTGTTAGGAATAATACTCAAAAATCTCAGACTAATCAAAATCAATCTAAATCGACCGAGGCTGTTGCTAAAGCTGCACAATTATCGCCAGAGCAAGTACGACAATTAAAAAATATCATATTTAAAGACTCTTTGGGCAAACAACACAAAGTTGAGGCAATTTTACCAACCTATCTCCCTCCAGGATTTACACTAGATCGCTTTAAAGTATCGTCTGATGAAAGTGACGGAAAAAAATATGAAATTATTTATAAAAACGCAAGTAGTGATAGTTTTAAAATCGATACTTATGTACCCGGTCCTGGTGCGGGACCTCCTCCTTATGCTCCGAAATTAAAAGAAGTTAGTTCGCCCGCTTTTGGTCAAGTTATTATTGGGTACAAGGAATTTCATAAAACTTCTGAGAAGTCTTCTACAGAGGTTATAATAAGTGCCTCTCCACCGGAAACTGATAACCCACCGGAAAACACTCCATCCGATTATGGTAGTTCTAAATGGATATATAGTTTAAATTCAGATACTATAAGCCTTGTAGAAGCAGTAAAAATTGTTGAATCATTATCATATCTTTACCCAAATGAACCACGCAATCTGAAGTTTTACAATGCGCTTACCAACGATCCTGAGTGGGCAAATTAATATTGGGCTGGGTTTAGAAACGAATGCTATTGGCGAAACATTAGAAATGCGGATTAAGCCGCTTAGTACTAAAGAGCCAATCCAGTAGAAGTGGTTGACAGAAAATTATAACTATGGATGTTGCTCTAATCAAGCATTGAGGCGCCTTGGTATTGATGCGAACGCGCTCAGGATTTAATCTAAAAATAAGCGTCTTACCCCAACGCATAAATTTACGTTTCCGTCAATACATATTACTGGAATGGCGCTATAGTATACATAAACTACTTGAATTTATAGTTTTAAATTTCATTGGCAAATTCTATTTTATTTGAATCATCTGAAAATAAATACTTTAATGACTCAACAATTTTTACTGCTTCTGCTAAACTAACAGTAGTGCAAGATTTAAATTTTTCTTCTGTAGAGCCAGCTGGTGAAGAAATACTATATTGAGAGGTAGTTCTTTGACCATTAGAATTTAATGTTCTTAAAAAAGCTAATATTTGAGAATTATTAGAGCCTTTATTAAAGCTTGTGTAGTTAATATTAACTTTACCTAACGCAGTTGAATACACTTCTTTAGCATTATCTAATCCGTCAGGACTTGCATAAGGACGAACTTCGGTAGAAAGACTGAAACAAGCATTATTAGCATTCTTGTAAATAATTGTATACCCCAAATTTAACCCATTTAAACCATCTTCATGTTTAAAAATATAAGGTTGAAATCCTGGTGGTAAGTAAGTTGGAATAATTACCCCTATTCCTACTGCGCTCTTTGCAGAAATATTTTTTAATTTTTCAACATGTTTCGGAGTTAAGCGTGCTGCTTTAGCTACAACTTCAGTAGACTGAGATGTTTGTGTTATCGCTATTATATGAGGTTCTCCTACTTCTGCGTTTCCTATTTTTTTATCTAACAAGTTTTTAAATTGATTGGCACGCTCTTCGCTAATAAAAGAGGCTACTTGTACAGATTCTTTTTGATTATCTTTCCTTGTTTTTTTTATAGCGTCTTTACAATAATTAGTTTTTATACTTTGTAAATTATTTTCACTGTAATCAATAAATACAGGATAAAACTTAACAGCATCATCTTTAGAATCATTTGGTAGTTTATCACCACAAGAGTTTTGTGGAAATGAAACGCTATTAAAAATATTAGTTTCTTCCTTGACTTCAGATTTTGTTTGGCTAATTGTTGAATTGGGGTTTTGAAACTGAGGCTCAGACTGACAGCCTAAAGTTGTCATCAAAATAAATAAAAATGCTGTTAAATTCCCTCTCTTTATCCATTTTAAATAATTTGTAACCCAAAATACTTGCTGTCTTATATAATATTTATCGCCATTAAAATTTATCATACTAATTTACCTCTATATCTATTCTGCTACTATTTTTTATTGTAGTAATAATTATTTACTCATTTAAGTAATTTGTCTTCGGATATTATTACCAAATCTACTCATTCTATAAAATACTTGTTTCAAGAATAGCCGTATACAATAGTTAAAAAGAAAGTTAATTTATTTGCTTTATTTGTGTTTAAAACCATAAATAAAGTCAAGGCGGTAAGTATTCGGTTTCATACTGTCGGGTATCGCAAAACTTTTCGATCTACTGACAGTGAATCTTCTGCGTTTCCCTAATTTTTTCGTGATTGTCGAGATATCCTTTCAGCCAGTTACAGCTTTCAGATAATAATTCATCTAATTGCTTAAATTTTCTTGACTGCAAACTTCCCTTATCTCCCCCAGCGATAATTGATTTACCATTGCGGCTAAAACTGACATCCCAAACTGAGCCTTTTTCAAGCATAAATTCAGCTAATTGCCGACCTTGCAAATCCCAAACTTTAACAGTACCATCCATCCCTCCAGTGGCGAAGTAATTTCCATCTGGACTAAAACTCAGACCGTTAATTCCACTTTGATAGCTTAAAAACTCTAGTTGCTTCTTACCTGATATATCCCACACTTTAACTTTACTGCCTTTATCAGCAGTAGCAAAATATTTTCCATCGAAGCTGAAGCTCAAACTGCGTATTTGTTCTTCGTGTCCTTCCAAAATAGATATTTTGTTAGCTTTATGACCATCAAAATTCCAAAGTCCAATTGTACCATCCCATGCTCCCGTAGCAATAAGCTGTTTTTTTGGATGAAATTTAATTTGATATACTAAATCACGATGACCCTCTAAAGTAGTAATTTCTTTTCCATCTCGATTCCATACTTTTGGTAGCTTATCTGCTCCTGTTGTCGCAATGTAATTTCCATCTGGACTAAAACTAAGACTAGAAACAAAAGTTTGACGACCATTTAATTGAGTTATCAACTTTCCTGATAAATCCCAAATTTTAGCTTTCCCCTCTTGTCCCCCTGTCGCTACATACTTTCCATCTGGACTAAAAGTTACGCTGAAAATTTTACCTTTCTTATCATCAACTTGTAATTCTTTACCTATTTGCTTGCCGGAAAAGTTCCAAAATCTGACAATACCATCATTATCTCCAGAAGCAATTAACTTGTTGTTAGGGCTGAAACTTAGGCTATTAACATCATCCTCATGACCTTTAAAGTGAGTAATTTCAGTAATTTGCCTGTTTGATAAATTCCAAATTCGAGTTTTACCATCTTTTCCCGCAGAAGCTAGGTATTTACCATTTTGACTAAAACTGGCAGTTAAAACCGCGCGTTCATGTCCTTGGAATTTATATATCTCTTGTCCTGATAAGAAATCCCATACTCGAACAGTGTTATCATCTGAAGTTGTCACTAAACGTTTACCATCTGGGCTAAAACTAGCAAAAAGTACTGTGTTTTGATGTCCTTCTAATTTTTTTTGTTCCTGTCCAGATAAATTCCAAACGCGCGCGATATTATCTTCTCCGGCTGTAACTAAAAATTGCCCATTGGGACTAAAGCTGACATGAAAAACTCGTTTACCTTTATGTGGTATGATTTGAAAAAGCTGTTTTCCTGATAGATCCCAAAGCCTCACTGTTCCATCATCTCCAGCCGTTGCAATTTTTTTACCATCAGAGCTAAAAGTAATATTTCTAATATTTATTTCTTTATATCCTTTTAAAGTAGCTATTTGCTTACCATTTAAGTCCCATATGCGAGCAATTCCGTAATCACCTGCTGTAGCGATTTTACTACCATCAGGGCTGAAAGTTACACTTTTAATTCCCCCTTCTTTCTCAGATAATGCGGGTATTATGAGATTACCAGATAAATTCCAAAGTTTTGCTTTTCCATCTTCCCCTACGGTTGCAATTGTTTTACCATTAGGACTAAAGCTAACACTATTTACTCCATTTATACTACCGTCATGTGCTTGAATTTTGCGAATTTCTTGTCCCGATAAATTCCAAATTCGTAGTGTACCATCTTTCCCTACGGTAGCAATTGACTGACTATCTGGGCTAAAACTTATGCTAGTTACTATTTTCTGGCCTGTATCAAACTCATTTTGTTGTTGAATATTGTTAAGAATTTCTCTTAAAACGAATATCGGTCGAATTGTAGGATAGTTTTTAATTGGACGACCACTTTCAACCATTTCTTTTAATCTTTGACCTGTTTGCATCGCTGCAAGTAAAGCTTGTAGTTGATTATTAGGAAATTGTTTGATAATACTATTACTTTGCTGTTCTAATTTAGTCGCGCTTTGGGCTTCTTGTAGTTTGTCAAAAGATATTTTCGCTGATATCCCAAATACAGTAGCCGCAAGTAAACCAATGAAAGTTCCTATTTTAATTCTTTGCTTTGCTTTCTGATTAGCATCAGTCAATATTTGATTGCGGCTTTGTTCTGTTTTTAAATTAACTTCATATTCTAATTTATTTAGCTTTTGTTGCTCTTTATGTTCTTGCTCTCTATTTCGTAAATCTATGCTTTCATCGATATAATTTTGCTCATTCTTATTTAAAGTTTCTTTAGTTATTTGTAAAAAATGTTCTGCATCACTCAAAGCTTTTCCTCGTAATAAATATCCTTCATCCTTACTCATATTCCATTGGTTCATCTGTATTTGCAGTTGATACCGCCAAGCGAGAAAAACACGCTTTTCTTCTATCCATCCTTGTAACTCTCCCCATTCCCTAATCAATGCCTCATGAACAACTTCAACCGTTTGTTGTCCAGTTTTCTCATCCCGCACGCGTGATGTCACCAAGAGTGGTAACTTTTTTTCCGAATTTGGTATATCCTGATCTACGTTGGCAAGTTTCTTAACTAACTTCCAGTTCTCTTCGCCTATTTCATTACGAGTTGCTAGTCGTCGGGTATCTTTGATTATTAAGCTTGAGTGCGTTTGTCTTTTTTCTTCCTCAGTAGCATTTACTGAGTCACCAGCATTACTATCTTTAACCTTCTCGCCTGGTCGTACTAATTGTAGGAAGATTTGCTGCGCCTGTTTTTTCTCTTTCTCATCCAATTGCTTATAAATATCATCTGCATGATTAGCCAATGCCTTTCTGACACCACCAATTCTTTCGTATGCCTGATGTGTTAATACTTTCCCCTTGCTTCCCCCGCTTTCGTTCCACAGTTGAGCGAGAGCAAATTCCAGCAAGGGTAAGTTCCCCGGTTCTTGTTGCACATCATCTAAAATGCGCTGCGTCAGTCCATCCTCTAATTCGACGATTTTTTCTTGAGTATCACGGTCAATTAACTCAATTACCGATTTCATATCCTCTCGAACCATCGCTCCCAGAAACTCATGACTACTTTCCTGTAACGCCACTTTCTTAAAGGGTTCGTAATTGATGATGTAATCAATAAATTCATGCCGAATAGTCAACACCAATCTTAAACGAGGATTATACTTAATTGCTTCTAACAACGCATCTATGAATTGTTGCCGTTCTTTGGTATCTAGCGCATATAATTCTTCAAATTGATCGATTACTAGCAATAAGCGTTTATCATCATGTTCTCTTAGAATATCTGTTATTTCCTGCCATAGTTTTCTATTAAACTCAATCGATTTAAACTGGGCAAATAATTTAGAAACTTTTTCTTTTTGCTTATCTTCCTCCAGTTTTGGATAACACACAGATACCAACGCTGAAGCCATTTCGTAAAATGGTTGACTTTGCGGACGAAAAGACCCAACAAGCCAGCTTCCCTCTTTACGCAATTGGGGAATTAGTCCGGCTAGCACAACAGAAGACTTACCACTTCCAGATGCACCAATTACAGAGAATAAAGGATATTTTTGCACACCATCTACTAACTGCTTAACAAATACCTCCCGTCCAAAAAATAGGTCTTTATCTTCTTCTCGGAATGCTGACAAGCCCCGATACGGACAAGGAATATGGGTATCGGGGCTACTTACTTTCCCTCATCAAAAGCCTTTTTATACAGTTGCTTAATAGGCTGAAATACCCTTCGCAATGAATTTTCTGTATCCAGTTCCACTTCATACGAAACAATTCCAGGAATCAGAGGTAAAGCTAGCTTTGCTTTTGCTGCCGCAGGTGTCCCTGGTTCATTCAGCTTATCCCGAATCTCTAGCAATAAGCCCTTCAATTCATCGTTAATATTAGGTTGGTTGTCAATCACTCGTATAACTTCCGCCTTAACATCAACTATGGCTTGGTTCGCATCAGCTTCTTCAGCTTCGTAGGAATTAACCTCTCGTGCTAGTTTTTGCCAATACTCTCTCTCATACGCTCGGACAAAAGCGGCTAATTTAGGATTACCTGGGTTTGACTTACGCGCGGCGAAAATGAGTTTAGTCTCCCATCCATTAGCTTCTGCATTTCTAATTAACTCGAATACAATTTCTCGTAAGTTACTAACCGATACTAATTCATCTAAATTTTTGTCTAACTCCTCTTTGAGAAACATCCGAAGTTCTGATGGGGTAGGGAAAGCATCAAGAAAAGCAACTTTTAGTTGTTTACGCTGGTCGGGGTTCAGTGTCATTCTATTCTCCTTAAAAATTAAAGTATTAATTTTTTATCATATCCATGTATATTTACCGTGAGAACACTTCTATCCGCTAAGTCCATAGACAGTATACTAAAGCTTGGTTATTTACTAGGCGTAATTCGGCTTCTATTTAACTTTCGCACGAAGAAAAACACTAATACGTCTTGACTGCTGCTCCAGGAATGTTACCACTGCCAATTATAAAATGCAACACACTTTTAGCGTGGAAAATATTTAAGTGAATAGCTGTACTAGTTATAGTCAACCCTTGCTTTAATTTTCATAACTCTTCTTCAACTGCCTTAAGTAAAATTCCGTACAGTAATTAAGCTACTGTTTGTGATTTATACACAATACTAGTGTGACATTAATCACTTCATAAAATAAGTACTTATTTATAATTGAGTGCTGTAGGCGCTAATTCTTATACATATTTTCACGATAGATGTCAATGAAAATATCAAATTTCCTAGGTTATTTACTACTAACAGCTACATTAATCGGCGCTCAATCTGTTATAGCAACCAAAACGTTAGCACAGCAAGTTAGTAAAGATAGTATAGTGCCATCCCAAAAGGATGCATTTGCGCTAATGCAAAGTATTTGTGGTGTGGGTAACATCAACTCCACTAAAGGTAAAGTGTCTTGTAAAACATGCCCATCATTTACTGGTTCTAACACTTCTTCTGGCGGTAGTCTTATATCAGTAATTTATGGTAGTTTTACCAAATCCAATGTTCGTGAAGCTTTCGTTGACTTTAGTGACTGTGAACCACATGTACACAATTGGGGAGGAAGTGTTTTATTACGCAAAACAAGTAAAGGCTGGTCTAGAGTGCGTTATGAACAAGGATTACGTTCATTTCAATGTCTTAAATTTGCAACAAGTACAAGCCGCCACTCCCTTGTTTGCAAAGCTTCTTATACAGGTATGGGTAACGAACATACTTGGCTTAATACCGTTGAGATAGGTTCAACCAAAACTATAACAACCGATTTATTAAAGGTTGTTTCCAACACTGGGAGCTGCTATCCACCATACCAAGAGGTGCAAATAGTAGACTTTACGTTACAAAATGCTAACAAAGATGGAAAAAAAGACTTAGCTGTTAGAGTCAGTGAAGCAAGGGAAGCCAAAAATACTTCTAGATCAAATAATAAACGGTGCGAACCTCGCTTACCCAAACCAAAGTTCCATCGACTCACGTTTTTGTCTAACGGTCAGTCTTTCCGTCCTACAACGGAAACTGTTAGGCTAAAGAAGCTAATTGAAAACACTCCCTAGAGCTAGTCACGTTATTTTTTTCTTAGCTTAAGAATATCTCTTTCAGCTCTGGCAAGGGAAAGTATCTGTTGTTTGTCACTCAAATTTTGCTTTAAAGAATCTATTAAGTATTACCCCAAACTAAAATCAGTATAACTTTAGATAAAATATGCGATTATTTGATGTTTGTTTAAGTTTGATAATTTTAGGTTTGACTTCTTCATCAGTTGTGGCGCAAACTGATAGCAAACAACATTCAACCAATAATGTTAGTCGCTGCTTACCTTCCATACATGAAGTTAATATCGAACGGATGCAATGCGTCCAAGTTGCATTGAATAACCAGGCATTACCATCAGCACTGATAGCTGCTATTCGTAAAGATTTGTGGCAGTATCGGAAGGATTTTGATTCTTATGGGAACGGGCACAGAGTTTTTTTTGCCGATCTAAACAACGATCGGGTCAAAGAAGCAATTTTATATCCAATAGGTGGTCCAATTTGTAGTAACCGAAGTTGCGGTATTTTTATATACACGAAATTCGGTAACAGCTATAGAAAAATTTCTGCTACTCAAACTGACCGATACTCGGCTGTTGCTGGATCGAGAAATGAACCATCAATTGGAGTTTTGTCCACCAGTAACCGAGGATGGCGGGATTTGGCAACTCGGTTCTTTGACTATCAAACCCGAAGCGAAAAGTGGTTGCGGGTTCGTTATGGAAGTCGCGGATATACAGACTCGTCTTCAGTTGTAATTTCAACCCCGCGAACTATTTTGGAATATTCATCAGGTGTTGAGGTAGATTTCAGCAAAATTTTGGCTCCTTGATGTACTGACAACAGTCCGAGGCGCCACATCCGATAGTTTAAGTCACTCGATACCTAATATTGCTTCTAATTGGGATAATATCGGCGCCAACTTATCATGCAGTTCAGGATTATCCCATGCCTTACTTTTCTTAAAATTATTGTATGCATTCTCCATACGGCTTTGCAGTTGAGCTTTTTGGGGAGCGGGATTATACTTTTTAACTTCCGCGCGGATTTCCTTTAAACTCAAATCGTACTCAATAGCATTTTCCAACAACTCAGCCCTATCCTCATCGGATTTTACCTTGCTAATCTCCAACGCTTTCGTATACTCAATTTCACCCGCGCGCAGAGCAGCTAAAACATCTTCCTGTAAATTTAACAACGATAGTCGCGTGCGGATAAATGATTGCCAATTCATCTTACCCAACTCGTTAAACACCTGCTCAACAATAAACGCTTCCTTTGTACTCAAAACGTTTCCGGTAATTTTTTTTCTCAAAGAATTATCCATCCTGTAAAGTAACAACGCGACTTTATCGGTATCGCATTCCAATCGCAGCGTTAACAATTTTAGTATTGCTTCTGCCTCATCAAGCGGATTCAAATCCTCGCGCAACAAGTTTTCTGTCAAAGCATATTGGGTTGCCTCCGCATCAGACATCGCCAAAACAGTGGCAGGTATTTCAGTTAAACCAACATTTTTAGCAGCTTTAAATCTTCTCTCCCCTGCAACCAACTCATAGTTACCATCTGGTAAAGAACGCACCAATACTGGTTGAAGAACACCCGAACTGCGTACACTGGAGGTTAAAGACTCCATTTTATCCTTATCAAAATACCGTCGCGGCTGGCTTGATGGTAAAACAATCTTATATAGTGGCAGTAAATTAGAGTTTAAAGCAGTATATTCTTCTTGCACCCCATCACTACTCGTAGTAACTACAGCATCAATAGTATCAAAAGTTTTATCTGTAGTTACCAACGGCGCCTCTACATCCATAGTATCTTCTTCCAGTTTTGATGGCGCCAACTCAGATAAATCAACAAAATCATTATCATTATTATCCGCATTTATAATTGAATTTTTATCATCTTCTGTACTCGATTTTTGGCGCCGAGTCTTTGTTTTCGACGTGCCAGCAGTCGTTTTTTTAGGTGTAGAAGTACGAGCCATGTGTCAATTATTGCCCCAAATGCTATCTTAAAATTCTTTTATCACCATCACCTTCATAACACACTTTGACCGTACCACTCAACAGTTTCCCAACTCGCTCTCATATCATCCACTTAAAACCCATTTAATAACGCCAACAATCAATAAAGTTTAAAGGCATTCTTCGGTTTTAGGTCTTAGTAAACTCCTACAAAAAAACCGTGCATTCACGCTCCATAATATTACTTCCAACCCTTAAAAACCACAGTATCTTTTATCACACCCTTTAATCGCTAGCCCATATCGCACCCCATTCTAAAATGCCAGCATTGCAATATAAATTCACATTACGTATACCTTGATAAAAACTTTACCAGTATACAGTGTTAACGAGAGCTTGGTGTGCAATGGGAAATAAATGTCCGGGAACAGCCGTTATCGGTCATAATTGAACTACACCAATGCATCATTATATATATTGAGGCAGTTTGTAATGGAAGGCGCCACTAGTTCCAACATCGACAAAACCCAATTGAGCGAGGCGATTGCTCATTTATCACCTGAGCAGTTAGCATTTATTCAGGCAACAGTTGATGCGGTAGTACAAGCAACAGGCAACACCAAAATTACAGGCGCCAACACAACAAGCGAATTATTCAGCAGTTGGTTAGGTTCACGTGAGTCATCTCAAACAGCGCGCGCTTACCGTAACGACGTAATGCATTTTGTCCAATATAAATTAGGCATCGACTACCCCGACCTCGATGATTTGAATTTGCACACCATTACTAAAGAAGATGTAGATAATTACAAAGCTTATTTATTAAAGAAGGAAAACTTTGGACATATTGCACGCGCATCAGTTAGAAGGCGCCTTGCATCACTCAAAAGTTTTTTACGGTATGCATGTGACGTTGGGTATCTACGTGCGAACCCAGCAATGTTATTAAAAGTGCCAGCCGAACGTAAAAAGATAAAAGAGCGAACACTATCCGTCACCGAAATAGAAATGATGAGCGACGCGGCAGTTTTAGCAATAAGCGGCGCCAAAACACCCCAAAAGAAAATTCAAGCGCAGCGCAACTACTTAGTGTTCGAGTTATTTTATTGTGGAGGGTTTAGAGTTGGCGAAGTAGCCACACTTACCTGGAACGCAATACACCTCAACCAATCAGGATTACCATATATAAAAGTAGTAGGCAAAGGCGATAAAGAACGCGACGTGCGTATCCCTACAGAACTTTATCAATTTTTACTAGCCAACCGTCGGCGCCCAAACGACAAAACAGAACCCATCTTCACCAGTCAAAAAACCTCAGAACCCGTAACCGACAGACACATACGCCGCATCATCAAAGATATAGCAGTATCCGCAGGACTAACACGCATACCCTCACCCCACTGGTTGCGACATTCCCACGCAACCCACGCCGCTCAAAACACACCCATCCACGTAATTACCAAAACACTAGGACATTCCAGCGGTAAAATTACCATCGATAACTACCTGCACGCTGGCGAAGATGAAGCAAGCTCGCTTAACCTTGGTCGTTGGCGCCGTTGAAAAAGTGCAATCTCACTCAACAACCTACGGTTGGGTGGAGGCTAAAGGAACCCAACAAAAGTAAGGTGGTTTCGTCACACACTTTTTATTAGCTATTAAACATAGTACCAAGTGTGAAAATTTAGGTACAGATATAACTTTATTTACCAATAATAGCTTAATAATATCATATAAATAGAATATTGAACTAACTAAAACTCATGCCTGTACCGCAAAAAATGGGGTGCTGTACCCCAAAATTAGCGCTCCGGAGTACCAAAAACAGAGTGAGTTTATGGTACTTTGGGACATTCATTCTAGTCCCAGACAGTCTTATTCATAAATCTTATACCGTGGTACTGGTACAATAAATCCACAAAATTTTTTTTTTCATAGAGACATAATATGTGTCCTTAAAAAAAAATTTTTTGATTTTTTCCTCTGTACCGTGCCCAGTATAATACAATTTTTCACTGTCTGTTGGTACGTTTTCGGCGCCATATACCTTCAAAAATGGGTACGTGCGCTGTATAAAAAGAGGTATAGACAGGCTTTTGTGTACCTGGAGAGTACCATCAATGTACCTTTGAAAGTATGAGTATGTACCCATTATTTTTAACTGAGCTTTTTCGGAGATTATTTAATATAAATTATTCGTAAAGATTGACTATAAACTTTATATTATCACATAAAAATAGCGCTTGTACCTGAAATTACAGGCGCCGGGTATAGTGATGATAGTGGGTTTGTGGCGCCGCAAATCTCGTAAACCGCGAAGAACGCAAAACGTTCTCCTGTATATCCGGAATGAGAATGATTCGCTTTGTAGTCAATACGTGAGTATTTTCTGTATCCTGATATTTAGGGTTGGGTAATAATGTGCCGTTTGTCAGTTATTCAAATTCGAGAAACACAGTCCACAGCAACGGGTTTTGCAGCTAGTTTGATTTTTGACAATGGTGCTGGTGAGTATCAAA
This sequence comes from Calothrix sp. PCC 7716, assembly GCF_019977735.1. GTDB lineage: Bacteria > Cyanobacteriota > Cyanobacteriia > Cyanobacteriales > Nostocaceae > Dulcicalothrix. The sequence continues at coordinate 48,650 of NZ_AP025021.1, read as the reverse complement.
TACAAATTAGCGACCCGTTTACACCCAAGGAAGAGGGGTTATGTGAGTGGTATTTTGAGAATTGGCTGACTTACCCGATGTTGGATGGTGTGAAAGCACAGGAAGCGAAAGCGAGTATTGCTCGTTATGGGGAGAGTTTATTTAATCAGGTGTTTCAAGATAGAGACGCTTATAGCGAGTACAAGCAATTGCGGGGAAATTTAAAGAATGTCAAAATTGAGATAGTTGGTAACAGTCCTGAGTTTCACGCGCTACATTGGGAAGCAATACGGGATAAGGATTTACCTCGACCTTTGGCAGTTGATTGCGTGATGATACGTAAGCTAGCTCGTCCGTTAGCAGCAGTTGGGGCTAGTATGTCTGCATCTGCGGTGATTAATTTGTTGGTGGTAATAGCGCGACCGGATGAGGAGCATGATGTGGGATATCGTACCATCGCGCGTCCGTTGATGGAGGTGATTCAAAATAGTCAGTTACCTGTAAATGTTGATTTGTTGCGTCCGGGTACCTATGAAAGTTTAGAGCGACATCTAGAAATAAAAGGCGCCGGATATTATCATATTATCCACTTTGATTGTCATGGGGCGTTGATGACATATGAGGATATTCAAGCAGGGGTAAAGCGGAACAGGTATACTTATCAAGCAAGGTGGGGACGAGAAGATATTCAACGCTACGAAGGGGTAAAAGCGTTTTTGTTTTTGGATGGAGAAAGTAAAGGAAAAGCTGACCCAGTAGAAGCTCTTGAGTTGGCGAATTTGTTGACGGGGAAAGGTATTCCGGTATGTATACTTAACGCTTGTCAGTCGGGGAAACAGGTTAAAAATAGCTCAGAAGTAGAAGAAAATTCTCGCGAGACGAGTTTGGGTAGTCGCTTGATGAGCGCAGGGATGCAGATAGTTGTAGCGATGGGGTACTCGGTGACGGTATCTGCTGCTAAGTTAATGATAGAACAGGTGTATAGAAATTTGTTTGCGGGTCAGGAAATAACAGAAGCGATACGCTTGGGAAGAAGGGAGCTATTTAATAATAAAGCGCGCAAGGCTTATTTTAATACGAATATTGATTTAGAGGATTGGTTGTTGCCTGTTGTTTATAGTAATCAACAGGTAAATTTAAATGTACGCTCATTTACACCCCAGGAAGAAGAGGATTATTTTAATAAATTAGGAGAATTATATCAATATACACCACCAGAGTATGGGTTTATTGGGCGAGATTTAGAGATATTGAAGATAGAGAAGGCTTTGTGGCGCCATAATATTCTACTATTACAGGGGATGGGAGGAACAGGAAAGACAACTCTATTAAATTATCTACGCAGTTGGTGGCAGACAACGAATTTTGCAACAGATATATTTTACTTTGGCTACGATGAGAAAGCTTGGACACTAACACAAATTTTATTTGAGATTGGTAAGCGGGTATATAATAAATTTGAGTTTGCTGCTTTTCAAGCGATGAATTTAACCGCGCAGATGCAGAAATTGCTGGCTAAATTGCGTGCGGAAAGATATATTGTCATATTAGATAACTTTGAGTCAGTCACAGGACAAGCTTTAGCAATTCAAAATACATTACCAGCAGCAGAGCAGAAGCAACTGCAAGATTTTTTGACGCGACTAGTAGGGGGAGAAACGCGGGTTATTTTGGGTTCGAGATGTGGAGAAGATTGGTTACAAGGGACGTTTAAACAGAATATATATAGGTTACAGGGATTAGATAAAGAAGCGCGCACGGAGTTATCTAATAAGATATTAGAGCGCAATGTGGGGGATGAGAGAAAAATTGCGAAGATACGCCAGGATGGGGATTTTGAGAAATTAATGAAGCTGTTAGCGGGGTATCCGTTAGCGATGGAGGTGGTGTTAGTAAATTTAAGAAATCTCTCACCTGGGGAGGTTTTGCAGAAGCTAGAAGCGGCGGATATTAATTTAGATAGTCCTAGTGAAGATAAGACGCAGAGTATTATTAAATGTGTGGAGTATTCCCATAGTAATTTGTCTGAGTCTGCTCAGAGGTTGTTGCTGTGTTTGGCGCCGTTTAGTGGGTTTATTTGGCGGGATGGTATACCTAATTATGCTGAGGAGTTACAGAAGTTAGAGCCGTTTTTTGATTATGACTTTGATAAATTTGATGCAGCGATACAAGAAGCAATAAATTGGGGTTTGTTGTCTGACCTCTCTCCTAACCCCTCTCCTACGAGTAAAGGTAAAGAAAGGTTGTTGCAAATTCAGCCAATTTTTCCCTTCTTTTTAAAGGCGAAACTAGCATCACTTGATGCAGCTACTAGAGATGCTTTGCAAGAGGGGTTTAAAAATCATTATCTTGGCTTGGCTGATTTGTATAAACATTATATGAAATCTCAGTTAGCCGAGGAACGGCAATTGGGTATTTTCTTCTGTCGGTTGGAGTATGAAAACTTATATAATGCGTTGCAAATTTGTTTATCAAAGTGGGAAACAGTTGATATTTTCATTTGCTTAAATAAATACTTGGAGTTAACTAATGATATTCAAAGTAGTTTGCAGTTAGCAGAATTTGTCTGTAACGCACAAGCTGCTTATCCAGCAGAGATTAGAGCAGGTCGAGTAGGTTTGGATATTGTGCTAGTGCTAGGTAATCTTGGTAATTGTTATTTACAAATACAGAATTATCCGCAAGCTAAGAAATCTTACGAGCGAAATATCGAGTTACTACAACTACTGCAAGGAGTAGAATTAAGACAAATCAAGTCTTACTTTGCTATTAATTACCACCAGTTGGGAAGGGTTGCTGAAGATTTGCGAGAATATGAGCAAGCACGCGATTATTATCAAAAAGCTCTGGAAATTTTTATCGAATTTGGTGCTACATTTGAATGTGCTAGAACTTATCACCAATTGGGAAGGGTTGCTGAAGATTTGCGAGAATTTAAGCTCGCACACAATTATTATCAAAAAGCTCTCGACATAACAATCGAATTTGGTGCTACATTTGAATGTGCTAGAACTTACCACCAGTTGGGTATAGTTGCCCAAAAATTGCGAGAATTTAAGCTCGCGCACAATTATTATCAAAAAGCTCTCGACATAACAATTGAATTTGGTGCTACATTTGAATGTGCTAGAACTTACCACCAGTTGGGTATAATTGCCCAAGAATTGCGAGAGTACCAGCAAGCACATGATTATTATCGAAAAGCTCTCGACATAAAAATCGAATTTGATGCGTCCTTTGACTCTGCTAGCACTTACCACAATTTGGGAATAGTTGCCCAAGAATTGCGAGAGTACCAGCAAGCACGCGATTATTATCAAAAAGCTCTAGACATAAAAATTGAATTTGGTGCTACATTTGAATGTGCTAACACTTACCACCAGTTAGGAAGGGTTGCCCAAGAATTGCGAGAATTTAAGCTCGCACGAGACTATTATCAAAAAGCTCTCGACATAAAAATCGAATTTGATGCGTCCTTTGACTGTGCTAGCACTTACCACAATTTGGGAATGATTGCTCAAGAATTGCGAGAATTTAAGCTCGCACGAGACTATTATCAAAAAGCTCTCGACATAACAATCGAATTTGGTGCGTCCTTTGACTGTGCTAGCACTTACCACCAGTTGGGAATGGTTGCCCAAGAATTGCGAGAATTTAAGCTCGCACGAGACTATTATCAAAAAGCTCTCGACATAACAATCGAATTTGGTGCGTCCTTTGACTGTGCTAGCACTTACCACCAGTTGGGAATGGTTGCCCAAGAATTGCGAGAATTTAAGCTCGCACGAGACTATTATCAAAAAGCTCTCGACATAAAAATCGAATTTGGTGCGTCCTTTGACTGTAGTAGCACTTACTACCAGATTGGAACAGTAACGGAACAACTAGGGGAATTGGAGTCAGCAAAAGCTAATTACCTGCAAGCTTTGGTAATTACTGTTGAGTTTAATGACGAGTATGGTTTAGGAATTTCCCTGCGTAATCTTGCTCGTTTTTATCGAGTTACTGAGGATGAGGGTTTATTGGTGGAGATGGCGCCGATTTTGGGAATAACGATCGAGGAGTTGAAGCAGAGAATAATGGGTGATAGGGAGTGAGCTTTGCGGCGCCCATAAATTATAGTTTATTTGCCTGGTGGTAAAGTTCCATTGCTTTCATCGCTCGGTTCGGTGTATTTACAATATACATTTAAGCCGATTTTGAGAATATAGAGAACGATTATAGTTGCTATTGATGGGTCGAGAGGTATTGCTGTTAATGCCATTAATGATGTTATTGCTGCTGTGAGTAAAACGGCATTTTCTGGACTTTTGGCATATTCACCCAGACGCGCGCGAAATCCTTCGTTTCCACAAAGTTCGCCTCGCAATACGTCTAGTGTTGTTTGTCGAATACTTTTACCTTCTTTCATGCCGATTCTACCATTTTTCTCTATCCAGAGTTCTTCAAAGGATAGGTCTAAGTCACCGTCGTTGCGTTCTAATGCGTCGATGGCTTTGTTGGCTGGTTCGTATTCTTTTAATATGTTGCGTAGGTTGTTGATTTCGCTTTCGGTTAGTTGTGGGTTCATGGTTTTTCTTTTTGACTCCACTTTATCGTATCTATTAATGGAGGGGTTTGATTTGAGGTGGTTGTATATTAATAATCGTTACTGTTGAGAGTTCCAGGGAAGTTTGTGCCTAAAAGATTGTAAACGCGCGCATTCTCGGAAAGTTGAAGGACGGATTGATTTTTTCATCGTACACAGAAAATTGTACTTTACTATAGTACTATTGGACTGCTTATTAAATAGTTAGGCGCCATGTCTCGTGTGCTTTTGTACAGGCGTTATATGTTATATAATTCTTTAGTGCCGTTAAAAAAATTAAACAAACATGAGTTGAGCAGAACAATAAAAGTTATCTCTTCTGATTCTTCATGCAGCATGTAAAACTTTTCATCGCTACCTGTCTGAGATAATAAATCATTAAGCATTTTTATAGTGTGTGATATAACTGCTTCCCACTTTAAGTAAGCATGATTATACGATGCTCTAAATTCTTCAGGACAAATAAGGAAATCACCTACGTCAGTAATCAAATGAAGATTTCCATCTTCATCCTCATATTCATCTATATCATTAATAATGACACCACATTTTCTTAGACTATTACATAAGTACTGATATTCAAATATCATTGGTGGATATTCATACAAATCCTCTTTATCGATGGAGAAACAACGATGTGGAGGTAAGTTCCCGTATAAATTTATAAACTCATTGCAAGTTTCTATAAGCTGATTATTTGTGACTGTTAATGGCGCCTTCAATTGTTTATATATTCCCTCTCGGATCCAAACTGAATTATGACTCAACTGCAACGTTTTAATTATGGGCACTAAAGCTGGTTCTTCGTATGTATAAAAGCCCAACTCCTCTAAAGTTTTCAAGATATCTTCCATCTCTACACCACTCATTTTAAAAAAGGGACTAAATGTTGTGGAACAGTGGAACGGCGCCAACACTGAATATATCTATAATTAATGATGAAGATTAGAGTATTAGGTTGTAAAGAGTACTACACATTTGATAACTGCACACAAAAAAATTCTACCTCATTATTTTATAGTATTCTTTCCCTTTATTTAATAATTAGGCGCCTCGGATGCCACACGTTAAAGAGGTGCCGAAGCTAGAAATTCTACATATATAAGCTTTTGTCCATATATTTTATATGAGCCGTGCCGTTGCGTTTCTATTTGCATCAAGCCTTGTGTAGCACCTTCCACTTCAAGTGCTGGCGATTAATTTTGTATTTACACATAAAAAACGGCGCCTGCGTTTGAAATGACAGGCGCCGTGTGAAGTGATGTTAAAAAGGTATACAGGTTGAAGAGACTTTAATCGTTGTATTTATTTAACAGCAATTGCTTGACCAGCCTTGCTGTATATTTCCAGCAATTCTCATTTTGAAAAAAAATAGAGAAAATTCTGTTATTTAAATAGAGAACTTGTGCCGAAGCATCATTTTTTGATAGATAATTATCATCCGAAGCTGAAGATAGACAAGTTTTAATAAATTTTTCCATGAAAAATAGATTTCAACTGATAATTTTAGATGAAATTATAAACAACTTTTTATTTTTTTGAATAAATAACTTTTACCTAATCTTTCAATAGATTAATATTTTTCAACTAGAATTTGCCTTTTTAAATGGGACATGCTCTGTGAGGATAAATGAAAATACATGTGACCAATCTTGAAAAAATAAATATTTTAGTAAGGTACGAATATCTTTAAAGAAAGTAGTTCGAGTTACTAATAGCTCGCGAACTTTTTGATAGGTCAAATTAACTAAATCTAAAGCAGTATGAAATAAAAAAGCTAATAAATTTAAGGATAATAATAACTCGCACAAATGATTTTTACCATGACCAAAGTTATGCTCTAAATTATAACCGTGATTTTTGAGAACGTTATTGCCTTCATTCTCAATTTTCCATCTACTGCGCGCTGCATTAACAATGTCCTCAACATTATTTTCGGTGATTTTATGATTCGTTATCCAATTGTTTTGGTAGATAACTTCTTCTGTTTTTTCATTAATAATAGTTAGTTCGCACCAATTAACTTCTATGCTTGAGTCTTTATCCATTAATGGAAGTCTAGAAGCATAGCGATAACGATAAATTAGATTCTTTCTCCCATCCCATTTTTTCTTTTCAATGGTTGTAACTTCTCCACTCTTGTCTAAGAAATCTAGCCATTCATACAAAGTTTTATGTGATGTTTCAAGGCAAACAAAAATAAAATTATAACCTTGTTTTAAAGCTAACTCACAAATCGGCTCGTGAGCATACAAGTCATCTCCTAAGAGGGTTACAGCCTTACCATACTTATTTTTATGATTCTGATTTAACCATCTTTTAACAGCCGCATTTTCGCAATCTTGTTTTTGATGCCCATCTTGTTTTTTAATAAATTCTGGTTCTAAGTTTATCACTTGTTTTTGATTGGGAGAAACTATAATAGGCGTAACACAACCATGAAAATAAGTTGTAGTTCCATTTCGATGATTACGACAGTTACAATGAGGGCAATTAATTTTATTAGATGAGAAATATTCTGTGCCATCTAAAGCTATTAAAAGTTCTTCGCCTAAGTAGAAAAATTTTTTCAAAATTCCTTGTTCCTCTAACCATTCATAAACTTTTTGAAAAACCATAAAAATATTATTAGCTGGCACCGGGTCTAATAAGTTTCTTATTTGATTATCACTCGGTATTAATTCAATTGAAAATAAACTTGCTGCGTTATCTTTTCCCTTATTACTTTTCATTAAGCGTTGATGGTCTAAAAAAGATTCTGATTGAGTAAAAAATACCGAAAAGGCAGCCATCACTGCATTTTCTACCTGATATTTTGTATTATTACCTGGCTTCCTTTCGTCGGGTAAATTATGTAATGATGACCGTAAAAATTCGATTAATTCAGGGATTTCTAGAGTCGTTTCTTTTGTAGCCATATTTAAGTAATTTGATACACTGTCATATTTTTTACTCACTGATTTTACATCATCTGGCAACAATTATAAATTTTTATTTCCATTGAAGTCTCTATCTTAAAACCAAGCTATCCCACCGGATTTCCCCCGTTTGTTCTCAAGCAGTCCTGTACTCTACTAAGTATTTATACTCAATTATTCGACCCAATTATTTTTTAGTTATCCTCTCGGTATCAAAAAATAGTTACTTAGTACTATATCGGCAATTCCAAAATCGGGGTTAATACTCTATTTTTTTTAAAATGAGAATTGCTGGTATATTTCTTGTAAGTTGGTTACAGAACCTGTATAGCTACCACCGGGACCAGCAAAGGTTTGTTGACCAACTTGAAGTTGTTTTAGTGAGTAGCTGTTTGATGCATCAGACGCAAAACCGCCAACATCACCTAAACTAATAGCTAAACCACCTGCTACGGTATCAAGTTCATCGGTAGATAGTTCAATTGCATTAATCTCGTTATTCATTAGTTTATCTCCATTGAATATATAAGTTATGTTGGAAAGCTTGTAGCGTTTGGGCTGTTCGCTTTCATGAGTAAATAATAGAAATTTTGAGCGGCTTAACACATCGGAATAAAGCTTGAATTGGTAGCTGTCCTTTTTATTGATTAGGCGCCTATACTAAAGTTGGAGTTACGATTCGGTGATATGCTGGAAATACTGCGGCGCCTGTAAAACTACAGTCCATGAGGCGCCGTAAGAGTTACTTACAACCATTGAAAGAAAATATGGACTCGGAGAATCTCAACAGTGAATTATCAGTTTTATACCGTGCAGCAGCGGAAAAATTGCTGTCCAAGGTTACGGCGCCTTTCTTAGGTTCCTAATATGGAAGAAGTTGTAGTTGCCATGTTTGAATTCTTTGCACCGGAACCAACTCCGTATTTAACGCCCACACAAGAAGAGTTATTATCTGTGATTGAGCGGCAGTATGGAATTGAGTCAATTAAAGGTGGCATGTTTCAAGTGTCACTAGCAAATATTTCGGGTGAGCCAAACAAATCGTAAACGTTGGTGTTTAGTGCTTCTGTTAGATATCTTAGCAGTTTGAAGGATACGGTAGCAGGCGCCTTTTCGTTTCCTTCGGGGTGTTCCAAAAGCTGTATATATTGCTGAGACACCTTATAGTCGTACTGGTCAACAACTTTCTGGGCTAGCGCGCGCCGAGATACTTTACCTCGCATCAATTTTAGTTTTTTACCAAACTCTGGCTTCCAATCTACAGATGCGATAATATCGAGTTCCAACATAATAAGTTTTTTACTAGTCATACTTGACATATAATCACATATAATTTTATAGTCATACTAGTAAAAATATAATAAATTGTCGGGGTGTAAAACTTGGTGTGGTTTCAAATTTTAGCCTGAATGTCAAATTATTACGGGTGCAGGACAACCAAATTGTCGATGCCATTCTTACAACTGTATCAGATAAACACCTTGCAGATGCTCAAAATTTATGGGCACCTCAACTAACGGGTACACGTTACTCCGATGCTGACTGGAATTGGGAAAAAAAGAATCGGCTAGCTAAAATATTGCCTGGGGATGAGCTTTATGCAATTGAGTGTGAAGGCATTACCCAAGGATTGATGACAATTGATATATTAAAAAAACGCTGCCAAATTGAATCTCAGTATCGTCGGAGGCTAGTATATATTAGTGCATTAGCTACAGGACCCTGGAACCGTCCAGCAATCAACAATCCTCCCACCTACAAAGGTGTTGGTAAAAATTTAGTTGATTTTGCTATTGCCCGTAGTTATGAATTAGGATATCAAGGACGTGTAGGACTACATGCTCTCCCCGATTCTATAGACTTTTATCGTAAAATTAGGGTTGGATTACTCGATTGCGGTCCCGACCCAGACGAACCAGATAATTTGGTTTATTTTGAAATATTACGGAGAAACTCATGACCCAATCAATTTCTTCTGATACAAGTGTTGAAACAACTAAAAACCAGCATTTAATGGAGTTGGTAGCAGCGGAAGATGCAGCCAATGGAGAAGTTGGTTGTGGTCGGTTAGCGTCAAGTAATTTTTTGGCTTATTTGAACAATCGCAGTATCAATATTGACGACGAAAACTTTAGAAGTTTATTAAATTCTCACTTGGGGAACATACTAACAGAACGTGACTTTGATTCAATTATTTCTAAAGTCAGTCGCTATATTGAATCTGTAGTTGTAGGTACAAAAGTACCGACTACAAGCGCGCGGCAACAAACTGAAATTGTCGAACACATCCCGACATCAGAACTTCAAAAATTATTACAAACATTGACAGAGTTTTTACCAAACGGTAAAGAAGCTCAAATTATTGAATATATCCACACAATTATACATAAAGCCGTACTGCAACCCCGACACACTTGGCCTCATCCAATTTGGGTTTTAAAATCAGAAGAAAAAATTTACATTGCCCAATCTGCAACTTTAGAAGAAGCTATTACTCAAGTAAGGGTACAACATAAAGATGTAACCGGAGAATTAGAAGTTGTAAAAGTTGGTGGAGTACTGGCGCCAAATCAAGTCATTGCTTTGGATTTAAATAATTAACAGTCAGATTATTGCAATTAGCGATTATCAATATTAGAAGATACCGTGGCGCCGAAAAGAAGATTGAAAATCACTAACCCTAAATGTTTCTAAACTATAATTTATGTTTATAAACATGCAATCTTTTGTAAGAGCGAGTTTCCAGGGTTAGACTCTTTGGCGCCATAAACTAATTCGTCAATCCATCCCTGAGATTCTGCTATTGTTATCAAATTAAAGACAATTTCTTGTAAATTATTGCCTCCCGCTATTTCATCTAGATTTTTATCAAGTTCATATGATAATAATTGCTCTAATAACGGTTTGGTAGGAAAAGCATCCATTAAAGCATTACGTAGTTGTTTACGCTGCTGACGAGATAACTTCTTATTTTTGTCAACTAATAATTGGAAATCTTGGTGAATCGTACTAACAAAACTCATAGTAGCTTGATTTACATTCAAAGATTTCTGTCTCTCTCTTTCTAATTCTCGTTGTAATCGCGTATCTTGGGCTTGAGATTCCCGATAATCTTGCTCTTTCGGCAAATTCACATCATCAATCAATCTGCGAACATCTACAGATTCATAACTTTCTTCGCATTCAACTTGATATTTACCAGCTTTTAAACGCTTACGTAAATTTTCTAACCGATAAGCATAAGGATTTTCACTACTTACACATTCAGTACAGTTACAGGGAACCAAAGTTTGATATTGCAAACGTTCAAAGGAACTATGGATTTTTTCTAGTTCGTGAGTGACAACTGCGAGTAGTTCTTTTTTACGGTTTCCAGATACGCTAACTTTAATTTCTCGTTGATTATAATTTTCAACGACCTCAACGCGCGTTTCATCTTTATTGAGAACAACACCGCTTTTCCAAACGAGTTTTTGATTTTCAATCCAAGGGTGTGTTTCTACAATTAAGCGCGTCAGAATACCTTTAGGCATAAAATCATATTTGTAGCGCAAAATAAGATTATTTAATTTATCCCAATGATATTCAGGTTGTTCAATATCAAGTAATTGCGGTGCAATATAGTGACCAGGACGATTAGGAATTTGGTAGCAAAGTTTAAACCGCATCATTAACTGTAGTAATTCATCCTGCATATCAACATATTCACTGTCTTGCCAAATATCAGCAAGTTCTTCTTGAGTAAAACGTCCCAGATTTTGCTTAACGGTCTTATTATCTAAAACTTTGTAAACTGCAGTCGTACCCCATTCCGGTCTGAGAATAACATAATGTCTTAGTATAGAATCATCTTGAAAATGCAAACAAACACCAAGGTCATGTAAATAACGACTTAACCGCAGCATGTCTTTGCGGTCAGTCAATTGATTAGTTTCACAAAGTTTTAAATATTCGCCAACCTCAATATAGTCGCGATTTCGAGAATAATTTCGAGAATAATTTTCTAAAGCTGAACGAACTCGCACCCAAACTTTTGGCAAAGGTGACTTATCACCAACATGAGGAAGACTACTAATATAAAAGTTTATTTTTTCCTTAATTTCAGTTAAGCCACGATTTGTCTCTAAATTAGTTGCTAAAACTTCCTTTAAATTAGGGAACTCTGCGCGTAACTGGCGTTCGTTTACCTGAGTATCTCGGTCTTGCTTTTCATTTTTAATAATCAAAACAGGACTACTATCACTGAAAAGCTCTGCAACTTTCAACCACCAGTAAAAATCTGTATTCTCTGTACGGGTATCAGCTACCAAAGCATAAAGAGAACGTTGAGTAAGGAAAAACTGGTGAGTTTGATGGTAGATTTCCTGACCACCAAAATCCCAGATATTCACCCTAAACTCATGACCATTATCAAGTGGAAACTTCCACTGAATAACATCAATACCTTCAGTTGATTTCTCACTTGGTTGAAGTTCATAGTTCTCATCTTCAATTTTCTTAGCCAAAGAAGTTTTACCCGCACCCCCTTCGCCAATAATCAATAACTTAGCTTCATAAAGAGGTTCTGTTTCCTTTGGGTCTTGAACTCGGAAATAAAAATCAAGTATTTCCTTAACATCACCCGGTTCTTCAAAAGTATATTCTGCACCTAAAATTTCTGGTGGAATAGGGACTGGATTTCCACGCAAATCCAGTTTTTCAAGTTTGGTAAGTTGCCTTATTTCTGCTGGCAAACTACTTAGATTATTTTCAGCCAGGTCAAGAAACTGCAAGTTGAATAATTGCAATATTTCTATTGGTAAATTACTCAGTTTATTGCCTCCCAGGTCAAGAGATTGCAAATTAACTAGTTGAGCTATTTCTGCTGGTAAATTACTCAGTTCATTGCCTCCCAGGTCAAGAGATTGCAAATTAACTAGTTGAGATATTTCTGCTGGTACATGACTTAGTTGGTTGAGTCCAATGCCAAGTGATTGCAAGTTAATTAGTTGAATTATTTCTGCTGGTATACAGCCCAATTTATTGCGTCCTAGCTGAAGCGAATGCAAGTTTGACAGTTGAATTATTTCTGTTGGTAGACTACTGAGTTGATTAAAACTTAGATTAAGATATTTCAAGCTGACCAGTTTCCCTATTCCTGCTGGTATACTACTCAATTTATTGTAGAAGAGATCAAGAGACTGTAAGTTAACCAGGTGCCCTATTTCTACGGATAGACTACTCAGTTGATTATGACGTAGATCGAGGAATTTCAAGTTAACCAGTTGCCCTATTTCTGCTGGTATACTGCTTAGTTTGTTTCTGTGAAGGTTGAGATATTGCAAGTTAACCAGTTGCCCTATTTCTGCTGGTATTATGGTCAGTTTATTACCAAATACTTGAAGTTCTTCAAGTTGATTGAGAAATCCAATTTCTTTCGGTAAATAACTTAAATTGTTCCTGATAGCACGAACAGTATCTCTATCTTTGTCATACTCATACTTACCAAGAATCAGCTTTTTGAGTCGAGTCAGCTTACCAATCTCAGGTGGCAAAGCTGTCAACTCATTACCAGAGAGGTCTAACTCTGTAACTCCCTCCATCGCAGCTTGTTCGATTACCTGTAGCAATTCTTTCTCGGTCATCAGCCATTACTGAAATATAATATATCGACTATAGTTATTTTAACTACATGCTGTGAAGATGAAGCAACGGAAGCAGGCGCCTCTTTAAACTTGTAATTTTCTACACAAGTGCATATAACAAGATGGAAATATGGCGAAAGTTGAGCGCTAGTCCACTGGTTTTTTTTTATACTATACTTTGGACTTATACCTAAAATTCAAGTTTTCATTCCCTTTTAAATTCCACCCTTTGCCCTTTTCCAGCATCAGTTGGTGAGATGACGGTAATGTCTATTACTTTTATAGTTCAAGAGTATTAAAATCAGAGAAGCATTTAGGAAAAGCTCAGGGATATCACAGACAGCATATAATCTTTGTAAAGATACGTGTCTAAAAAATAAAAATTATTAAAAATGTATAAGTTAGTACAATCAAGACAAGTGCAATTATAGTGCGTTCTTTAAGTCAGTGTAAGGCTTTCAGGTAATGTAAATTTTGAGTCAGAAATATTTGCTGGTGCCGAAATAATAATTAGCTGAAGGTGTATTATGTTATAAGCAAGTTACAGTATAACTATGGAACTTACAACTCTCATCACTGCTCTCATGGCAGTTATAACGCCATTTGTAAAAAAAGGGGCTGAGGAATTTGCTGGTGCCGCAGGTCATAACGCCTACGACAAAGCTAAAGCTATTTTCAGTCGGCTCAGAGATAGATGGAGTAATGAGGGAGATCAAGAAGCTTCAGACATTCTGAAAAAATTTGAGGAGAAGCCAGAACGTTATGAGGCAATTTTGAAAGACATCTTAAGTGAGAAATTAGCTCAAGATAAAGAACTATTTGAACAGTTATCTACATTATTGAAGTCAGATAATACTCCAAATTTAAATATAGCTCAAAATCTTGAAGAAGGTGAAGATGTAACAGGAGTAAAAGCTAACAGAATGAACAAAGGAACTGCCAATATTAATCAAGATATTAAACAGGGGAAGAAGATTACAGGTGCTGATATAGATAGCATTGGTTGATGATATGAACGACCCCAAGCATCTTTATAAAAATCCACATGACAATGATAAGTATAATACCAAAGATACAAATATAAATACACAAGTTTCAAAAGTACCTGATGTAAAAATAGAAATATCACAAACACTGCATGATAGCACAGAAACAGTCGGGCTAAAGGTTCAGAATATAAATGCCGAGACAGTAAATATCCATTCTTATAACAAGCTAGATAGCTTTAAAAGTGGCTATTGTAGCCTTTTAGAATGGATTTTTGAAAAATCCGGTTCTTGTTCTTTAAAGAAACTACATTCTCCTTATGCAAGTGAAGTCATACAAATTATAAAGCAAATAAAACTTCTTAAGGGTAGTAATTCAACATATGATTATACTGATATTGAAATAGAAGCCTTAGATGCAGTATTTAATTTTTGTCATTATTTTCTAAACTCTAACTCTAAACCTCGCTCTAAAGAATTTGCAAATTTTAAACGAAATGATTATTATTCTTATGTAAAAAAATTAGCGTTGTCTAAGAAAAAAATAAGAATAACACATATAAAACTAAGTCTTCTTGTTGATAATGACGACAAAAAGATGTCCGAACTAGTACAACAGCTAGAACAAGACAAATAAACTATGAGATTTTTAATTAAAATATATTTTGACCTTCTTAAGCAACATCGTGAAAACGATTCGTATCCTCAATTAGAAGTTGTCAGAAATGATTTGCAAGAAAAATTACACAACTATGAAAAACAACTACGCGATGTACAATCACTCATAATTGATATTGAGCGCTTTTTATCACATCCAATTCCAGTTCCTCCTTACGTAACGAAAGAGTTATTTTTAGCTTTTTTGAACGAAATATATATAGATTTCCAACCGATACAATCTAAACTGGCATCAATTTCAAATAGGCTTGAAAATAGAATTATATTTTACATACGTCAAAACAAAAAATGGCTAGCTTTTGTACTATCTTTGTTGTCATTTTTATTATTATTTATTTTAGTATATATTTTAACAAATTTAATTAGAAGACATTTTTTCATATTCCTAATTATTATAGTTCTTACTATTTATATATATGTTTATAAAAAAGTAAAGAATATGCGATATTGGTACGTTCAAAAAATAGATATTCTACAAACATTATGCCAGCAAACTCAAAATGAAATAGATTCGTTAGATGAACAAATGAGAAATGCCAGTATTTATGATATTTATGATTTAGAAAGACAGATAGATAAATTATTAGAACAGGATAAATTACATTTAATTCAATTAGGTAAGGAAAAATTAAAAATAGAGGAAGAGTTAGAGGATAAAGAACCTATTTTGTCATTCATTGGTATTAATGGTCGTGAAAATTCAGATAGTAATATACTC
Organism: Calothrix sp. PCC 7716; assembly: GCF_019977735.1. GTDB lineage: Bacteria > Cyanobacteriota > Cyanobacteriia > Cyanobacteriales > Nostocaceae > Dulcicalothrix. The sequence continues at coordinate 33,159 of NZ_AP025021.1, read as the reverse complement.
ATAACAGATAGAGAAATAGCAAAAGTAAAAAATAGATACCGAGATTTATTAATAGATGATAATGATTTTTACGAGGAAAAAGGGCTTGATGGAAAATATAGGTATGGAATTTATGAATGCTTTGTAATTTATCTGTGTGAAACTTCGCTTTCTTACTATAAATGCTACTGGCATTTTGTGAAAGGCGCCTCTGTGGATGAAGAAACTTGTGAGTATCTTTTTTACAGTATAGTTTCTGTTAAAACACAGGAAAGATCATCCTTAAATTTGGAAGACCCTAACGAAAAAAGAAAATACAGAGATTTATTATCTCTAACAACTATGGACGGTAAAATAGTATATTTTAAAATGTCTGATGATAAAAAACAGAAAATTAACTCTAATCGATCAAATAATAAATCTAACTATGTTTCAGATATTAACCAAGCAGCAGAGCGTATTAGATTTTGGTTAAGGCAAAGAAGGGTAGATTATCAAATGACTAAAGATGTCCATAAGTAATTATCAATTTTTATAGTCACACTTAATCTCAAACAAAAAGATAAGTATTTTTTATTACAATGTAGCGATTGCAGTTAGACATCGCGCCTTGGAGCGCGACAACAATCATAACCGTATACAAACAAGCATTCAAGTAGTAATAAAAACTATAAATCAAAGATAATTACTTAATACAAGGCTAAATTACAAAAAATGCTTTGTGAGTCCGGCGTATAATATTTTATGTACAATATGTATATTTTGAGCTTTTCAAAGTAGTAGAAGTACTTAATAGCTACTTACAACATATTGGATAAGTAGCGATGCACAAGTTCTTCCATTCTCGTATATTAAAGCTGCGGCGCCAGTATTTTCTGGGCAGTCGCGTTAATTTGCGGGAAAGTAAGTGATACAATTTGTTGATTACCAGTAAATACTGTTTGATTGTAAACCTTTCCAATAAGCAAGCAGACTGTCACTTTGTCTTCTAACGGGTCAACAATCCAGTATTCATCGACACCAAAGGCAGCGTACTCTAATGTTTTGATATTATAATCGCGGTCAACAGATTCAGGAGATACCACCTCAACTATAAGTGGTGGTGGAGTTTTAAGAATAGCAGAGGTATTTTCAATTGAGGCAGCTTGTTGTGGAGTTATCATTAGTACATCAGGGCGCCTGGGTTGTTTCCTAGTCATTACCTCAACGCCATTAGAACGCGGTTCCAAAGCTAATCCCAAACGTTCCTTTTCCAAAAAGAAGCGAACAACGAGAAAAGTAATAATCGCTTCATGCTTACCAGTACCAGGAGGCATTTCTACTAACACCCCATTTTCATCAAGTTCGTAACGCTTGTCTGTGCCATCATCGTAAGATAGATACTCCTCAATCGTCATTTTTAAAGGTGTTTGGGACATATTGCCTCCTAATATATAAGAGCATGGGCGCCACAACATGGTATGTCCTTATCATAAATAAATCATCGAATTGGTACAAATTGCAATGGAATGGCAATCTTCGGTTTTGGCGCGCTTTGAGCGAAGAACATAACAGTCGGTATTAAGCTGAGATAGGTGCCTGGAGTCACCTTAACTCTAAAAAGCAAGTAAAATATGGAATTGTTGGGGATTTTTAAGAATAAATATATCGTTTTCTTTGATTAAATCACCCGTACACAACACTGGTAAACGTTCGGTATACGCTTTAATTGCGAGAATATACTCATGGTCAACTAGTGTAGTGTTAACTGGACGTAATTTGTCAACAACCACACCAAATAATGTAATATCACCACTTATCGTACCACCATTAGGAGACGTAATTTGTGTTACTAATCCTTGAAGAGTGATATTAGGATAATTGGTAATAAGTTCGCCAAGAATTTCCAATTGTGAGCGATTTTCAACAGTCGCAAGGGTTTCTATAGCTTCGCATACACGGGAAACGTAATCACCCAAATCTTGACTATTGGGTAACAAAATTTCAAATTTGCCTCTTTGCGGTTCTTGCTTCAACCAAATCGTACCATTATCTAGAAATGGACGGTCGAGGCGCCATCCATGAGATTGGAGATAGTCCCTTAATTTTTCTAGTTCGATATTTCTGAAAACTTCCGCATCTCGAACTATAACTTTCATGCTTTACCTCCTTGGGAGAAACGCATTGCACGAAGGCGCCCTTTTTACCGTAAAATCTACACAGGGTATATATGAGGGTGTAGAAATGGCAAAAGTCGAGCGTGAATCTATCAACTTTAAGTTGCCGAAACCCTTAGCCGACGCGCTTCGTGCTAAAGCTGCCGAACTTAATACTACTGCCACCGACCTCGTAATACAAGGGTTAAATCATGTTTTAGGTGACATCCCTGGTGTAGAAGGTAGCGTAGAAATACGTCTATACGAATTAGAAGAAGAATTTTGGCGCCTGAAACAAAATAATACTACCGTCGGCGCCAACCCTGAGCATGAGCGCCGATTAACAGCATTAGAAAATAAACTTGAAACCGTCAGCAACCAAATAGCAAAATTCGAGGGTGCGTTATTGGTGATGCAAAGTAGTATAAATGCATCAAAGTCTCGGAAATCAAGCTATTCTCAACCATATAACACTCAACCAATTAAAATTGACCCCCTGGATGAGAAAAAACTGGCTTTTAGACTTAGTACGACAGTTTCAACGCTAACAGAAAAACGTAATACTCTCAGTGCAAAAGATTTTGAAGCATGGACAAGGGACAAAGACAACGTTAAACGTGGGTGGAGATATGACGAAAAAGACGGGTTATATCATGAGGTAAACGCAACTTGATTTATGAACGTACAAGTTATTATTTTGGTTGATAGCCAACCGAATGAAGATAATTTATCTAACTTAAAATTAGCGGCATCAAAACTCACAAACAAGCAATCAAGCATTGCTGTACATGTAAATCAAGAAGGTAGATATTATGCTTGAACTACTAATTTTACAATGAAAAACGCAGCACAGTATAAAGTAGTAGAAGACATTGATGAAGAATTTAAATTCTGGACTGTTGAATTAAATGGCTATCAAGAAACGATTATTCGTTTCCCACGTATTTAATACGCAATTCTTGGTTTAATCCCCCCAACCCCCCTTAATAAGGGGGGCTAAAAACGCTCTTTTTTCACCTTGACTAAGAAAGCTAAAAAGTTCCTTTCCCCCCTTATTAAGGGGGGTTAGGGGGGATTTTCCAAGGTTGTAACCTAATTCGGTATTCTTCAAATATTTAAAAACGAAAATTAGAGTGGAGACAATCAAGATTATACTTTATTTACCTGCTGGTTTACCTTGAGCCTCATTCTTTAACAAGTCGCAAGTCGCAAGTCGCAGGTCGCAAGTTGAGGACTCTTAAAGCGACGTTTGAGGGGTTCAAATCCTCATACACCGAAGGGTTGCTCGTATGAAACGTTGGGGTAAAAATCCCCATTTCAAAACCGTACTTGCGACTTGCGACTTTCGACTTGCGACTTGTTCTTTAAACGCTCTTCAATTCGCTGTATTTTCGTATACATATACCCAACCTGTTGTTGAGTTTTATCAATCTGTAGTTGTGTAATTTCAGGTAATGATATAGGTACAAATCGAAAAGTTGCCCTAGTCATAAGTACCAAAAGCAGAAAGAAAAAGGATGTATACAATATTGTCCCCACCCAGGACAACGACAAGTTTAATTCACAAATCCAAGTCAAAACCGCGTTTTCTAATCGGCGCCATATGCGGGCTAACATTTGCGTTCGGTTGCTTTTCTGGGTTTGAGGGTTGGTCAACTGTTCTATTTTCGACATCAGGCGCCTCTGGTTCTGTGCTACTTCCAAAATCTCCCCCTTTATCTCGCTCAATTCCCTGTTCCCTTGGGTTATCAAAATCTCCCTTTTCAATTCCCCCATTTGAGCAGTTGTCAATTCCACTTTCAACAACTGTTTCTGCGAGAGGGTTTGATTCAATTGAGTCAATAGTTTTTTCAACGTTGGTATTTCCCCAACGACGCTTTTCAAACTCTCTGAGGTTTCGCTCAAGTCCATCAATTGCTCCAACTGTTGCTGCGAGGTTGAGTCTAATGCGTTCAACGCTGTCCCAAGCCTGTTGCAAGATTGAGCCAGATTGTTGATTGTCTCGCTTTGGTCTGCTGCTGCCGCCAATTGTTCCGTCGTTAGTTCCGCCCACTCAGATAATTCCCCTTGTAATTTTTTAAACAACAGTTTCCAATCTTCTGGGGCTGTTTCTGTTAGTTGTGCTAAATATCCAATATATTGCACTAACCGAAACGCTGGGTCATCTTGTTTCATTCCAGAGTCAAGCGCGAACCGCAGCACAGACGCTTGAAACTCTGGTGGTTTATCCTCTAAAAGCTTATCTAAATGAGATTTATCGGCATTATTTTTACCGCTTTTACTGTTTCTATTATTGGTTGCAGCCATCAATCTAACCCCAACTGTACTGCAGCTTTAGCTAACTCAGTTTCTGCTTTATCAATCCAGCCAAATATCCGAGATTTATTACTTACGGTTAAAGCATCATGTTCTAATGCTAGACGGAAAGTTAAATCATTGGAGTCGATAAAGTCGAAAATATCATCAAACAACTCAGGTAATAGCAACTCTACTCCACCATACGCAGCGATAGTTGAGCGCACTTTGGAATTATCGTACCGAATAAACTTATTTTCTGAACCCCAGTAAAGATTTTTAGCTATTACATAATCTACCTGGGCACCGCAAAAATCTACTAACCGCTTTAACTGCACGACGCTATCTTTTACCCTTCCCAACACAGAAACCATTGTGATACGGTATCCCATGCGCTGTGCATTCTCGAACAAACAAATATCATTTGCTATTTCCTCAAAATATTCCGCCGCTCCAGCAGGTAAATCCACCAACGAAACTTTAGGAGAAAAACGCCCTAAATCATCCTGCAAAGCATCGGCGCCACCACGCTGATTTAACTTTAACGTTTGCACCCCAGGAGGAAGTTGATTATAGTGCCGATATAGTTGTGGGTTCGACTGGTCGCACTCATAAGCAATGCAGTTTATATTTCTGTGACGATAAGTATCTAAAAGAATTCTCGCCATCACACTTTTACCAGTTCCACCTTTATCTCCAGTTACTAGCACTAACCGCCCAGTACATTTTGGTTTCGCTGTGGCTTGTTTTGCAGTAGTTTGTTTTGTTTTGGCAACCATCACTGCGCTCCTTAATAGTCAATTACAAATCTTCGTCGTTTATTAATTGGGGTTTGAAGGCTAAGGAATTAGTGTTGTTAGTGTCAGTATTGTTGTTTGTGGCTAGGGAACGTTTATCAGTTGAATTTGCTTTATTTGGTTGTGCTACCTTAGATTGTGCATGACCATTTCTGGATGACTTACCGTTAGTTTGTGTAGTCTCAGTTGGGTTAGAAGAGACAGGCACTTCTTCAACCGGAGCGCGCATATTGTTATCCATCTCGCTTTCACGAGTGTCCCCTAGAGAGGACTTAGATTTTTTACGAGTTTTTTTCCGGATATCGTTCAGCAGGTATTTAATGCGTTCTCCACTAATATGGATATCCAAAGAAGCCAACGTAGTTGAAACTTCAGAATAGCTATAACCTAACCGCAGCACCCTTTCAATCTGTCGGCGCATCTTCCTAATAGCATCACGTGCCGATACATCGTCTAATTCCTTTGCACCCAAAGCCCTCAGCGCATCTAACGCCTCTGGAATTTTAGATTTAGAAACTCTATCTTGTGTCACGGAGATAACAACTCCCAATACAGATAATTCAACGAACAAGTCGCAAGTCGCAGGTCGCAGGTCGCAAGTTGTGAGTTGTTTTTTGCGACTTGTAGAGGGGTTTGATTCCCTATCCGCTTTCAGGATTGGTGGTATGAAACGTTGGGGTTAAAATCCCCCAAAACAAAACATACTTGCGACTTGCGACTTGCGACTTGCGACCTGTTTTCTGTTTTACCTCGATTAATTGGTACTGTACTTCTCTTTTAACACTTCGTTATCAATTTTTTTATTAATTCAAACAAAATTATATCATCTTGACAACTTTTATATCTAAAGGTAGATATACCGTATATCAATAATTAGAGTGAGTTTATATCTAAAATTCCAAGTTATCAAAGTATTTTTTTATAAAAATATTGGTTAGAATCTGAAATAACAATTTACTTTCATTCTCACCTCCAAGTTTTTCTTATGAGTCATCATAAATTCACTTATAATTACAGGCGCCCGCTCTTTTCTGTCTCCCACCATTAACTCATAGAAACAGGCGCCTGGTTATTCCAGAATCCTCCATGATTAACCCACATCTCCGATGCTCCAAGTTTTCCGTGACCCCCGGCGCCTTGGTGGGGAGCCAGCCATGCCTTAAAACTTACGTTTTACCATCGCTACTCGCTCGGCACAGGCAGACTGGCTCAAGGGGGACACCCCCTTAAGAAACCCCCCAGTTGATAATCGGGCGCCTTAACTACATCCAAATTGACAACACAACAGGCGCCATCTACAAGCACACCATCAGCAACCTTTAAATGAACACACTTTGATTTTTGAAAACCCATGTCACGCTCAATAGTTCGCACCAAAATAATGCAAATCCGCGTATCCGACGTGGAATTTGAGATGATTCATTCGAGAGCATCCCAAGCCGGACTCACATGTTCAGAATTATTTAGACGTAACGCGCTACTGCGTCCATTACCAAAGCGAGTTACTAAAATAGCGATAGACACCTACATTGAACTAGGGAGAATTGGAAACAACATCAATCAACTAGCAGCATCCGCCAACGCAGCAATTAAATTGGGTCAAAAACCACCATATTCATATGGCGAGTTAGAAGCACTTCGAGAAATACTGCATCAAATACGGCGAGAAATTACATCGAGTGATGAGTCACTCCTTGACGACGAAGACGACTTGGAGGATTTTGACGAACAATGATAGCCAAGCAAATTAAAGGACGAGGCTTTCGCGGTTTGCTCGAATATGTTGAGAACAAAGAGGAAGCCGAACGCATTGGTGGAAATATGTCAGGGCGAAACCCACGAGAACTAGCAGCAGAGTTTAGATTTTCGCGGCAGCTAAACCCAAATGTTGAAAGGGCAGTTTATCATGTATCTCTGTCACTGGCGCCGGGTGAATATTTACCTGACGACACCTGGAACGAAATTGCCGAGCGCTACTTAACAGGCATGAACTTTAACAACAACCAGTATGTGGTTTACCGCCACAGTGACAAAGACAACGACCACATACATATAGTGGCAAGCCGCATCAAATTAAACGATGGCAAATGCGTACATGATGGGTGGGATTATAAGCGCAGCGAAGTAATAGTTCGGCAGTTAGAACTTGAGTATAATTTAGAGCCAGTAACATCCAGCTATGAGAAACTAGAGCGTACAGCCAGTACAGGACAGCACCGCCGAATAGAGCGAGAACAAGCCGAGTACTCCAAAGGTTTAAGAGAAGTACCCCCAGAACAGCCAATAAAAATTAAACTCCAAAAAATAATTGACTCAGCCACTACCGACCACCCAACAATGTCAAAATTTATTGAGCGATTACTTGAACTTGGCGTAGAAGTTCGTCACGGTTTGACTCGTAACGGCAAATCAAAAGGCATTAGCTACAAATTATCAGGACAAGCATTTAGTGGTTCTCACCTAGGAGCAGCATACACATGGACGGGACTACAAAAGCACAAAGGCGTAAGTTACCAGGATATAAGGGATAAACAGTTAGTACATAATGCGGCGCCAGTAAAACAAGAAAACAGCAACTTGCCCATCGATACAAACATTAATACAGACACTACTGATACTATAAACTCCAAGCGCGCGCATCAACAAACATCCTTAAACAGAGAACTTGAAGCAGCCAACCAACAGGACATAAAGATAGTCAAACACTTACTGCAATCAGGAAGACCATTAGAGGAAATAAAACAAAGCATCAACGCTACTCTTATTGAACGTACACCAACCGAGATTAAAGAGTTAGTCATGAAAGCAGCATCCGAACTACAACAAGAACACCAAAAACAGCAGAGAATGCAGAAAAAGCAGATCGAATCAGAACGTTAACTCTGTATAAATTGACATTTTGCAGGATTCTCTAAGTTAATAATACTCAGTAATTGTAAATTATTCGCTGCGTTCTTACCCGTATAGGGTAAGAACCCGTATGCTAATAGCAAAAGTCCTCTTGAAGAGGACTAAAAAAAATGTTATTTTTGTTACTCTATATTATCTGTTGTGTAGTTTTTACTTAGAGGTGCGAGATAGAGGGGCATATTTGAACATTTATACTATTTTTTATTATTTCGATTTTTTCGACGGGATTCTTTTTGGATTTTTTTCTTTTTATTAGCTTCAGCTTTCCCTGGCTTAAATGAGTTAGTAAATCCTGATGGGCTAGAGAAGACGTTATTGTTCTGTTTTAATTTGTCATTACGAAAACAAGCCCATGATTTCATCTCAGTAATTATATCGGTAATTAAGGTAAATTGGCGATTTTGACGAAGTTTGATGAGTGCTGCTTCCGTACCTTTTTGAAATGTATCATCTACGCTCTCTTGGTCTATAAATAAATCATCTATTAGGTTTAACTCGAATGCTTCGTCAATTTGTGGCTTTAACTCGACGGCGCCAAGTTTACAACTATTTATTACTAATTTAGTTTTAATAAAGTCTGGCTTGGTTTTGGATTCTCTAGAAAAAAGCTCTGCAAAATATTGAATAAGTTGCTCTCTAGGAATAATTTCTTGGACAACCAATGTTACTAACGTTTTTAACCCTGCGCTTCTGACATATTTATTAGCTTGTTGATTCTCTATTAGTTGTTTAAGTGGCTCAAGGTTTCCGTCAAAAACTGAGGCAATTATTCTGCTCAAGTCGTCTGTTACTAAGTCTCCTGTTACATCTAAAGTTATATCTCCCGGAATTGAGAAAAACTCGATAATTAACGGGTAAGCAGTTTTCTCTCTAAATTGAGCTAATAAATATGGCGCATATAAATGTAAGAAATATGTTGAATCTTCTAATAAATTATCTATATTATTTTTACATTCTCCTACTATCTCCAACAACTTTGGAGTAATCGCAGTTTTTTGTTCAATAGCACTTTCTAAAGCTAAACGGGGAAATGTCCCTGTATAGGTTTCCAATTGAGACAAAATTTCTTCTAACAGCATACTTAATATTTGGCTGGTAAAGATACGAGACTTACAATTATTAATTTTCACATAATCTGTTACATCCGAGCCAATTATTTAAAATCAGATTTTCTCTTGCCTTCTTGTTTAACAAACTATTGCAGCGAAATATACACGACTATTCAGTATAAACATATAAGGAAATGTGGCTTAAATTGACTTTTCTCAACCTTGTTCATCCTGATTTTTTAGACGTTGAGCAAGTAAACAATCCTCAAAGCTAAATGCTTCTTCCCACGCGAAAACTAGATATTGCCATTTCAATGGTAGCTTCGAGTGGGCATTCAAGTTCAGCGGATTTTTTTAAGAGTGCAGCTTTTATATAATCAGGCAAGTGGTTAACAAGCTGATCAATTGCTTCAGAGGAAAGATGTTTGGTACTAAGAGTTTGAGTCATATTTCTCTAGCAATATAAATAAGAGCGCTTTTACAGGGATAAGATTTAAATTATTGAATCGTTTACTCTCTTTAACTCATAAGGGTAGGCGCCTTTTAGAAGAGAGTAATTCTTCTTTTTTAATAGGGGTTCTTCTAAGAGTATCCAAAGGAATTAAAAATTCTCCACTTTTTACCTGCATTTCCAGAGCTAAAAATACACCCATAACATCTGAAAAATTAGCTCCGTCATAATCTCTTTCTTCGTAATATTTAATTTGCTCTTCTGTTAAACTAGCTAAATCTGCTAATTCCTTTTGGGTTAATTTTGCTGCAATTCTAGCTTTAATTAAAAGTTGTGGTAAATAGTAAATATCATTAAGTGTTAGTATTATTGGGGTATGACTGTCATGAGAAGTAAGATTTTCATACTCAGCGATTTCTGCATTTAATTTGTCTAAACGATATTGTTTGACATCACGATTCATTTGCCATCTCTCATGATCTTTTCGCTTCATCTCCTCATCTTGATCTAATAAAGATATAGATTCTTCAAATCTACGCGCGCACTCTTTGCTGTACTCGTATTCCTGTTGATTTTTAATCATGGTTCCCACCTTGTTAAATCAATAGCTATAATACCCTTTTTATTTTTTAATCTATCGCGTTGAAAAAACTCAAACGAAGTTAAATCATAATCACCTACTGGTTCATCTGAGCGAAAAAGTTCACCTTTATATCTAGATTTTTGGGCTTGTTTATCAAAACGATTAAGCAATCGAGGTGCTACGGAGCGTAAATAATTCATATCAACTTCTTCTGGGTCCCAACAAGCATCAAAATCACCTGGGTTGGGTTTAATGGTCGTGAAACTGCCGTTAATATAAATTGTTCTACAACCAGCTTCTTTTAATTGCTCCATTGCTATTTGCAAACCCTGTATCATATTTAACCTTCTGTCATTGGTACCAAATCTTTCTACGAACTCCTCCCATTCACAAAAATGTACACCCGGTGGTAAATTACCGTTTTCATCAAATTCCGGAATCACTCTTTTACACCCTAGCACAAACAAACTATATAGCTAAAAGCTTATCATATTAAATTACAATCCCTTTTTCCTACCCAATGCTTCTGTTGAGCGTGCTATCCTTTAAGGCAGATTACGAACGGGTTGTTATAAAACTCCCAACACTTCTAAAATCTCTCTTACAGGCGCCTTTTCTAAATCCAAGCTTTGCACCTGAGATAGCAACCGCTTAGGAATGTACCTGGTAGATTTAACTTCGCGCTCGCCATCGCTCCAAAATTCGTAGTGATAATAAGCTTCATGATAATCTTTACCTTTTTTTGTGACGGTGCGCCAATGTATGCTGCCGCTGCCGTCGCCCTTATGTCGGCGCCTTTTCCTAGGGGATATATTTGTTGTATCTGAGTTATCCCCTAGGAATTCGGGCACCTCTATTTTCCTAGGGGATATATTTATGTCTAACTTATCCCCTAGGAATTTGGGAACGTCTCGTAAGTCTTGAGATATTATAGATTCTTCGCTGCGCTCAGAATGACAGTTTTGTGGTGCCTCTATTTTCCTAGGGGATATATTTATATCTAATTTATCCCCTAGGAATTTGGGAACGTCTTGTGAATAGCGAGATATTATGGATTCTTCGCTGCGCTCAGAATGACAGTTTTGGGATACTTCTGGGAATTGGGGTTGTAGCTCCTCTATTTTCCTAGGGGATATATTTGTGTCTGACTTATCCCCTAGGAAAATTTTATAAGTATCACTGGGAGAGGCTTTCAGTAATTTGGATAGTATTGTTTGCGGTAGCTGTACTACTCCGTACTCATCGAAGACTTCTAGAAACCGCGCGCTGTTGTCTCCCCAGTAAATTAGGATATGTGATTGTCTTGCTGGTAGTTTTGGTTTGTAGTTTGTGTCGAGGAATTTGATTCGCCCTTTCCAGAAACAGACTGGTTGAGTTTTTAATATGGGTGATAACCAGTTGGTATCTGTGGCGCCTGGTACAAGTGCGATGGCTTCTGTTACTCGACCAGTTGCAATTTCTTCATTTAGTTTGGTAATCCATTTGCCGGGTTCGGAGTATGGTGGGTTGAGAAATATTCGTCCGTGCCAAGGTTGAAGTAATCCGTTGTCTGTATGTGTGTAATGTGTGGATGCTGGTATATTTTTGCCAGTTTCTGCACAGGGGTCTAGGTCTATTTGATTTAGTACTTGTATTACTAAGTCAATTATGTGTTGGGGTGTATACCAGTTGTCAGAGGGTTTTTCGCTGGTTTTTGATGTTTTTTGAGATGCAGCGGTTCGTTGAGAGGTTTCTAGGTTTGGCGCCAACATAATGAATGTTCTTCCTCTGTGTTCTCTGTGCCTCTTTGGTAAATATAAATACTTTAATGCACAGGCAAGATGCCTGTGCCACAGTTAATAGGTGCGCTTGAGGTTTTTGAATTGGGTGAATTGTGATTCAAATAGCAGTTTTACTATGCCTGTTGGACCACCACGATGTTTGGTAATGATGACTTCTGCTAGTCCTCGGTCTGGTGTATCTAGGACATAATATTCTTCTCTGTAAAGCATTATTACGAGGTCGGAGTCTTCTTCGATTCTTCCTGACTCCCGCAGGTCTGACATGAGAGGTCGCTTGTTATTACGACTTTCTACACCACGATTTAATTGTGAAAGTAGGACGACGGTTGTATTACATTCTCTGGCTAGAAGTTTTAGTTGTCGTGTGATTTCTCCAATTTGACGAGCAGATTTACCACTACCGTCATCACCTCCAATGTCAGCCATTAATTGTAGGTAGTCGATGCCGACCATGCTAACTTTGCCGTGTTTCGCTACCATACGCTTTACTTTGGAACGCAGTGATGCAACTGTTAGTTTTGGTGAGTCATCTATATATATTTTGTCTTGGCTTAGTTTTTCAACAGCTATTGCTAGGTCTTTCCATTGGTCATTGCTAATTCTGCCAGATTCTAAATAAATTCCTTCGACTCTAGCTTCTTGACTCAAATAGCGCATCGCCCATTCTTCTTTTGTCATTTCGGTACTAAAAAGTATTACGGGTTGCGAGGAATTACGGGCTGCATTAATTGCCATGTTACCAAGCATGGATGATTTTCCCATTGCAGGGCGCCCTGCTAGTGTTATTAATTTACCTGGTTGAAAGCCTTTTATTATGAGGTCTAAATCATAAAATCCCGTAGAAATACCAGGTTTAATAAGACCTTGGGATATTTTTTCTATATTGTCAAAAACATTTATGAGTGGCTCTGCTAAGATTACTGGCTCGTTTTCTTGGCTAATAGCTTCTGTACGGATACTTAAAAGTTTAGTTTCGGCACAGTCCAGCAGGTGATTAATTTCGCTTTCGGTGTCATAAGCAAGTTGATAAATTTCTGAAGCAGCTTTTATTAACTGTCGGCGCCGATATTTTTCAATCACGATGTCAGCTAAAGCATCAATATTTACTGCTGATACAGTTGATTCTAACAGCGATGCTAATTTGGTTCGACCGCCGATGGTCGTCAACATATCAAAATCTGTCAAATAGTTGGTGACACTCAACAAATCTGTAGGTTTATTGTCACGATGTAGCGCTTCTAAAGCAGAGAAAATATGTTTGTGCGACGAAATATAAAACATCTCTGGCTTAAGAATGCCTTCGACTCTTATTATCGCATTTGGATCAAGCATTATACCACCCAAAATCACCTCTTCCGCTTCGATATTTTGCGGGGGCAATCTATCTATTGCTCTAAAGTCTAATTCGTTTGTGACTTGCATATTAATTTTTCAAATGTTTGAATGGATGAAGCAAAGCCTGTATTAACAATTCACGTTACAAAGTGCGTTCACATATTGTTACGGCACGCGCAGTAAATTGTTAGGTATTTCTGTTCAGATGGCGTTGTAAAATTGCTTGGAGTCTGGGGTTAGGAGGCGCCGCTGCTCTTCTTGCTGCTTCCTCTTGCTGCTGTTTATCGAGCTGCGCCATGTAATGTTCTCGATGTTTGGCAAAAAATTCTTCTTGCTCTTTGTTTCGCTGCTGTTCAGCTTCGTGACGCGCGACAAATTTTTCAAAGTCATCGTTTGCATCAATTTGATTTTTTCTTGCCCAGTTACGAGCAAAGGAGTAACCTGATAATGCATCTGTATCACCACTGGAAGCAAGGAGTGTTCTGGCTTTCCATTCAAGAAAGGCTTGTTTTAGTTCTGGGTGATGGGCTGGTTCCCATTGATTGACTTGTTGATTTTTACTGCTATTTGCAGATTCTTCTCTATTTCGTTTGTTCCGGCTTAACGAACTTGGGGCGGAATTGTTGTCTTCATGAGGAAGTCGTTGTTCAAATGAAGAATTTTTTTGGTTATCGGTTTTAACAACTGGTTTCTCAACTTCTGAAGATGCTGGTTGGTTATCAACCTTGGTGGCTTCTTGTTTAATACTATTTACACACACACCAGGGGGGGGTTCCGGGGCGCCGCTAGGCGGGGCGGATATTTGTGTATTTTTAGTTGTATTTTCTGATGTAATCTCTGAGGGCGGCTGAAACGGTTGCTGTGTATGGTTTTGAGGTGGGTTGAGTTCGGCGGTTTTGTGCAACTTGTTAGGCGTTTCTGTGCAACTTGTTAGGCGGTTTTGTGCATCAAGTTTGGCGTTTTTGTGCAACTGTTGATTTTGCGTTGTTTCAGCGCTTTTTTTACCTGTTTCTACTATTGGCTGATGGCGCCCAATGGCTTCGGTAAGTGCTTCCTTATTTATTCGGTAGTAAAGTTTACACGGTATGCCTCTAAGCTCAACAAATAATAGTCCTAGCTCTTTTAGGTTCTTAACTACTGTGTCTTGCTGGCGCCGGGTCAGTCCGGTTTCTTTTTCCCACTCTTCTTTGGTTTTATAAAACCAACCTTCAGGGTTGCTAGCTTTAGGAGTCCAGTAGTACGCTTGTGAGAGAAAAATTCCTGCTTGGGCACTTCCACCAACTAGGGCAAAGATTCGGTGGTAGGCAATTATTTGATGGAGGACTTTTGGCAAGTCAGTCCAATCAAGATTTGGGGTGATTGGTTCTTCAGTAACTGTTTGTGACGGCTGTACTAATTCAAGCTCGATGGTAGCGCATGGTGACATGATATTAACTCCAAAGTACTAAAACGGTCTTTGGAGCGAGTTACTTATCCGCCGAATCGTTGTCGATTTGATTGCTTAACTATTTTACTCGTGGAAAATAGGATTTTATTATAGTAAAGTAGATAACTCACAAAATAACTTATTAAAGTTGTTGTGAATTTGAACGCAAAAATTGACAGAACTCTACACATGTGGTGTAAGTCTGGTAATATAGAGACAACGAATTAAAACGCGGAAGGCTGAACCACTAGACTATATCTGTTACAGTGCCGCCAAGCGAAAGCAACTGATATAAGTCGTAGGGGTTAGCTAACTCGCTCTTTTGAGAGATGAAAGTATAATACAGCTGAAACGCCACTCTTATTTAGAGAGTGGTCACTTTAGCTGATATTTTTATTTTCCTTATATGGCTCCATACTAAAATCCTCTTTCAATTTATAGTTGCTTAGACTACAATATACCTCATAACATGTAGAATAAACAATCTTTTTTTCTACATATATTTTATAAATCACTTGTATGCCTGCTCTCACCATAAAGCCTCAAGACCTGAGTCCGTTAGGGGAATTGATATTCAAGTTTATTAAAGAAAACGATATTTCCATGCGCGAATTTGCTGACATGGCGAATATCACTCGCCCTGGACTGCGAACAATGTGCTTAAAAACAAGCAATCCAACGCGCTCAAGCATTGTGAGGTTGGCGAAAGCAATGGATAAATCACCTCTGGAACTTTATCAACTAGTTTGTTTAAACAGAGAACTAAACCCTTATAAACCCGATTTAATCGATAAAGCTATTAAAGGATTTGATTCTGTTCTAAGGGACATGTGGGAGTTGGTACAGGAATTGCCTGAAAAAGACAGACCTTCCGACCTGGAACTTGTTAATCAAGCTTTGGATACTCTTAGGTCTTGTATACCTAGGCAGTAAAATCAAAACAATATAACAGTCGAGAGTAAAGTTCTTGTAAGGTGGGCATCATTATCTACCTTTATGTACTTTACCTGAACGCGAACCGTTATAAATTACATTAGCAGCATTTAATAAAAGGTGTATGGGACGGTAGTCTAGGTTTTATCTATGACTCTAGACGTAAATCTATTGGAAGAGGGTCATAGACTCAAAGGTATTGGGGTAATAGTAGCATCGGAACAGAAAACTGGGTTAAGCCGTGTTACATGAATGCTGTCGGTATACCCATAATATTGCCGTTTGGCGAGCTTATACTTCCAATTTCTCTCGGCAATGTTATGCTTTTAATACCTGTAATGCTTGCCACACCTTGATTACAGGCTGCCTTAGTATATTTTTGTCACTGGAAGCATAACTTGGCAGGAAAGTTTTAGCGTATAAGCAAAAAATGTGTCACTTAAAAGATAAAGTGGCCGTTTTTAAAGGATAAAGTGGACACAATACTGCTCGGTTAAGGATTTTTGTAGGTTGGTGTCGAGGAACGAGACCCAACGAAAAGCTTGGAAATGTTGGGTTTCGTTCCTCAACCCAACCTACGTAATGTCATATTTTTAGGCTTAACCGAGCAGTATTGAAAGTGGACATCAATAAAATTTCCCACCTAAACAGACAAAAATTTAAAGCACTGGTTGGCTATATACATGTACTAATTAGCCGAAAGTTTGGGATGGGGTGGTCTACATTAAACAACACATTGCCTAGATGATTACACGTAAGTATAAGTGTTATAATAATGCCTATGAACATGAAATAGTTGGTTTGTTTATTTTCAATTGTTAACTTAAATTGACATTTGGATAACAACATTCAACTACCCAAAGCGCGAACTACTTAGAGTGAGTGTAGTTCAATTCAATATTATTTAAGTTAGTACAAAATACGATTAGTTGAAATATAGTGAAAATGAATCATATCGAACATATCACAGATTTCTATGAAAAAAGTAAAGAAAAATACATTGAAGGGAACTTATCACTTGTAGCCTATTTTGCCAGCTTTGTTCTTATAACCTCTTCAAAAGAGCTTTCAGATTACTTCATTTTTGAGTTTCTTTTAAAATATACATATTTGGCAGTAAATTCCTATAAGAGTATTTTGTCAGAAGGTCTAGATATTTTAAAAACACCGATTAAGAAAAAACCTAATGATTACATGTGTTTACTGATGGAGAGTATTATTCTCTATCTATTACAGGAGATTAAGCCTGCTATTTTAAGTATGCGAAGGTCCTTAAATGTAAAACGAAAAAAGAAATCAGATCCGTTATATAAGTTAAGTGATTTAGAGAAAAGAGAAAGATATGAAAGTAAAATATTGGAAATTGACTGGAGGAACATTACTGATGAGATTCTTGACAATCAATTTTGGCAAAAAAGGAATAATTCTAAGGAAGAAGGAGGATTCAGCTTAGAATTATTGAGAAGCAAACTTCATGAATCAAATACAAACATCGAGAAACAAATTAATATTTTGAGAGATATCTTGAATAAGAAAAAAGAATATTATAGCAGAGAAATATATCAATTTATTTTAGATTATATAAATTTTTCCCTTCTGCCTGAAGTAGAATATGGGCATAGGTATGATTTTTTTTATTTACTTGGAAGTTGTCTTTTGAGGATGAAATCAAAAGATTATGCTAACTATAGCTACCAATATATTTTTAGCATTCTCAACGATGGCTTCGATGTCAAAACTTATAATAATACCTTAATAAAAATTAAACTGCGTAATTACAAAGAAGCCATAATTGATTTGATAAATCATATAGAAGATGCAAATGAAAGAGAAACATTGGCTTTGAAAGCAATATCTCAAATAAGTAATGGGTTAACCGATAGTTTAGAAGAGAATAAGCATCTATACATATGTGATGTTTACAGAGAAATAGGAAGATATCTTGATTCTATAAGAAGTTGTTTAAAAGCTTCTAGTTTTTCAAGTGAAGATGATAAATACGCCCATTTTAAATATCCAGAGAAACTGAGAAAAATTTTGAACAAGATGAAGGATATAGATGAGACTGAAAATTTACTTTCAGAAATTTTGAATGATAGAAATATAAGTTGTAATAATCTAATATACTCTCAAATGTGTTATGAAATTGGTAAAAAAATTTATTTAGACTTAGAAAGAAATACATTTAAATCAAAAAAAAATGAAGAAATTTCCAAAGGATATGAACTTTCTATCCGAGCCTATGAAGAAGCAATCAAAAATAGTTTTAATGAAAATTACAATGCAAAAATATTTTTCTCAAGAGGTAAAGCATATGAAAAAATAGCTAGATTAATAGAAGCAGAGACAGACTTTGAAGAAGCTTTAAATATAGATAGAAGTAACTTATTAAAAGATAGAGATCGTCGATTATCTTTGTATGAATATAGAACTTTACTTCAGAGATTAGCGGAGATAAATTTTAAGCAAGGAAATCAGAACATAGTTGATATTCCTAATGTATTATATAACGAAATTTACTATTATGAAAATTGTCGGAAAGAATATTATTCTTACTATTCCTCATCTTTTAAATTTAACTTTATTTGCAAAAAGATTTCTGAAATTTACTATGTCAAAGGGATTTTTTTGTTCCAAAAAAGTAAAATGCTAAAATCAAAGTCAGGATTTAAACACAAAGATTTTATTCGCTCTCTTGAGCAATCATTGGGGGCTTATAGGGAGGCACTGGAACAAATTTCTATTGTGAAAACAGAAGAACAAGATTATGCTTTAGATTATTTTAAACTCGAAATTATGACGGGGTTTATCATGACTAGCTCTTTTCTACTAGAAAACTGGGATGATAATAAATATAAAATATATAAAAATTACTACAAAGAAGCAAAAGACTTTCTTAGTGAGGGAAGCAAGCTACTTATACAGCTATTGGATGCTCAGAAATCAGGAAAACTTACGAAAAAATACAAGTATATAAGCAGTTCCAATCTTCAAGAGAAATTTAGCATTATTGAAGCTTGGAAAATAACTTCAATAGCTGATAAGGAGGAAGCGTTAAATCTGTCTGAAATAAGAAAAAATATTTGTCTAATGAGGCTTTTAGGTAAAGGTAATAATTATAAAAATCAATCTAATACAAAATTATATAGAAAACTTTTACGTCAAGATATAGCCATCGTATACTGGCATATTGGTATAACTGAGGTTACTTCGTTCATTTTAAGCGAAAATGAGCGTACTCCTATAGAAGAAAAGATCGCCTCAAATTATCATGAGTACATAAAATTTAAAAAAGCTATTGATAAGTGGCAATCAGTTATAAAGAGTGATTTTTCAGAAGAATCTGATTTTCCTAAAGAAATAGAAACAACTTTAAATGAACTTTATAAAGTCTTACATATGGATTCTATATTAAAAATCATCGAGAAAAATGAGTTAATAAAAAATATAATCTTAATTCCGCATCGAGATTTACATAAAATTCCTTTGCATATTTTCTTTTGCGAATCTTATAATCCCAGAAATTTAAGTTTAAATAAAAATCATAAGAAAAAAGTATTTCAAAGTTCTAAATATGACTTATCTTACTTGCCAAGTATAGAGTTTGGCTTACAACTAGACGAAAATATACCTCCTAGCCTTGATATATTGCTTATTCATCCATCTTACGACGAGAATGAAGCACTTCTTCATAGTTACACAGAATCAACAGCAATATATTTAAGAGCTTATAATGCGTCTTCTAAAGTGTCTGAAATTTTAGAAGGAGATCCAGACTCTCGGAGGGAAAAGGTAGTACATCAACTAAAAAATAATATAAGTTTTAATTGCCTTCATTTTTTAGGACATGCTTTTCACGATTTCAAGGAACCAAAAAAATCCGCACTACAATTAACAGGACATAAAAAAGAGAAGAGGTATCTAAATGTAGGATATATATTGAAGGAATTGGATTTTAGTAATTACTACCTTGTTTGTTTGTCGGCTTGTGAGACTGGTACCACAACGACAGAAAACCCATTTGATGAATATGTAGGGCTAGTAAGTGCTTTTCTAGAAACAGGTGTTAGTTATGTTGTTAGTACTTTGTGGAAGATTGAAGATTTGCCAACATCATTGTTTATGATGGAGTTTTACAGACTTATTTGTTCTCAAGAACATCCTGTTATTGCTCTTCATAAAGCCCAAATATGGCTGCGGACAGTAACGGAAGAGCAACTTATTGATTGGTGCCAAAAACAGGTTTTAGAACTTTCTACAATATATGAAAAAATGGAATTAAGCGAGTATATGAAATGTATAATTAAAGAATCTATTCAAGTAATAAATAATCCTTATTACAAGACTTTGGGATTGTCAGAAAATATTCCGTTCAAGCATCCCTATTATTGGGGTGGATTTATAATAACAGGGCTACCTGCTTAGGAAAGAGCAGATAAAAATTATCTTTAGGTAATAGTAGGATATCTACTAAAAATTACTACTTTTTGTAAAAATAAAATTTCCCTCGATTATTAATTGACTAACTACAATATGATGAATAGATTGCATACTCTTATCCGCCATAAGTTATCTTCTTTCTTTCTCGCGTTGATTCAATTTTATTCTAATTTAGACTTTGAAGAAATTGATGCTATTCTATTAGACGGAAATTATCAAAAAATAGAGGAAATTATAGATCAAAGCATTCTGGTTCAAACCGATAAACGGCTACTTCTTTCATCACTCCAGATTAAAAAGATAATACAAATATTTACTTACTTAGAAAGTAATAATGATTGCGGCACCTTAAATATTCATGAAATTCAAATTGAAATTAGTAAAATTATCGATGAAATATGTGATAATAAAACAAATATAAATAAGGAAAGTAATGAATTTAAAAAAATATTTGAGAAAGCTCAACATTATCTTCCGAAGAGTCCGCAAACTCGCTCGAAGAAGAAAGAGGATGTTTCGACCCAGCTAGAGCGTTATGGTTCAGCGTTAAAACAGACATTGGATTGCTTGACTGCAATTCCAAATAGTGATGTGATTAATACTGATGCGATTCGTTATCTAAATTGTGGCTTTTGCTCATTAGATACTGAAGAATTAATTCCTACCAATCAACCGTTATATTTAGAAACTTCGTCATATCGTCTGAAGGTAAATATTGGTAAATTCTGGGGAATAGGAATTCCCGATGTAGCAATTCCAGATGAATTGCTAAAAGTTTTATTTGATGAGAAAGATTATTTAGATATCGATGTAGTCGTTAGCTCTTTTTTGGGAGAAATTAAAGAACCAACGCAAAAACTTAAGCTTCCCAAGAATGGGGATAGTGAGTTTATCTTTTTCGATTTAAATTTTACTTCTGATCAACGACATAGCATTGATATAGACTTATTACTACAAGGTCATTTATTACAATCAAAACGAATTGAAGTAGATGTAAGAGTTAATTTACAGGATATACCACCAAAGTCAGCTTTTCCTGTGCAGGATTCTTATATTACTTGGACTCGTTCTGTTTCGCTGAATTTTAATGATTTAGCACTAATTCAAGAATCCCCTCGCAAATTGACTATCATAGCCGAAAGAGACATTAATTATAATCGTATTGGGCTTCGCTTTATGACTCATGAGGGAAAAGATTTAGATTTTCAAATAAATAATCTAAATGATTCAAGTTTAACTAAACTTCTAAATGTAGTGCGTCAAAAATTAGATGACACTATGAAGGCATATGGTGGAAGTTTAGGCAGTGATGAAACAGTTTTAACTAAGCATTTAGTAAAATTAGCAGATGTAGGCAGAAAATTTTATTTCTCTTTATTGCCTAAATTAGCTAATCAACAAGGAAGACAAACTTTAAATGTAGATTTACAACCGGAAACCGTTATTCAAGTGGCTCCGTTATCTAGTGCTTTAGGTGTTCCTTGGGAATTGCTCTATGAGCGTAAAATAGAATCACCTAAATTCTCTTTAGATGAAAAAGGTAAAGAAGAATTTCCTATTAATATTAAACTTTGTCCTACTTGGAAACAGCACGGACTAAGACCAGAAGACTGTCCTAGCTATGGTACAGATGAAGAAGAGACAACCGTTTGTCCCCATAGTTTTTGGGGTTATAGATATATAATTGAACAATTACCTTGCAAACTAGAGCCACATAAACCTTTACCAAAAAACTACCTGCCTTTATTTATTCGTAATAAATTGCCTTTGTTAATCAATGCAACAATCAATGAAACATTGAATCGATTACATTATCATTGGGAAGAATTGCAAAAGTTGGAATCGGAATGGCAACTAAAATTGATAAAAACGGATAGTCGCCAAAAATTCAAAGAAATGATTAAAAGCTATAAAAGTAATCCTGCGGATATTTTATATTTTTATACTCATGGTGGGATAGATGAAATTGACAATAGTCCTTATCTCAAAATTGGCAATAATGAAACCATTCAATTAATCGATTTAGATGCGTGGAATATGAAATTCGATAATCATCAGCCTTTCATTATTATTAATGCTTGTGATTCTGCTGACTATAGTCCTGAAAACTTTGAAAATTTATTACAATTTTTTTGTGATAGAGGTGCTGCCGGAATAATTGGTACTCAATGTGAAGTCAAAGAAAAATTGGCAGATAAATTCATTATCAATTTCTTCCATGATTTTTTACAAAAAAAATCGGCAGGAGAGGCTTTATTTAATTCTCGTCACAAGCTATTAAGAGAATATTTAGACCCTAGAGGTTTAGCCTACAGTCTTTTTGCTTCCGCCGACATAAAATTAGCACAGTCTGTTAGTACAAAATAGTACTTAAATTATTAAAATTTTTAGTTTTGCTGTCATTAAGTTAATTTTATGTATTTGAAAGCTGGTACTTTGAGCGGAATTAAAGCATCCTTCCATTAGAGGGATAAGATTTCCGTGGCAGAAATATTTTCCTTCCAGTGAAAAATGTCATCAATTCCTAACATTGGAACCATAACTTGTCCTAGGAAGCATAAACCTTCCGTGAGTCCTAAAATAAAAGCATCCTTTAAACCTTATAAAACCGTTGCTACAATACTAGTTTTAGTTTATACATCTAAGCCGAGCTTGGGTTTTGGGGTTTGAACCATAATTTGTCCGATAGCGAATTGGAAGCATAAGCTGTCTTATCTGAAAACCCAATTAGTAAAAAATGGCTAGATACGTTTGTTTATAAGTGTTTTAGTATAGGACTAGTGTATAATTTATTTTGATTACTTTATCGTATTATTTCGATGTCAAAGTTCTGGCGCTACCCAATACTTGTCGTTACTTCTCTAGCCTTATTTATTAGTTATTCTGATGTTTTAGCAGCAGAATTACCACGTTTGAATGTTGATGCTAATGATACACCTTTTGTAATTAAAGGAACATTAGACAAAAAAACCACATCCTTTGCTAGCAATGTAAGGCTAACAGCAACAGGAGGTGAGATTATAGATTTGCAGATGCTCGCTTCTGATCTTACTAATGCAAAAGATAAGAACGTAGTCATTGACCGCAGTAATATTACTATTTCTGCTGGAACAAGTTTATCTGAAAGTCAACCACGTGATGTTCTGGTAACAGTTAATAATGTGACTACTCCGGGACAGTATAAGGGAAATATTAAATTCTTACCTTCAAAACAATCTAGAATTAAACCATTGGAAATACCTTTGGAACTGGATATTGATGCTGAACCGAATGTAGTTAGTATTGTTGATAACTTAAATATTCAATTAGTTCGCTGTCAAATCGATTGTGGGTTAGCAACTTGGCTATTTCCGAATAGTGTCATTAATGACCAATGGGCAATACAATTAGATAACCAAACACTAACACCTGTTAAAATTACGGGTGCGACAGCTGTAATGCAAGGGGAAAAAACAAATTATTTCCTGAATAAAGATAAGATTTTTTTCCCTTCTGAGCCTAAAGTTTTAGCTCCCCAGAAAGTTGAACCAATTACTTTAAATATTAAGCGAAATCAGCTTTTTCCAGACCGTTATCAAGGAACTATTAGATTGAATTTAGAAAATGCTGATAGTCCTTTAAAAATAAATGCAGTTATTACGGTAAGAGATTCACCTATTTTGGCATTAATTGCTATTGCTACTGGTATTTTTGTTGGCAGATTAGTACAGGATATGGAAACTCCTAAAGCAAAAAGACAAGTTATGTTAATGCCTTTATATAACAAAGTCAAAAATTTCATCAAAGAGGATATAACTATTAATAAACAAGAAGACATTAATTTCTTGTATAAAAGACTTGAAGTAATTAAGCAAGAAATACAAACAGGGGAAAAAGATGAAGAAGAAATCAAAACTCAAATTATAAGTCTCCAAGAGGTTGCCAATGTATTTAACTATATTGCAACCGTGGAAAATGATTTGAGTAATTTAGATGCTTTGAGAGCAAAGATAAAACCGTATATAGATAATGTAAGAAATTTTTTAATTAATAATGATTTTGAAAAAGCATCACAATCATGTCAACAAATAGAAGAAAAATTAGAGGAAGCAAAAAGCGATGGCTCAATGGGTAGCAGCAGTAATTCATGGATTGAATTAGTGAATAATAGCTTTGCTAAGTTAACTAATTTGCATTTGCAGTCGATTATTAAACCTCTACAACCCGGTGGTAAATTTTGGAACTGGTTAGCAAAACTTTTAGTAGTACTGTCGGGGATTCAAAATTTTAGTGCTGACGTACGTTATTGGTTAATTCGTCCCTTGCTATGGCTAGTTTTATTAATCGTTTTAGTATTATTAGGGCTGCAAACCTTATATGTGAATGCTGGAGCTACTTTTGGGGTTAATGGTTTATATGACTACCTCAATCTATTTTTATGGGGTTTGAGTGCAGATATTGCAAATCAAACGTTAAGAAGATTGCAGGTTGGAAATGAAAAAGAAGAGGAACAGTCTAATTAGTCTAGTTCCCGATGCGAAACTCAAAGAGAAATTTAGTCTTTAGTTTTGATTATTAAGGGAGATGTCCCGCTTGAGTTAGATTGAGTATTAATTTTCAATAAATAGATAATCTTGAAACCCTTTACTTACCGTTGTTTTATTGCTTAACTGTAGTGTTTTTGACTGATGAAAACATCCCAAAAAAGCTCATTAGTGGACAGTTTTGAGAAACAATTGGGGCGTGAAGAGTTGATTTTACTGTACAAAAACTTGAATGTTTCTCTACCCTTTTTTGAGAATTCAGTAAATCACTAAAACAAGTTTTGCAACAAAATTTTACAACGTGTCCCATTTTGCATGTACCTCGGCGGATACCCATATAAGCTAACTTATCCCCTAGGAATTCAGGCGCCTAACTTTTCCTAGGGGATATATTTGTGCCTAACTTATCCCCTAGGAAAATATCAAACTTCTGAGTCTTCTTCTTCATTTTTTAGCTTGAAGTAGTCGGCTATAGCTTTTTTGACTATCACCCGTGTTAGTTGGGGGACTGTCAAAAACTCCTTTTTAGCCCACTTCTCTAAGCGGTCAATATCTTCTTGGTCTAGTCGCAGTGTTATACGAGGCTTTTGGGATGGCATTAAACAAGTGTCTATGAATAATATTTCACTTGTTTGAAATTATCGCCTCTAGTCGCGTTTGTCGTAACTAACTGGTCACTAGTTGACGAGGTGACGCACCTGTTGTTACTATATTGTTAACAGCCAAAAAAAGTCACGTAACAAAGGCAATGGAAGCCGGAAAGTGGCTCCGAGGGCGCCTAATCACAGTCTTTGAAGGTGAAAGTTCCTGTTGAATAGGAGTTTTCATTGTTTACCACATTGCTGACTACAACCGCGTTGCAGCCAGTTTTACGCTGGTCAAAGCAATTATCTAAAGAATTGTTACAAAACATTTGAACCATGACAGTTGAATATTCCAACTCAGAAAACTGGCTGGCTACCGTTAGCTATTGCGCCAGTTTGCGGTCAAAATCGCTAATTAGCGGTAAGGACTTGGGTGCTGGTTATGGAAAAGCGATTTACGACAACATGACGGTTGTTGTTCCTGCTGCGTATTCGCTATTGCGGAATCGTAACATTAATCACCATGAAACCATTTCTAGTTCGGGAGCATGGGTTTGTTATGTAGAAGGTTCTCGCTCAGACCTCAAGGAAAAACAGTATTTTTGGGGAACGGCAGCTACGGCACAAGCTAACTATACTTTGTTGCACGAAAACAAAGCTTTAAAAGCAGAACTGGCGTTAGAAAGTATTTTGGCTGATTTAGCTATTCTTAATGTGCCAGATGGGTCGAAACTTTGGATTAGTTTAAGCAACCACAACCCTGATAGGTGGGGTGTTGAAATCAAACGCAAAGTCCAGGGAGTTCACACTTTCCAACACAAACATCCGGTTAGTCGCGAGATTGTTACTAAAACTATAGAAATTACCATTACTGGCATTTATCCAGAAGGATTTGGCAGCATCGCCTATTGTTTATTTGGTAGTCAGTCCCTACATTTGGATGCTTCGGAGATTGCTATAGCTTTAGATATTGGTTCTAGTACCTGGCTGATAACTATCTTTAATGGCAGTGGTGCAGTAATTGACCGACATTTATTAGAAGGTGGATGTGGTGAATTACACCAGATGATTGCTGAGATGCTGGATAAGCGTAACGACTCAGATAGTTTTTTGAGTAAGGATGTAAAACATTCTCCTAACTTGGTAAACCAAGGCATATTAGCTGGAACCTTTACTTACGGGGGCAACCATCTAACCGGGAAACCATTTAAAACCGAGTATGAACAATGCCTACAAACTTGGTGGGATACACGGATAGAGAAATTCGCCAATTTTGTTACTAATGGCGGGTATTTGGACAAAGCTCAATATCTTGTGTGTTGGGGTGGCGGCGCCTCTAATTCTGGAGTAGGAGACAGGCTTGCTTCTCTAGGTTTCGTCACCCTGAGAGAACCTCAATTCATCAACGCTCAAGGATTGAAACTTCTAACTGAAATTACCTTGGAGGAAATACATGAGTAATTATTCTTCACGCCGAATTACCATTAGCTACTTTGCAGCTATTGAAGCGTGCAGAATTGCTGGTTTGCCCCTAGACATTCCACCACAGGCGTTGGCTGGGGCAGTTGAGAAACTAATTTTCCAGTTTGAGAGTGATAAACAACCCTCAAGCCAGCCAAAAGCTGAACTGCCTAAAACACAGGTAGCAGAAGCAAATAAAAGCGCGCTCGCCGCAATGGTAAAGGGATGTACCCGCTTTTAGGAAAGATGATTCTACTTAGAACGCTTGTTTTGAGAACAACAAGGAAATTATGCCATGACAAGTAATAACCCTGACTGGCGAATCACAGTCAACAACAACCCTGAACTAGAAGACCTGCGGACATACCACTTTGATGACGAAAGTGATGTTGAGAGTTTTGCTACTGGTCTGCTATGCGAGGGAATTACAGAATTTTCTCTCTACTACAACGACGGTGGTGAGTGGGTAGAGCAAGAAACTAACCCCTATGACTTTTTTACAACGATTGATGATACTCCTTTTCCATTAGCTCACGGTCAACTATTACCAAATCTCTCAGGAGATGTGGCGCCAGAAATCATCTGGAGTTTAGCACAGGGCAACAAAGACGCACTTGATTCGATTGATAACGAGCCAGCACGTGAGAAAGCAGAGCGTATCTTTGAGCTTTTAACTTTATCGGGTGCATGGGACGAGCCAGAGTCTTTGTCACAAGAGGGTTGTGGGGAAATGTTTGGAGACGAGGCGCCGTGGAGGTGGGAAAGCTCTGACGGTATCTCCGGTATTGAAATAGACACGCTCACGCTCGAAGAACTGTAAAAACTGGGGGAAAAATTATGAGACTTGGACAGCATATAGAAACTGGGTTAACGAACTTGGGGAATTCATTGGAGCGCGCGAAACAAAACAATATAGATTGGCAGCGTGAAAGCTACCAGCTAGGGCTAATCAGTGATGAAGACAAGATTCGAGTACTTACGCAGGAGCTTTACCGTAAAGCCCATGTTGGAAAAGACACAAGTGATTTACGCACTGTAATAGAAATGATTTCCAATCGAGTTCAAGATGAGCGCGCGTATCGTCACTCTTTACCTAATCAACTTGATGCAATTGCTCGCGGTGTAATTGGTTTGTTGTTATTAGCAACGCTTGGAAGTTATACAATGGCGCCAATTTGTAACAGTTCACAATCACGCTTTTGTAAGGACGCTCGACGTATACCAAGTGTTATTAATAGGTATTTTTCTGAGCCAAAAGCAATGCCTGGATATGTTCAACAAAATAATGTTTACATTGACCAAAACTAAGAAAAATCATGACTTATCAAAACCCTAAAATCAAAATTCACGTTGCGGCGCCTGATGTTTCTCGTGCTTCTCAAACTATCTTTGGTTTAGATACCGAAACTATTATTAAAGCCATGATGGGTGATGAGGAAGCAACGACCCACTTGGCTGATTATGCCAACATGACTACGAAAGCCCGGAAGAATATTAAACCCGTGCTGAAACAGGCTGCAACAATTTACGACGGCACAAAGGATATTAATCAAGCGGTGTTGTATCTGCTTAAATCGGCAGCAAAAAATGGAGGTCAAATTGTCCAAATGAAGGGACAGGGGCTGATTTTAAACAAGCAGTGGATGAACTTTCTGGAACAACAAAAGCAGAAAGTAACTAATGACCTGACTGAAGTTGATGTCAAACACGCCCAACAGATGAACCTTTTAAATGCCCAGCATCAAGTCAACCTGCGGCTGGGGGACATTGCCTACCGTGACAAGCTTACTAAAATGGGCAACTCCGCGCAGCAGAAACTAGCTGCGATGCAATCTCAGGCTGATAAAGAGTACGAAGCTGCGAGGCTTGCTGCAATTCAACGTGACGGTAGCCAAGCTAACTTGGGCGCCATTCCCCAACGCACTTTACCTAGTTCGGTTGGTGGTGGGTTTAAGTTGTCCAATATCACTGGTGCCATTGGTGGTTTCTTCCGAGGTGTCGGTAACTTCTTCGGGCGCCTGATTCGCTCACTGTAAAAATAATTCTCCCTGGTAGCTCCACACCTGCCAGGGACATTCTGCGAATTCTTACCACTCATAAAGGGAGGTGTTCGATGAAACGATTTGAAAGTTTAAATGATTTACTTGGCTCTTTATCTGACATTGAGCTTGGACAGTCTCTCTCTTTTATCGATGACGATTTTAATAAATGGCTACTTGAAGTCGAAGAGGACTGGATAGCAATTGATGATTCGATTCCAGAGGATGATTTAACTTATGAAGACGTTGAATTTTACCCACGTAGCAAATTATCGATACAAGATTCCTATTTATCGTTTACTTCAAGTGGTGAAAGCATAGAAGACTCCATCCTTTCCGTTCTTTACGAGGCAGATTTAATTGATACAAGCACGCTCAACAAATTAAATCCTTAATTTCCTGCTTTATGCAGAATCCACAAGATGATATCTTATTGCAGCTATTTCAGCAGCCGTCCTCGGTTCAACATCAAGAAACTTCGGCGCCAGAAAGCTTTACAGAAGTTACCCCCAAAGACAACGCGCGGGTTGATTCTTTTCTAGATGCCCTTTTTAAAAACGCCAATACTCTCGCTGTAGCATCTAGTACATTCACGGTTAGCTCAATCATGGCAGGAAGTTTCGCAGTCGCGCGTATTATCGCCATCCCTGCCTATGTTTGTACCATTGGTTACTCTGTTGCAGTGATGACCACGGTAATTGCAGCATTTGAGCAGTTTAGTGGCGCCGTATCAGAGAAAGGTTTCAGTATTGAACTAAATCCAGACTTCTGGAAATCTATAAGTCGTGCCACAACCATTACCAGCGTGGGATTTTTTGCGCTACGTCCTCATTGGGAAGCGTCCGACCGCGCAATCAAAGGAAACGAGCGTTATTACAGTCAACAACAAGAATTCACCAACCCCGTGCAGCAAAAAGCACCTGATTACATGGGTTATGGGGTTGCAATAGCCATCACTGCGATACTTGTTTTCTTACTTAGACGCAGAAAATAGTCATGTCACAAAACAAACAGTTTCAACTTGAGCAAGACGTGATTGATACGGTACTGCCCAGCCCAAAGCAATCACGTCAAAACCTATTAAACTTGGGCTGCATGGGTATTGGTACTTTACTGCTGGCAGGCGCCTTCTACGGTACTGATATCAGATACTATGAATACTCGTATCAGCCTACTCCCTTTGAACTACGCAGTCATATCCAGAAGCACCGCGACGAAGCTTTTAGGCTGAAGCAGAAGTATAAAAAAGAGCTAGCCGACTGGCAGCAAGCGCAGAAAATGGGTTGGAAAACGCCTAAACCTGAACCGCCTAAGTACCATGTCCCAACCCCAGAAGAAGCTTTAAACCAGCTTAAAAACAACAAATCCAATTACTACCTTGTTCCAACTTGGGCTGTGGAAGCTCCAGGTGAAAGCTTACCAACTAATCCTGAGTACCGTAAAGGAAAATTACCAAAGCTACCGCGTGAAATTGCTGAGAAAGATGGTTATGGTAAGCCCTATCTAAAAACCCTAAACGACGAACCTTACAACCCTTACAAGGCACTTTTAGGCTTTGGGGCTGCGGCGTGTTTTGGGTATGTTTCAGTACAGGCTAACGACCGAGCGCGTAAATTAGCTTTTGCTATCCCCTTATTCCGTGCCAAGATTAACGAATTTTGGGCAAAGGGTATTATTCAGCAGCGTTTAAACCTTGAAGCTTGGGTAGATTATGGGCGCCTTCAAGCACAGGTAAATGCTGGTAGAGCTTTTGGTGATGCCTTGATAGCAGGCGATATCACCGAAGCCGAATACACCGAAATTCGAGAGTCAGCAGAACGCCAAGCTCAAATGCTAACCGAGGCAATGCAACCAAAACAGCTACCAGGCACCACCCTTGACGATCAAATTAACCCCAAAAACAAAGTAACTGGGGTACAAACTCTCCGAGAACGTTACCTCAAATTAGTCAAAGAACATGAAAGTGGTTGGCTTGAAGCTCTTAAATTTAAACCTGTAATTGTCTCTGGCGATATGGGCAGTGGTAAATCCAGCTTCACGGCAGCACTGGTGCTTTTACGTTTCATCTGCTGGGGAATCAAGCCAGCGATGGTATTAGACCCCCATGCTCATCAAAACACAGCCGAAAAATGGGTATTTTTAGAAAAACTAAAAGCAGAAATCTACGGTGGTGAACAGAACTGGGTGAGTATAAATGAAGGCATAGAAGCAATATTTGAGCGGTGGAAAACCCGTACAGAAAAAGATGCTTGGGAGTCAATAATTATTGATGAGTTGACCACTTATGGCGAACAACCAGAATGTGCTAAAAATGCTCCAAAATTAATTCAAGGTGTAATTGGTAATCCTCGCAAAGCACACGATGCAATGATCTTAATTACTCATAGCAACACCAATGCTGGTACAGGTGGTTCGAGCGGTTTTAGTGATGCGAAGAAATCGGGTACTATTGAAATAAAACTGCGATCCACCAATGATATGACACCCCTCTATAAAGGAGAATTAATTGGTTATAAAGACGCAGATGGTAATGTACTATCTGAATTTAAAATTACTATCCCTGACTGGTTAAATCCTGCCAAACTTTACAATGCCATAATAGCTTCCGCTCACGCGGAAATTAAAGCGAAAAACCAAGATAAAGAACAAGTGGAGGATGATATACCCATTGAGGAGTTGCCAAGAAATTTGTGGAAGGCTGCGATCAAAAGGCTAAATGATTTATTATCTCAAGATGCATCAGAACAGACCAATGATAATCATGAATCATTAGATAATAACTCTTCCTCAAATATTAGCGACAAAGCACAAGCTTTTATTAAGTACATGAACGAACAACAGCTTACAAGCATTAAAGTTCGTGATGCTTATCGTAACTTTAGGTTCAAGAACTATAGACCAAATGCCTCGGAAATGAAAGCTATTATGCAAGAGCTTGAAAATGCAAATATGGGTAAATTAGTTGATGACACTTTCACGATTTACTAATATTTATTACCTGTCACCTGTCGCCTCAAGGAGCAACATAAACCCCTAAAAACGCTATTTTGCAACTACCTGGCGACAGGCGACAATATACCTCAAAGCCTTGTCATAGCATGGTGACAGCATAGGCGCCACTCAAACGACAGGCGCCAACAAAGTTCAAGTTATTTCTTACCAAAAGTATACTCATATGCTTCGCATAAAGCATCCTCAAAGCCCCATCCTAAACCCGACGCATCTAATTTAATTTTTCGACACCGTTCTCGGAAAATATCTTTCAACTCAGGATTAATAATGGCGCCTAATGCTTGTTCATACATTCCTTCCATACTTATATAGAAAGATTCATCAATATCGCCATAAGTACTGGTAAATTTCACCCCTTGCTCTACATAAAAAAGCATAACATCAATTAAACCTACATCTGAATTACACAGCTTTTTGTATTCAGAGATAGCTTTTTTAGCAACTGATAACCTAGCCTGACCTAATCCTCGTGATGGAAAAAACTCATCTGAGATAACTTTTTTACATTTAGTGGCAATCTCTTTCTCGTCTTCAGGATAAATCTGAATGTGGTAATAATCTTTAACCGACTGAAATTTTCTAAACATCTCGGTAATATCATCGATTAGTTCCGTTTGAGAACGATTTTTAAGATATTCTTTAAGTTGAGTAATATTAAGCTTTTGCTGTACCATCTTGATGCCCTTTTATGATATATAAGTAAATTACCATCTTCTATCAGTACCAACCTCACTTGCATCAACTTCGATAAAGCAGTAATCCATATCCGCTATTGAGTCCATCTCCCGAAATAAGTCATAAACTTGTTTATCTAAGTCTTCATCATTCTCATAAAAAATGGTAACAAGGTAATCATAACCTGAAGGTGTAACTTTCTGAGCGTTATAATAAGATAAACAACTGCGTTCAATATACTCTCTTACTTTCTTTTTACGCCGAATAAATTTGTTGTTGTTCTCAACTCGCAACCAAATTTGTATAAGCGCTGATAGCTTGACTACTTCTTTATCAACTTTAGTTAAGGTATTCGCTTTTTGAGCAGGGTTTTTATTGGGGGCTTTTTCTTCGGGTGCTGGCATTTCGGCGCCTTTTACAGGAACTAATAAATTTGGCGCCTTTTTTTTAGACTTAGGTGTAGATTCAAACTGCTCAGTTGTGTTTATTCGCTCACAAAATGCCGCGAGCTTCTCGTCTACTTCTTGTTTTACACCTGTAAGCTCGTGTCTCAGGACTTCTTGAAGTTCAGACAACAACTCATCTTTGATTACCGATTTAAGTTCTTCTGTTGAAATTGTCTTACTACTTGTCTTACTAATGGGGACTTCAATTGACCCATCGGACAATACCTTTATACCAGCAGCAATGATATCAATTAAAGTTTTAGAGCGGTCGCATCCGTTGTTATTTTCTGCGGGGTATCGTTGTT